>JAVBTZ010000158.1:0-19565 GCA_031555915.1 Planctomycetota bacterium
AAGCACCTGGGTTGCCAGGGTGTCCAAAACCAATAAAGCAAGGCCGCAGCCCTAAGCCGCCGCGCAAAAATAAGTTGGTTAGTTTTATTTAACCACAGAGACACAAAGGACACTGAGAACCGCAACCGACAAACTTAATAATGCCAGGTATTAAAGGTGGGTTGTGGTTGTGGTTCTCTATGTCGTTTGTGTCTCTGTGGTAAATAAATCAGGTCACCATATTTCTGCGCGGCGCCTAAGGGTTGCGGCCTTGGTAATAATGGTTAGGCTTTGCCCAAAAATAACTTTTACAAGTTTAACCCGGGTGTTTCGTTTGGATCGGCATTTTCGCCCTTACCGCCTGGTCGTCATAGGGTTTATTGCCCAATGGCTGGGACATAGGCTGAAAACTGATATAGGGGCAGCTCTAAAAATGCTCTTTGGCCCGGATACTTCGCCACACTTTCGCCACGTTCTTGAAAATGAAATGGTCGCCAAAACCGGGACAGCCGATGCGTCCGAACCGGCGCCGTTCTTGCAAGTCCGAAACAGTGCGGACAGGCCGGGGGACAGTTTCACCACCGATTCCGACCGACAAATAACGACTTACAGCGACGATGCGATGGCTTGCGATCTGTAAAAATACTACTACAAAATCGAGCGAAAAAGATTTCAGAAACTTAAAAGCCCCTGCAACCATTGAGGTTGCAGGGGCAAGCAATAACTGGTGGGAAGAGATGGATTCGAACCATCGTAGGGCGGGGCCCGACAGATTTACAGTCTGTTCCCTTTGGCCACTCGGGCATCTTCCCAACCTGAAGCGTTTGGTCGGCAATAAACAACTTTTCCACGGACTGCCCCGCAGCAATTACATCCGTGAAGCGAAAAAGTATATTGATTATCACCCGCTTGTCAAATAAAAAAACTTTACCCGCATTCACCGGTCACAGCCTTAGCGCTTCAAACTCCGACGCAGGATTTGCACTTGCGGGCTGAGGAATTTTCCCGGGCAGGCCGTATTGCAAAAATCGTTGTGACCGTAAATGTCAGTCGCCGGATTCAAACCGTATTTGCGAACCAGCGAACCCACCAAGCTGCTTAACGACATCAATTGCGCCGGGGTCGGCTGCTGGAATTCGAAATTGCCCAACAACATCACCCCAAGATTGTTCGGGTTAGCCCCCGACGTGTGGGCGCCCTGGTACATCCAATCCCGGCCCTGCCAAATCATCCCGGTACGGTCAATCACAAAATGGTAGCCAATGTCGCCGGCGCCAAGGCGCTTGTGGTGCTGGCCCTGGATCATACGCAGCGTCGCCGCGACTTGAATGGGGGAGGAATCGTTGTTCGGGGTCTGGCCGCCTTCGTGGTGAATGGTGATTTTCGCCACCCGGCCCATCGGGGTCATTTTACCCGAAATCGGCGGCACCGCGCCCCACATTTTCCGCGACAAGGCGCTTACCTTGCCCCCATTGGGAGGTTGTCTGGTTATTACCCCGTTGCCGGCAGGAGCATAGGTCGGTTTGGCCGGAGGAGTGGCGGCGCTGGAGGAAGCGCTATAGCTTGCGGTGGTGGTGGTATAAGTCGAGTAAGACGCCGGCACGGTGGCATACGCGGGCTGAGTATAGGAGGCCAAGTCGTAGGCTGGAGAACTGTAGGCACTGTAACTCGACACCGGCTGGGGGTAGGTCGGCGAGTTATAGGAAGCGTAAGAAACGCTGGAAGTGGCACTATTGACAATCGCCGGCGGCGGATCGGGGAAATTGAGAATCGGACCACCAGACCCTCCCGCGCCGTAGCCGGAGGCCGCATAACCAGGCGGCGGATAGTTAGGTGAATAAATTGGTGGCGGGGCATAAGGTCCCGGCTGGTAACTGCGATACGGAGTACCCGCCTGTAGTAACCCTCCCGAACCAGGTACAATCATCGTCGCCGCCGCTACGGCCAAGAGGGCAAGAAACTCCCGCCTGTTCATCTCGGTAGCATCGTCAGAATCAATCTTGTCATCAGAATCCATGCCGCCCCGCTCCTCCCGGCCAGATAGACCCAGGGACGCCCCATTCCACCGGCACCCCAATAAAAACGCCTCTATACCGCGAAGGTATAAAAAGGTATAAAAACGCTCTCGCATTTCCCATGGCTGATAATGCAATATTATAGGAATTGACCTGCGAATCCATTGTCTTTCAAAAAAAATCCGATTTATTTTGTCGACCCGATATTTTTCGTCATCCTATGAATATCGGAATAATCCCCGCCCCTCGCCAGCAATTTCCTGCGAAATCATGGCCGCTTTGCCAAGAAACCGCAAAACCACCGACCGAACCTACCGTTCAGGTGACAGTCAAAATATATAATCGCGTTTACATTAACATTATTCGTTTACTACACTATATTGTATTTGCCCACTGTTTATTCGAGGCAGAATTTTCCCTTGCCAAAGGAGAGTCGAATGCTACGCAATATGACCCGTCGTCAAGCCAGGCGAGAAGCCATGGACAGTCCTTTCGATCTGTTCAACCGTTTCATTGGCCAGCCGGATTTCGCCAGCGAATTCCCTTCCATCAACCTCTGGGCCGATGACGACGGCGCCGTCCTCACCAGCGAGCTCCCGGGAGTGGACATGAAGGATTTGGAGCTGACCGTCTCAGGCAAGCAGATCACCATCAAGGGGTCCCGGGCCACACCCGATCTGGAGGTATCCAACGCCCAGTTGGTGCGGCAGGAGCGGATGGAGGGCAATTTTGAACGGGCGGTACAGTTGCCGTTCAATATTGAAGCCGGCAAAGTCACGGCCAAGTTGCAGAACGGGGTTCTCGAAATCGCCATTCCCCGGGCGGAGATTGACAAACCCAGGAAAATCGCCGTCGGCACTTGAACCATTTTAGGCGGTTGGCAGGGCGATTTGGCCAAAGTCCGGATTTCATCAAAATTATATATGCCGAGGAGAGCAGTATGGAGACTATGGAAAAGCAGACCGAAGAAAAAGCGCTGGCGGACACCGAGGCGGAAGACAGCCGGGAAGTGCGGGTAAAGGAGATGTCGGAGGAGGGGCAGGGCGCCGGTGCGCGCACCTATATGCCGGCGGTGGATTTGTTGGAGACCGACCAGGAGGTGACGCTGATTGTCGATGTGCCGGGGGTCAACGACAATGGCGTGAGTTTAGCGATTGAAAAGAACATCCTATCCTTGAGCGCAATTCCGGCCGTTTGCGAAATTCCCAACAAGCGCCTGGCCTATTCCGAATACGGGGTTGGCGAATACAAGCGTTCCTTCGCCCTCTCGGAGGAAGTGGACCGCGAACACGTCACGGCCAGTTTGAAGGATGGGGTTTTGAAAGTGGTTCTACCAAAGATGGCGCCGGTGACCAAGAAAATCAGCCTGACGACGGCCTGACGCGGCGGGAGGGTTTTTTTCGTGCGTACAGAATGGTGCTGAAATAGGGTGATTTCTTTGCGAGGCGATGATTTAACTCTACAACCTCTTGATCACACGACTGTTGTGGAGGCGGTTCCACAACAGTCGCGTAGTAGAGTTAACGTTTCTCCATAGAGTGGAGTTGAGGCACATTACATCGGCTTCACAATCCGCGCCCGCGCCCCCAAATTGCGGAACCGGGCCAGGAGATTTTGCGCCTCATCCAGCGCCACATCCCGAACCACGCACAAACCCAGGTTCAGGCATTTATCCCGCGCCTCGGATTCGCTCACGCCCATGATTTCCGCGATCATTTTCACCGCCTGCGGCTCCTTGGTCCGCGACACCACCAACGCATAAGCCCCCGGCTTCATAAAAGCCGCCAGGCCGGCCGAGGATTTCCCCCCCGAACTGCGTTTGGCGTTGGAAGTCTCCCCCGACTGCTTCCTTCCCTCCTCCTCCTGCAGCACCGGGCCGGCCTGCTCCGACTGGCCGTGGTCCAGCCAAAAACCGGTGTCGCCGGCCTGAAGCGACCGGAGCGAGGCAAAATTCGCGCCCGCACCCGCCAGAGGCTTCAAACCGGAAAACAGCGGATCCTTGTCCGAAGCGGCGGTCGACCGGGTGGTGGTGGTGTCGCTGCGTCGCCGTTTCTCGAGTCCGGCCGGGATCGCCTTCAATCCGTCCGGTTCCTGGTTAATCCGCAAGAGACCGCCGCAGATGGGGCATTTCAATTCGTGACTGCGGTTGATCAGGGTGAATTCATCCAAATCGCGGCCGTAAATTCGCGGCGGGCGGGGCCATTGCAGGCGGCTGACCCGGGTGGTTTCCTGTCCGTCGGACAGGCGCAGAGTCACGCCGGCGGGGAGGGAGGGGGTGAGTTCGGCCATAATGGCCTCGGCTTGTTCGCGGGTAACCTCCGAAATCACCGCAATTGGTCCCGAAGCGGCAATACCGCGGGTCGAGGCCGGCGGCAGCGAAAAACATCCCGATAGAAACAAAGCGGTTTCCGGCTGGCGCTCATCCGGCACCTTCTCCAAAATCACCTGGTAATTACCCTTCGCTTCCGGCATGTTCGCCTCCGGCGTGATCGTATATTATTTTTCTCCGGCGGCGTACCGTTTCCCGCGAACCAGAGCCCCGTATGAACCCCAATTCAACTATACCTGACCGGAGACCTCAGCGTCAAGGTGAATGCGGCGGGTAGGCAGGGGGTGTGGTTGGCAACAGTTTACCGCGCGGCGCCTCAGCGTTTTTTGCGGCCGCGTTTGTCCTTTTTGACCGAGGGGGGCGGAGGCGGCTCGGGCCGGGGCTGGAAAGGCGGGAGTTCGCCGGTGAGATTGACGATGGTCATGCTTAGACGCGTTATCTTGCCGTCATGCAAATGCGGCAGACAGTCAATGCGAATCCAGGCCCGGCGCCGGTCCGGTTTTTCGATGGACAAAACGGCGGAACGGGCCATGCGCGACTTCTGCGCCAAAACCTGCGGCCACTGGTTGTCGGGAAGCGGCCGCAAGTTCGCGGCATGGGGGGCGAAACGCTGGCGCTGGTTTTCCAGGACCTCTTGCAATTCAGCCACCGACTCGTATCCAAACAGCTCCAACCCCATGCGGTTGGCAAAAACCATGTTCCCCACCGAATCGAAAACCAACAGCCCGCAAGGCAGCTCCTCCCACAAGGTGGGGATGGGCAGGCCGTCCACCGCTTCCGGTTCATCGGCTTCTTCGGGATCATGGCTTGCACTGGAGCTTGTTTCTGAAGGGGGATTTTTTTCAGTCTGGGCCGCCGCCGTAGTCGCGGGGAGGGCATGGCTTTGCGGTTCGGTCTTCTCCGGCGCAATTGTCTCCGGCCTGATTCTGTCCTGGCCGGGGAGATGGGCGAGAATGTCTTCGTCCGTCTCTTCCTTGTGGTCCGTTTCATTATTGATAACAGAAACGGTGATCGGCGCGGCCTGCGAGGAGGTTGCCTCGGTGGGCGTGATGGAGAGGGTGATGTCGCCAAGTTCCTGGTCGAGCGGTTCAAGCTGCATAACGAGTCCCCGCATCGCCAATTTTTCGGCGCGGTCGAGAGCGGCGGCGAAGCGTTCGAGGAGTTCGTCTCTTTCCAGGGGGAGGGACAGGTAATCGCTGGCGCCGGCGCGGAAAAAGGCGACCGCCTGGGCCAAGCTGCGGAGCATGGCCACGATAATGACCGGGATGTCCTGGGCGGTGTCGATGAGCTGGGCAAAGGTTTGTCCGTTGGCGCCGCCGCGAATTTCCGCCGAAACGAGGAGTAAATCGGGCGGATTTTCGTCGAAATCTGCGTCCTGCGGGTCGGGGAAATACACGCAGGCGAGGTCGTCGGCCAAGTCCGCCGCCACGTCTTTCAATGGGGCGCGTTCGGAATCGATAATCCACAGGCTTGGCTTGGTAGTGAGAGGCTGGTTTTCGTTCATGATTGAAATGATATATATGAGGGGCGCCGATTGCAAGTATTACCGTTTAAGTCGGACAAAACACTTGCAAAAAAGCCTGGAGTGAATATACTTTCCCGTTCTCGCCAGAGCATGAGCGGTTTAGGCGATCAATTATCATGGCGAAAATAGCTCAGTTGGTTAGAGCGTCTGACTGTGGCTCAGAAGGTCGCCGGTTCGAATCCGGTTTTTCGCCCCAATATAAAGGCCGCAACCCGCTGGGGTTGCGGTTTTTTTGTTGCTCCCTCAACCAGCCTCATATATACTATCCGCACCTTATCCCGCACCTTTTCGTTGTTCAAGGAGGTTCGGACATGCCGAAAACCAATAAACCGCCCACTCCCCAAAAACGCTTCCACGGTGGGCGCTGGCGTATTATTTGGAAATGGCATTCCAAACAATACAGCCTTCCCACTCGCTTCACTGATCCCAAAAAGTCCGCCGCCGTCGATTCGGACCTACGCCTTATTTCAGCGGCGCTGGTCATGGATGAGCTGGAATTTCCGGATGCCTATGTGAACTTGCCCGCAGCCATAACCTACCTCGCCGACCGCTACGCGGAGAACCATGACACCCCCGACTCATTACTCGATCCGGAAAAGTGGTTGGACGACTATGAAAAGGAATTATCAGGGGAGTGTAGTGAAAAGTGGGCGGGTGAGTCGATGGTTAGATTACGGGCTTTCGAAGCCGCCATGAATGGAATCGCCAACGCCACCCCAAAAACAGTATCGAGTTATTTGGCCGGAATCATTAAACAGAACTCCATCCCGACCCGAAACCGAACCCAAAGCATCCTCAGCCGCTTTTTCAACTGGGCGGTTGCAACCCACCGGACCAGAGTGAATCCCGTAAAGGGAACGAAAAAGCTAAAGGAAGAACGCACCTCGGATATCGTCTACTGTACCACAGCGGAACGCGATGAGATAATCGCCCTGGCACAACAAACCGGCTGGCCGGAATGGCAGGGCGAGAGCACAAAATATTCGATAAAAGTTGCCAATAAATCTATATATGGTAGATTTCCCTCTAGGAGGAATCTACCATGCGCGACGAAATATTTGTTCATTTTAAGGATGCCTTTTCGGAAGTTCCCGATCCCCGCAAGCACCTAGGTGGGGTAAATAAGGCGAGACGTTTTCGCGGAGGAGCCGGATGGTGGAAACCTCCTTGTCCGGATCTGGCGAGGGGCGGAGATGGGAAACCGCTCCGCATACTCTACCGCCATGTTTTACCGGGCCTATGAACTGCTGCTCTTCATTTCTTGCCTTCTATTCTTTCTTCGACCATTTCTTTCAGGCTTTTATTATGCAACGCGCAACGCGCTGACACGAAGTTTACCAAATCCTCCCTGTTTGCGGTGTTGGTCTTGGCATAGAGTTTACGCAGATGATAGCGTACAGTGGGACGGGCAATGAAAAGAAGATCGGCTATATCCTGATTACGCAGTTCTTCACGACTCAGAAGTTCGATGAGGCGCAATTCCTCGGGGGTGAACAGATCGAGATTTAAAAGTGGGGGAGTATTTCCTTCGCTTGCCGCGTTACGGGCGCCATTTCCGGCGTTTGCCGGGATGATGATTTCATGTTTTGCCTTCCTCCGAAAAAAACGAAGCGACAACCAAGTCAGGGTAGGCCCCGCCGCCAGAGCCGGTGGAATCACCAAGTAAATCCACGCCATTCCCGAGATCGATTTGCCAACCAGCCAGCCGCCATTAATTAATAAGACATACAGACCCACCACCATGCCGGTTTGGCGGACAGCCATGCCCTTTTCCAAAAAACGATCGGCTAGCAAGGCAAGCCCCACGCCAGCGAGCGCTCCTTCGCCTGCCGTCATGAAAACGGCGGAGGCCGGCGGCCAGACCAGCAATGCGGCGGCAGCCAGCACAAGGAACAGTGAAACCGCCGAAACACTTAGAAGACCGCACATTGCCGAACTGATTTGCCGCCGAACAAGGAGAGCGGGAATCAATGCGCCCAAAGCATAGGCAAGGCCGGTCAGCCAAGGCGGATTGACTGCGGCTTTGCCGTTTAGTCCCCAGGCCGCGCCGCCAATGAAGCCGATAGCCGCTAGGACGGCGGCCAGGCGAGTCCAAGCAACGTGCGGCGTGATTTTCTGCCCCGTGCCGGAGATGTCGATTGGGCTGGGTTCCGACGCCAATTTAGGAGGACGCCCTCTGCCGCGCGGCAGCGGCTTTTCCAGCACCGCCAAGTATTCCGCTATAGCCCATGCGACAAGAAGACTGTGCGGGCAGAGCAGCCACTGAATTCGCAAAGGCAGATAAATGATTGCTTGTCCGGCGATGGCGGCGAACAGAACGGCGAAAAGAAAAGCGGTCGGTGCGGCCAAGGGCGAAAGCGACATGATGCGTCCGCACCAATAGAGCCCCATGAGAATGTAGGCCGCGGCAACAGCCGGCAGCGCCGTGTATGGCCAAATGCCCGGCAGGACAACCGGACCGTAGATACGTAGAAGCAATGCGGCAGCCAGCAATAAATAGGCGCAGCCATGAACCGCATGCCGGATATTTTGCCGGAACCACCGGGGCGGCCAGCCGGCGTCTTCACCCGAAACATAGAAATGTGCGGCCAGAATACCGCCGACAGGGAAGCCGAGGATCAGGAGGAGAATAAAAGCCGTGCTGCCGCTGGCGGAACCCAACCGGCCCCACAACAAACCCGGCGACCACGAAGAGGCGAGCCAGGGGAACCACAACCAGCCGAAGCCGAAGGCCAGGCCGGCGCCAATCAAGAGACTCTTCGGATCATCCTCGCGCATCATTCTTCGGTCCGTCTCCCCTTATCGGATTGTTCATTCGGTACGGCCAATGCGGCTTCGGCCAGATCGGGATCGAACAGGAGCCGCGCCGCCACGGCGGCTTCGTTCAGATTGCCGGTGATGGACATGGATTCGTCGGGGTGGTTTTCCTGGAACGCCGCCGCCCTCCAGACCACGGCGGGAAATCCCATCCCGCGGAAATCCGCGGCCAAAGTTTGTCCGCCTATGCCGCGAAGCCGGGAGGGCCGCCCCAATTGTTTTTCCACCGCCTTGGTCATGGCCCGCACCAGCGGTGTTTCCGGCGGCGTGACCGGCGAGCACGGAAGCAGCGCGGTACGTTCTACGCGAATGCCGAGATCGTATTTTCCTGCGATGTCCGCCGCCAATTTCTCCACCGCCGCCTGAACCTTTTCCGGCTGATAATCGGCCAGCAGCCTGACATCGATATGAAAGATGAATTCGCCGGGAACCTGATTGACCGAAGTCAAGGCCGCTTCCGGGCGAGTCGGGACAAAGGTGGAGTATGGCGGATCGAACAGGAGGTTGTGCGCCGGGAATTGTTCGTGCAAAGTGGATAATCGGTAAATGAATTCCGCGCCGGCGTCCAGGGCGTTTTTACCTTTGTTTGGCATTGCCGAGTGGGTCTGTTTCCCCAACACGCGCACCTTCAGCCACAGGGTGCATTTTTCACCGATTTCAATAACCGAGCCATTATCGTCTCCGTAGGAAAAGACCAGGAAACAATCATCCTTCCCGAACAAGCCGGGACGTTTCGCGATGACGCGCAGGAAGCCCCGGGCGCCGCCGTGTTTTTCATCCGCCATAAGGAGCGCGCCGAGATTGAACGGGGCGACGCTTTGGTGCCGCACCAGCGACCGGAACAACAGGAGTGTCGCCGCGATGGCGTCATTGTTGTCCTGCACGCCGAGGCCGAACAGCAAATCGCCGTTCACGCGGAGCGTCAGCGGCGGAGATTTCCACGCTCCGGCATTGCCGGGTGGAGAGTTGTCCAGATAGGCCACAAGCCACAAAGTGGGCCGGTTCAGGGAAGGTTTGGGGTGGCGGAGTATCAGGTTCGGCCGGATTTTCGCCGTAACCCGATCGTCCGGAAAATCCATCCGTTCCGGCGGGGGCAAACCTTCCCTAGCTAGCCAATCCTCTATCCAGAGCGCCTTGTTTTCTTCGCCGTCCCCCCCGTTCTCCGGCGCGATGCCGGGACGTTCCACCAGAGCCCGCTGGATGGTGACGAGAGCGTCGTGCTGATCCGCGAGATCCTCCAGGATAATTGCCAACGCTTCCTGGTACGCCAGTTCGCCGGGTTGCTCCGCCAGATCGGGCGGCAACAGCATGGCGGCCGCGGCGGTATTGGCAATGAAGACAGCCCCCGCAAGCAAAAACACCGCGCACAGAGGCCAGGATTCCATTCTTTTCCAACGCATCGCGTCATTCCCCCTCCGCCGGAGCCGACACGGCCAGGCTCGAATCAAACAACAAACGCGCCACCAGCTCCGCCTCGGCCAGATTGGCGGCAACGGACATGGCCTCGTCAACCATGTGTCCCATCTCCATTACCCCCGCCCACTGCCAGACCGCGGCGGAAAACCCCAGTTTTCGCAAATCGGACGCCGGGCTCACGGCTCCGACGCCGAACCGGCGGGCTTGCAAACCGAGCTGGGCCTCAAGGGCTTTTCCGAGGGCGAGTACCAGTGGATTATCCGGTGGCGTGACAGGGCTGGTTGGCCGGGCCAGAATCTGTTCCACCTCGACCGAGACGCCGTACTTTTTAGCGACCGCGGCGGCGTTCTCCTCGACCGCCGCCCGGGCATCTTCCAGCCGATAGCCGGGAAGCAGGCGAATATCAAGATGAAAGCTGAACTCGCCGGGAATCTGATTCAGGGCCATTTCGCTGGTTGCCGGTTTGGTGGGCACAAAAGAGGAAGTCGGCAAATCGAATAATTCGTTCCGGGCCGGGAATTTTTCAGCCAAACCCGGTAAGGCGGCAATCAATTCGCCGCCGGCGGCAAGCGGGTTTTTGCCAAGGTCTGGACGACTGGAATGCGACCGGGTGCCGCGCACCAGCAGCTTCAGCCACAACAGCCCTTTCTCCCCGACGCCTATCCCCTCGCCGTTTGGGGTGCCGTAGGAGAGAAGGAGGAAGGGATCGGATTTTTTGAAATAGTCCGGCCGCTCCTTGAGTACATGGAGAAGACCCACCCTGGAGAGCCCGGCTTTTTCGCCCGCAATCAGGAGCACGCCAAGGTTCACCGCAATGTCACTCCTGTTCCGGTGGAGCGATCGTAGCAGCAGCAGCGTGGCGGCGATGGCGTCATTGTTGTCGGTAACGCCAAGGCCATACATATGATCACCGACCACGCGGAGGGACATTGGCGAACTGGTCCAGACCGCGGTGTTTCCGGGCGTGGAATTATCCAGATATCCGACGACCCACAAGGTGGGGCGGTCGCGGGGAACTTGGGGGTAGCGCAAAATGAGGTTGGGACGAATTCCAGCCGGCACCCGGTCGTCGGGGCAATCCACCCGTTCGGGCGGCGGGAGACCCTCCCGCGCCAGCCATGCCTCAATCCAACGGGCTTTCGCCGCTTCGCCTTCGCCGCCGTCCTCGGGATTAATGCCCGGCCTTCGCACCAGCTCGCGTTGGATTCTGACCAGATCGGCGCGTTCGCCGGCAAGATCTTCCAAAATTAGCCGCAATGACTGGCCAGGAGGCATCCCGCCCGGGTGTCCGGCCAATTCCTCCGGCAGCAACATGGCGGCAACACAAGGATTAGGGGAAATCAAAATCCCGATGGCCAACGCCGCCGCAAGCACCAAGACCAGGTGGATAGTCTGGGTAAATTTATTTCCCATTTTATTGCCCATTTTCATGCTATCCCTCAGGCTTTGAATTTTTAAACACATAAGAAGAATATTTTACCCCATTTTGCACCCTGGTTCTCTCCTCGTATGAGAATTCACTCCGCTGGAAGCCCGCGCAATTCTAGCCGCAAGCATTGATCGCCCCGCCATACGCCGTTTTCCCGAGACCATCGCGCGGCAGTTCACCGTTGTTTCATAGAAGGGCGGCTGGGTTAACAGCCCGGTAACAAAGCCGGGATAGATTTAATTCCTGAATTTCGAAACCTTCGGACTCTCCTTCATGAAGTCAACCTCGGCGGTATAATCATAAAGGGCAAATCTTTAATACCGGGAGGGAGCAAACCGTGAAAGCATTTTATCAATTTTTACTTTTCTGCCTGTTCTCCGCAAGCGGCGCCATATCCCCCGTTGCAAACGCCGCCACGCCGGCGGCCGAAGAGGAGGGTTATGTCTGGATTATGGACGCCAGGTTCGACCTCCCTTTTTGTCGGGTGAGGGTACCAGCGTCCTGGAAAGTGGAGGGGAACGTGGCCTGGGCGCTTCTGTATCCGGTGATGTCGTGGAGCTCGTGGCTACGCCTCACCGACCCCGCCGGAAAGGTCGTCCACGAAGTGGCGGGGCCGCTGGGAGTTTTCCAATGGGACATCGGCATCACCATGACGCCGGAAAAGGTCAAAGCGATAAAGGAAGCCGACGCCCGGTTCAATCGCGAAAACGCTACCTTTCACTGGTATCCGCGGCATCCGTCCATGATCCTGGAGAAATACGTTCTTCCACTGGCGAAACGTCTCAACCCCGGCCTCGAGTCCGAGTGGCTGCGGTCGGACAAGGGCATTTACCAACGGCTGGCGGAGTCGCTCATTGAAGCGATTCCGGTGCCTGCGATTGACGGCGACGGAGCCGCCATGCTGGTGCGCTTCCACGACCGCCGCACCCTTTTCGCCAGCGCCGTCGTCATGCTGAACCAATCCGCCTTCAACACGAACATCGTGTGGGAATGGGTCGGCGTCGAAGCCATGACGACACCGGCCGAAATCGAACCGACCGCCGGGGACTCGGCCGCCTTCTTCAAGGATAGGGTATGCATCAATCCGGAATGGCAGCGCCGGATGGAGGAGGCCCGGGAGCAGGAGCGAAGTGATTATCACCCGGACAACACCTGGCCGGTGACCGACTACCGCGAACTCTACGGCCAAGCCTATCACAGCGGCAAAATGCTCTGGTCGAAACGGGATGGCGACCAGGACCAGGTCCGCGACGGCTACCGGAATCCGCCCGGCGATGCGGTGGAAATCCGCCCGAAAGACAGCTATGGCTTCGCCAACGCCATGGTCGAGACTTTTGTCCTGCACGGTCCTCCCTATGGCATCGCCATTGAAAACCTGCCGCTGGAGGATACGGAAGCCGAATGAGAATGTTGTCTTGATTTTTTCATGGATTCGATAAGGAGCGGCCATGTTTAACAAATTTTCCCCTCTGCTTGCGGCGGCGTTCGCGGCACTGTTTATTTTTCCGGCGTCCGCGCCCGGCGGCATGATGGGCAGCGGCATGAGCATCCCCGGACCGGACGGAGGAACGAGAATGACCGGCGCCACCACCTACAAACGTTACACCGTTTTAGATCCGATGTCCGGAAACATTCCCGCCTGGCATTCCGTAGTCCCCAAGGACTGGTCGATTCAAGGCGGAGTCGAATGGCAGGGCCAAAGCTATCTGTCGCCCGCCACTGTGGTGATTGTCGCCAAGGGTCCGGCGGATATGGCCGAGGCGTTCGCCTGCTCCAACCAAATGTTCACCTGGACCGAAAGCAAGTACGGAACGGCGCAGGAAGGGGTCTGGCAAGTTGGTTTTATGCAAAAACGTTATCCGTCGTCGTACCCGGATTTTCTGATGGACTTGTTCCGCAGCATGCGCCCGGGCGCAAGGAATGTCCGGATCGTCCAGGCCGACCCGAACCCGTCCCTCCGGCAGGCGACGCGGAAATTTGTGCAGACGGTCCTTGCTTCGGCGGCCCCATCCGGAGGCGTGTTCACCCAAACCAACGGCGACCTTGGGGGAATGCGGCTGGAGTATCAGGAAAATGGCGTCAATTACGAGGAGGAGGTGCTGGCGGTGTTCGCTTCGACCCTGTTGGACACCTGGAACATGACCGGTTTCCGCACGCTTTATTGGGGAGCCGGTCCGATTATTTCTTTTCGCGCCCAAAAGGGCAGTCTGGAGAAACACCGGCTGGAGTTTGAAATGTTCAGGCTGAACACCGGGGCGGATCCGAGGTGGTCCGCCGCCTTGTCCCAGGTTACGGGAATGCTTATCAACAAACAAATGGACGCCTCGCGCGGCTGGGGCGAGGTGGGGCGGAAGATCCGGGATACGCAGCATTACATCACGGACGACGCGATGCGCCAGCATCAACAACGCATGGCGTCCATGGACAGGATTTCAGAACTGCAAACCGACTTCATCCTCGAACGGAACCGTTTCTCCGCACCCGACGGCAGCGTTATCAGCGTTCCCTCGAAATACGGCAATGCCTGGCTCGGCTCCGACGGCAGCGTCGTCGCGTCGGAAAGCCGCAGCTTTAATCCGAACGCTTATTCGACCGCCACCTATACCTCCCTGAATCCGGTCACTTCCGGATGGTGACGCAGGAGAACATCGACATGAGCAAGGAAGTGCGGGAATGGCTCCTACTATGCCTGATTGCGTTGGCGGTGGGTATTTTCCTGGCGATGCTTTCCGGAAAAGCCGCCGATACTGCCGCCGTGGCGGTTCGCTGGTTGGCGTGGATCCTGGCCGCGCTGACGTTACTATGCTACGCGGTAATTTTCATCGGCGGCAGGTGGGAGCGGCGCGTAGCCTGGAAAAAGGCCCTGGCCGGGGACGCCAAGGCGCAGGGGATTCTCGGGGCCATATATCATGACGGCCTGTACGGCGTCTCCCGTGATTACGACAAAGCGGTGGAATGGTATGAAAAAGCGGTGGCGCAAGGTGACGCCGAGGCCATGGCGAATTTGGCTTTATGTTATCTGCACGGAACCGGCGTGGAGAAAAATCTCGCCAGGGGAGTGGAGCTTTTGCATGACGCCGCCCTGCGTGACGTGGCTTCGGCCAAGCGCACGCTCGGGTTGCTTTTTCTGGAAGGAACCGGGGTGGAGAAGGATTTAAGTCAAGCGCGGCGCTTACTGGATGATGCGGCGAATGCCGGCGACCAGGAGGCGAAGGCGGCTTTGCTGAATCTTGAAACGGCCAAGAAAGCGGAGAGGCGATGAACAGCCCCTCTTTCGTCAAGGTGGAGGAAGACAGATGTGTTACCCGGCTATGAGCCACGGTTTTCTTGTCAAGGCGACATTCGTCATCGCCCTATCCATGGTAGCAGCGGCAGCGGGCGAAACCGGCATTGGGCAACTGAAGATGCTGGATATCGGACAAACTGCAACCGTTAACGCGGTCGGCGACGCAAAAATTTTTACCCGCATGACCTTCCCCGGTCCCGACGCATACCGGGAGATGCGGGCGCTACGCCCGACCCCGGAATCGATGGCCCGCTACATCGCCAACGACAACAGCCACTCCGCCTACCGTAACGCCAAAGTTACTTACGACGATCCCGGCTGTTCGGCGGCCATCGATGCGGATCTCCTCGGCATGGCCCGAATACGCCGCGACCGCTGGGAGATTCCCTTGGACACGGAAATGGAATTGATCCATGCCGACGACCGCGTCGTCATTCTCAACCGGGTCTCTCCCGCGCCGCCCGACACCATCATGACGATGACCGGAACCATAGAACTGCCCACCGGGGCTGGAAACGTGCGTTACGACAAGGCAAAGCGCATCGTCTCCTATACCCTGCCCCGCCAGTCCGCCAAAGGCGAACGAAGCCGCTTGGGCGTGGAGATGACCGTGCGCCCGAACCTGATGTCGGCGATGTACAAAATCTACGGCGAACCCGGCTTCAACAACGGTTCGCTGTGGGCGGCCAAGACGCTCTTGCGAAACGAGGGTGACGACGACATCACCGACGTTCGGGTGCGCTACCGAATTGGCGACTATGCGCCGTGGTCTCCGGACGCCCGCTACGATTTAATCCCGCCCGGCGGCACAGTGGTGGATTGTTACTACCCGCTGTTCGCCGCTGCCGCCATGGACCTCCCGAACGCCGCGCCCACGGATGTGGAGATTCGCTACACCTACCGCGACAGCAAAGGCGTCCGCCACGAGGACGGTTTCGGCGAACGGACCCGCATTCTCGGACGTAACGCCTTCGAGTTTTCCGCGCTGAGCGCGGGCGAGGCCGACAACTGGGGCGACAAATATGCCAACGCCCCGCTTCTGGCCGCCTTTGTTACGCGGATGGACCCGCTGCTGCGGGAATTTGCCGGCATAGTCGCACAAGCCTCCGGTGGAGCCGCTTCGGCTTCGAACGACAGTGACGCTCTCGACTTCTGCCGTGCGCTGCATGCCCAGATTAAAGCCAACGGCATTGTCCTGCGTAATCCCGCCGGCTTCCTCACCGACTCCGCCGCCTCCCTTCTGGACATGAAATATCCCCGCGACGTATTGAGGGAAAAATCCGCCACCGCCCTCGAACTCGCCATCCTCTACGCAGCTGTCTGCGATTCGACCGGATTGGACACGGGGCTGGCGATTTTACCCGGCAGAAGTCTGGCGGTAGTGAAATTTCCTTCCGGACAAATCGTCCCCCTGGATGTTTCCGCCGGCGAATCCTTTGAGGCGATGCTGGCGGCTGGGCAACAGGCCATGCCGGACCTGAAGCCGGGACAGGCCTATCTGGTTGATGTCCGCAGCATGCAAAGACTGGGCGTCATCCCGCCGGAACTTCCGCCGCTGCCCGCCGGCGCCCTGACTTCCTGGGGCATAACCCGCAAAACTATTCCCGTCCCTCCCGCTCCAGCCGCGACGGAACCACCCTCCGCCGTAGACCAAAGCATGCCGCCCGCCGCTTCGCCGTTCGCGGGACGCTGGGTTCTCCAATCGGCCAACGGCAATACGAATCCGGCCGGAAACATCCTGGTGGACATGGAGGAAACCGACCGGGGGGCGTCGGGCAAGGTGACGGTATTGCCGGGGCAGAGTGACGAACTGGTGTTACCGACGACAAAATGCTCCTACGTGAACGGCGTCCTCAGCATTGCCAGCCGCTTCGTCTATGAGGAAGGGGATTTTCGCGCCGAAATGCGGGTTGAACTATCCGGCCGGATTACCGGGGACACCTGGGACACGGAGATGTACACCTACGACGAATTTGCCACGGGAAGGCCGCAGGAAAAGAGCGGCAAGGCGGTATTCACCAGGAAACGGTGAAGCGCCCGGGGCTTCCTTCGGGGGAAAACCACATAAATGCAGGGAGAATGGAATGAACGGCAGCCGATATGAAATGCGTATACTCGCGGCGCTCCTGTACCTAATCTCCGGGGCGGGCATGTCCGCCTTGAACGCCGGGGAAATGACCCTGGTCCGAACGGTCACCGATTGCCGGGTCGCGGCAAACGGCGACGCCGTCATCAAGAGCCGGACGACATTTTCGGAGCCGCGGCGCTATCAGGAACTCAAGGATAATTTCCCCAATCCCCATCAGCTGACGCGCCACCTTTTCGCCAATAACAACCGGGCCATTCTTAACAACCCCTCCGTTCGTTACGACGACCGCTACCGCGCCGTCGACATCACGGTGGAGCGAAAAGGCCTGTCCTGGGCGCGTCGCGGCCGCCGTGAAATCCGCATCGAGGACGAGGTGAAAGCGGTGCATGTCGCCCCAGGTTTGGCGGTGTTCGCCGGTTACCGTTCCGGCCCGCCCGCGACCGTTTACGCCGTGTCCCTCACCTACCGCCTGCCCGAGGTGAGTTCGGATGTCAGGTATGATTCCGTCTCCCGCATTCTCTCCTATGTGATGCCGAAAACCGCGGCCGGCGGAGGCGAAAGCCGGCTGGAGTGCGACCTTGAAGCCAGGCAAAACATCATGTCGTCCCTGTACAAAATTTATGCCCATCCCGAGCTGATGAACGGGTGCTTCTGGGTGGCCAAGGCGGTTTTCCATAACGACGGCGACGGCGAGGCGACGGATCTGCGCATCAGCTACCGGGTCGGCGACTTCGCCCCCTGGTCTCCGGAAGCCCGCTATGATGTCGTCCCGGCCGGCGGCACGGTGGTGGATTGCTACTATCCATTGTTCCGCGTCGACACCATGCGCATGGTCAATCCGACGCCGGTGGATGTGGAGGTGCGTTACTCCTACCGGGACAGCCGAGGCGGACGTCATGAGGACAGTTACGCCGAGCGTTCGCGCATTCTCGGCCGCAATTCCTTCGCGTTCAGCAGTCTGCCCGATTCCGAAGCCGTTTCCTGGAACGACCGGCTGTCGAACGCGCCGCTACTCGCCGCGTTTGTCGCCGGCCGGGACCCACTGCTGCGCGAATTCGCCGACATCGCCGCCCAAGCCTCCGGCGTGACCGGCATTCCCCGTGACGACGACGAAGCCATGGCGTTTTGCCGGGCAGTTTACGAGCAAATGGCCGCCAACGGCATATCCTACCAGACTGCGGCGTCCTTTCTAACCGAGCGGGACAACCTCGTCCAGGAAATCAAGCACCCCCGCGACATACTGAAAGACAAGTCCGGCACGTGCGTCGAACTGGCTGCATTATATGCTTCGGTATGCGAAGCCAAGGGTTTGAAAACTGGACTGGCAGTTATTCCCGGCCATTGTTTTTCGCTGGTAAAGCTGCCTTCCGGAAAAATTCTCCCGGTCGAAAACACCGGCCTCGGCGGTGCGGCTGTCGGCAAGCATCTCTCCTTCGCCAAAGCCGTTGCCCTGGGCGAGGAGGAACTGGCGGAAGTCAATCCCAACCTCTCTTTCGTCATGGATGTCGGAGCGATGCAAAATGGTGGCGTGGTACCTCCGGAATTTCCGGACAGCCCAGCGAACGGCTTGAAGGACTGGGGGATTTACCTCAGAAAAACAGAACGGCAAACGCCGTCGACACCGGCCGATAAATTCGAATCGGAGAAAACGCAAATCGGAACGCCGGAGGCGGATTTATCGGGACGATGGGAGGCCGCCGGAAAAAATACGCTCACGGGCAAGGATTTGTCCTTTACCTTTGAAATCTTCTTGGCGAACGACAAGTATGACGGTTTTGTCGTCCTGCCCAACCGTGGCGGTAAGGCGGAAATAACCAGGCTGGGCGAGACGGGCGGAAAAATCAATGTCGAATCGGTCCTGGATGACGGAACCGAAAAGCTGGTTTTCTCCTTCGCCGGCAAGGTGGCAGATGGCGTATGGAGCGGTCAGTACGCGGTGATGGAGAATGCAAACAAGTCGGTGACTGCGGCTGGATCGTTCACTGCGCGAAAGGGTGGGGCCGTCGGTAACGCGGGAGACACGGGCGACCGGCGACCGGATAATCTGCCCCCGCCCTCCAAACCGTCAGCCACGCCGACCGGCCTTCGTGCGAGACTGGCCGGCATTTGGGAAGGTACCTATACCGCACAGGGTCGCGACTATCCAATTCGTCTTGACCTTCAGGGCCAGGCGTCCAACGCCACTGGCGGTACGGCATACATGCCGGAAGAGGGCATCACCGCCGAGATATTTGCCTTCGACGCCGTAGGCGGTTCCAGCAATGGTCAAGTTAAAATTCGCGCCAAATGGATGGTGCGCCATCCCGAAATCGGCGACGCCGTGCTGATTGCCAACTTCCTTGGCAGGGGCGAAGGCGACAAGCTGTCGGGCGATTTCACGGTTGAGATCGCGGATACGGGACAGACCGTTTCCCGAGGCGTCTTCAAAATGACCCGCACCACCGGTGAGAATGGCAGTCACTCAGCGCCGCATTGGAGATGAGGAGTCGACTGAAGTACGCTATTACATTACCAGCCTGAAAAAAGGTATCTGTTCACGGGGCACCTCTAAAAATAGCTATTTTGCCCGCAGACGAGGAAGGGCGTAGCGGCAGCGTTTTGTAACACGCGGTGGTGGTTTGTGTTACAAAACGCGAGAGCGAAGCCCTGACGAAGTATCCGGGCAAAAGAGCATTTTTAG
>JAVBTZ010000262.1:0-13890 GCA_031555915.1 Planctomycetota bacterium
GAACCACTTCCGTAAAAGTAGCATGAGTGTAGGGTTAGACAATAATTCCGGCGCTGGCGGTAAAGAACGAAGGTCACCGCAACTGGTTATTCATGCTAGATTTGCGGGGCGGTTCCCGCAAATCTAGCGTTGTAGAGTTAATGCGGAACGTAAAATTATTGGCTGGAAAACCCAGCCGATGCGGATACCGGTGCCATTGACCGAATGTCCTGGAGGCAGCTGTTGAAACCGGCCCTTGCCTGGCTGCGCAAACCGATACAAAAAGGGACGGCTTTTCAACTTTTCGAAAACGAAAAACCCTTGCAACCAAAGAGATTGCAAGGGTAAAAACTACTGGATAGCGCCGGCGGCAAAACCGCATGGGGCGGAGTCGGACCGCTTTATGCCATTGTCATTTGATCGATTTTTGCCAAAGGGCAACTCTAAAGTCAACGCTCAATAATCAGCCACGATTTCCGACGCCATGTCGCACCATTTCCACAGCCTTTCCGGTTCGCCCCTCAGGGTGATTATCGTTTTCATGAGGATTTCGACATTGCATTTGTATTTGCGCGCCAGCCGGCAGACCTCCTCCAGCTCCCTCCTCAATAAGTCGTACTGCGGCGGCGTGCCGGTGAGGTAATTCGAATTCGCCTTGAAGGAGACGACCCGGTCGCCTCCCCCCAGCATCTCCATCGCCGGTTCGAGCTTCGCGAAGGGCGAAAGCGATACTTTACGGAGATTCCCGAAGGTGCGCAGTTGGTCGAGCTTATGATCCAGGCGTTCGCAACAACCGTAATACAGAAGCCCGAAGAGATCCCCGTACTGTTTTTCCGGCGTGAAGGCGAACTCGTCCGACATCTCCGGCGACACCGAAGTCATTATCTGATCCGCCGCGAAGCCCCAGACATCCTTCAGCCGCGCCCCCATGCCCGAAGCCGTGGGCGGCGGCAAGAGCGACGTATAGCCGTAGCCGCCCGCCCCGATAGTGAAATTGCCGTTGTTCGAAGTTATGAGGCCAAGGGACTCGTGCCGCTTCACGCCGGAGATGAAGGCCTCGGTGTAGCGCGCCACCGCCTTAAGCATGAATTCGGGGTTGAGCACGAAATCGTACATGCCCTCCTCGATTCCCATCCATGACAGCAGGTCGTCCCACGGCACGTACTGGAAATAGTCCACCCCGTGCAGCTTGACCCCGATAATGCCCGAAAAAATGCTGTTCAGCGCATCGAGGCGGCGGAGGGTGTTTGCCTGGTCGTAGCGGACCTCGGGAGTCTTTATCATCGCGAGATCGTCTTCCGAGGACATGATCCGATCGAAATGCCTGGCGCTGGAGACCGCCTCGAATTCGACCGCGAGAATCTCGTCGGAGCCCGGGCCGGAGGCCTGAACGCCCAGTCCGCTGCTGGAAATGTCAGCCTGGCAATTGACGTAAGGTTCCACCACGCGGTGGCAGCGGAGGTGTTTCCATTCATAGAGCCGCAGCAGCAGGTCGGACTCGACGGTGCGAAGGAAGGGGTCGTCGCAGAGCGGGGTCAATTCGTCGTTGACATTGATGAGGTATATTGGATAGTCGCGCGCGAGGACGGCGGGACGGATCATCGCGCCGTCGTTCACCGCGGTCCAGATGGCGCGATGCTTTGCCTGCTCGGGCAGGTGCGCCAGCTCCGCTATTTTCCTGCCAAGTTCCCGCAAGCGTTCGGCATCTTTGTGCGACACGGATTCCGGCATGGGAACCCTCCTTGAAACATCTGTCATCTAAAGAACTCCGGAATATACCGACAACGTCGCGAAATGGTGAAAATTCTTGTCGGCTATTCCAAACAATTGCCCCAGGGAAAAACCTATCTTTTGTCTTTCCGAGCGGTAGCGAGGAATCCAGGGGTCGCAATAGCTGAGTATAAACCGTCCCCATTTGGCTGCGATGGGACCACCCCGACGGGCCGAATGTAAAGCGTTTTTACTCAGCCCCTGCGACCCCTGGATTCCTCGCTACCGCGCGGAATGACAATTGTACGGTTTTTACCAAAAGGTAACCGTTCGAGATAGCCGACAAGAATTTTCACCATTTCGCACCGTTGTCGGTATAAATATCGCGAGGGCTTGGGCGGGCATATCCATACGGCCTGCCAAAAGCGAAACCGGGACTCCCGCCGACCGGCGGTTCAATATTTCCTGTTCTCGATGAACGCTTCCCACATGGCCAGGAAATTTCGCACCGGGACATCGGACTGGACATTATGCACAGTGGCGAAAACGAAACCGCCGTCCTTGGCCAGCGCCTCGATATTGCGTTTGACGTTGTCCTTGACTTCCGCCGGGGTTCCCAGGGGGAGGATTTTCTGCGTGTCGACTCCGCCGCCCCAGAACACGAGATCCCGGCCGTATTTCCTTTTCAGGCTGGTCGGCTCCATGTCGGCGGCGCTGATTTGCACCGGATTGAGAATGTCCAGGCCGACGTCGATAAGGTCGCCGATCACCGCCTCGCATGACCCGCAGGAATGAAGCAGGATCTTGGCGCCGCTGTTTGCCCTTATGTGGGCGAACAGCCTGCGCCAGTACGGCTTGAAAACATCGCGGAACATCCCAGGTGATATGAACGTCCCGGTCTGGATTCCGAGGTCGTCGGATTCGCAGACGATGTCCAGCGCGTCCCCGTACCCGGCAAAGACCTGGTCGTAATGGCGCATCTTCATTTCCAGCAACCGGTCGAGATAGATTTTAACCTCGGCGTCGCCCGCCCCCAGCATCGTCAACCAGCCGTCGAACCCGAACAGCCTTGGGGCGGTCTGCAGAAAGCCGTTGGCGTAATGGTCCGTGAACACCACCGGATAGCCGGCGCCATGATACGCTTTGGCCTGTTGAACGCCGGCGGGGTCGATCTCCTCCGGTGCCGGCCAGGCATAGGAGGCTATCTTTTCCGGGGCGTCGGCCAGGGGGAAATCGTACATGTCGTAATACAGGGGCATGGATTTGGGCATGCGGTAGCCCGTTCCCCAGCTGTCCCGCAAATAGAGATAGGCGTCGTCCTCCCATTCCTTGGGGGCGGTCTCCGCCTTGCTGCGGAACAGTGCCGATGGGGTTCGGATGTCGCATTGCAGACGTTCCAGAACCGAGTCCGAAGCGGGGGCGACTTGCGCGACCCGGCTGGAAAGGCGGATTTCTTCCTTCAAGCCGAAATGATCCAGCAGCCGGCGGTAGAACGCCGCATGCATCCGGCAGCATAATCCCGCGCCCAAATCCAGGGGGATGCGATCCGGCCGCCTATGGTTCAATGTTTCCAGCACTCTGGTCCGGCTGTCCATTTTGTCGCCTTTCCGATGTTCACTATTTTTATTTTGTTAGGAGATACAATGGCAGGTCCCGCCAAAACGTCACCAGCGCCAGGACGCTGAAGGTAACTATCAAATACGGCATGGTGGCCTTGTAGATGCGTAGCATGGTTATCTCTTTTGGCGCGATACTCTTCATGTAGAAGGAGGAAGGCGCGAAGGGCGGGGAAAGGTAGGAGACCTGCATGTTCATGCAATACAAGACGCCGAACCAGATGGGATTCATGCCCAGCTTGACGATTACCGGCAGGAAGATGGGAATGGTCAGGAAGAGAATGCCCATCCAGTCCAGGAAACAGCCCAGGAAAATCCAGATGGCGTTTATGAGCAGTATGGTGCCGGTCGGGCCGAGATTCATGCCCAAAATGGCGTCGCGGACAAACTGGGTGCCGCCGGCCAGGGTGTAGGCCCCGATGACGGTCTGGGCCCCAAAGAACAACCAGGCCAGCATGCAACTGATGCGGAGCGTCTCCAAGCAGGAATCCCACAACATTTTCACGCTCAGCTTCCGCGTGATGATAGAGGCCAGCAACACCAATACCACCCCGACCCCGGCGGCTTCGTTCGGCGTGGCAATGCCCATGTAAATGGAAGCCAGGACGCCAAAGATGATCGGCACCGGCAGAGCCAATTCCTTGAGCGCCAGGAAACGTTGTTTCAAGGGCAGGTTGCGCAGTTCCTCGGGCGGCAGGGGAGCAGCTTCGGGATGGAGTTTGCAGTGAATAACAATGAAAGCGACATAGCCGGCGGCCAGAATCAGTCCCGGAATGATTCCGGCGGTGAACAGATGCGCCACGGAAACGCTCGCCGTCATGCCGTAAACGATAAAGACGACCGAAGGGGGAATCAGGGTGGCCAGACCGCCCCCCGCCGCCAGGGGACCCAGTGCCAGGGTGTCGTCATATTTGTTTTTCATGAGTTGCGGCAGGGCGATCATGCCCAGGGTGACAATCTCGGCCCCAACCACGCCGACCATGGCCGCCATGACGATGTTGGAGAGGATGACCCCGATGGCCAGGCCGCCGCGGAGGCCGCCGGCCCAGATGTAGGCGGCCTTGAAGAGCTGTTCGGGCACTCCTGATCGCTGAAGGATTGCCGCCATCATGACGAAGAGGGGAACCGCCATGAGGGTGGAATTTTGGGCCAGGTCGAAGATGCGGTTCACGAAACTGGAAATCGGCCCCAAATTGGGGAATTGGATTAAACAAATGATAATCGCCGTGGAACCAAGGCTCCAAGCCAACGGCTGCCCCATGCACAGCATCAGAATGAGGCAGAGCACCAGAACGATACTGAGGACGGTAATACTCATAGTTCATGCCCCGTTATGAAAAAATGGAAATCGCGGAGGAAATTGGCCAGTCCCTGCAACAGGAGCAAAACAAATCCGAGGAAAAGCACTATTTTCAACGGCCAAATCACGGGGTTCCAGTAGGTGTAGGTGCTTTCGTTGAGTTGAATCGACTGGACCATATAGGGCCAAACGACCCGAATCATGAATACTATGTACAGGGCGAAAAAACAAAAATTGAGGCAACTGACTCCGGCCTTCACCCGGGGGGAAAAGGTGGAGTAGAGAATATCCACCCGGATATGGCCGTCGAGTTTGATGTTCCAGGCTCCTCCCAGGAAATAGCAGGCGGCGCAGAGCATGGCGGTGGTCTCGGCCACCCACGGCGTCGGCATTTCGAAGCAGGTACGCATGATGATTTCATACACGATGAGAAGCGCGCAGAGAAAGGGCATGGGCGCGCCAATATAACCGCTGACGGTGGAAATCTTGTCTATGGTCGCCACGATTTTCTTCAGGGTCGACGCCCGGCTGATTGCACTGTCATCCATATTTTCAACCCCCATAGGTCCGCTGTATTGCCCCGTGTAACCTCAGGAGCGGATACGAAAGGCCGCCGGCCGAAAACCGAAATGCGCTTGCCCCAACCGAATGCGCGCGTTTGCGACGACCCAGTCCGACGGTTTCGCTTCCGGAGAGGCTTTCCGGTAAGGCGCCGCGCAGAAATAAGGTGAGCTGGTTTATTTAACCACAGGGACACAAAGGACACAGAGAACCACAACCACAAACCATCTTTTTATATTTGGCATTATTACGTTTTCAGTTGCGGTTCTCTGTGTCCTTTGTGTCTCTGTGGTTAAATAAAACTAAGCAACTTACTTTTGCGCAGCGCCTAATAGCCTCTCCGGACAATAGCGTTTCTACTTGATACGGCCGATTTCCCGCAGCCAGTTTTCCTGCGATTCGATGACCGCCTTGCAGTCGGCGTTCTTGGTCTTCCACGACGCCCAGACTTTCTGGGCCGCGTCCGTCATCTTTTGCATTTCTTCGGGCGAGAAGGTGGTGATGGTAACTTTGGACTTGGGATCGTCGCGGTGTTTGTTCACGAATTCGATATCGGCCGCATAGACCGTTTCCCAGGAATCCAGCATCCAGCCGCGCACCGCCGTCTCGACAATGGCCTTGAGGTCGGGCGTGAGTTCGTTCCATTTATCGATATTGACCGTGAAATCGCCAATCGGCATGGAATGGAAACCGGGATAGTTGGTGTAATTGACGCCGCTGAGATCGAAAAGACCCAGGGAGGCGTTGACTCCGGCCGTGCTCCAGTCGCAGGCGTCGATGACGCCCTTGTCCAGGGCCGGGAAAATTTCATTGCCGGGCAGCTGGATGACGCTGGCCCCGAAGCTGGTCAACACTTCGCTCTGCATGCCCTGGGACAAGCGGATCTTCAGCCCTTTGAAATCTTCGGTTTTGCTGAGGGGTCTGCGGCTGGGCCAGGATTCCACGCCCCAGTACATGGCTCCCACCGGATAGCCCTTGAAGGGAGCGTAAATCTTGCGGAACAATTCCATGCCGCCCTTCTTGAAGAGCCAGGTGTCAAGTTCTATGGGGCTGCGGTAGGCGAAGATGAGGTCGCTGATGGCGGCGAGAGCCGGGTTCTTGGGGGCGCCGTAGCCGGGCCAGACATGGATGACGTCGAGAACGCCGTTCTGCAGGGCGTCCAAAGTTTCATTCTGGGGAACAATGGCGCCGCTGGGGAAGGCCTCGATAAGCAGGCGGCCGGCACTCATGACCTTGATGTTTTCACATAACTTTTCAAACGTTTTTTGGGGGATTTCGCCGGCGTTCCAGAGGGTTTGCGCTTTCCAGGAAATGGGTTTTTCGGCGGCTTGGGTCGAAGCGAAGACACTGAAAATGGCCAGGTAGAGAGCAGCCGCAATAACGACAAAACATTTCTTCCTCATAACCTTCTCCTTGTAGACCGTGTTTGAAAACTTCAGCCAACTCCTTTGCACCCTGAGGAACGTATAGAATAAAAGCTCAGGAAATTCGCATCTTTTAGAGGTGCCCTACGCTGACAACAGCGCTCCATTTTGGGAAAAGCCGTACGCTTGTCATTCCGAACGGTAGTGAGGAATCCAGTAGAAGCGGAGGCAGAGTATAAACCGCCCCCATTTGGAAGCGTTAAGGCTGCCAGAGACGAGCCAAATGTGAAGCGTTATTACTCAACCGCCGCAACCGCGGGATTCCTCACTGCCGTTCGGAATGACATGCGCACCGTTTTTCTGGTAAAGGCAGGGTTTTTGCCAGCATACTGACATTGTGCCGTGAACGGTTACCTATTTTTTACCGCCAAAGGTAATGCCCGCGTCGGTGAACACCCTGCCGCCGGGATAGATTCCGGACGCTCCCAGGCGCTCCTCGATGCGCACCGTCTCGTTCCACTTCGCCGTTCTTTCGCTGCGCGCCGCCGAACCGACCTTGAGCTGGCCGGAGTTGGTGGCGACCGCCAGATGGACGATGGTCGCATCCTCCGTTTCCCCCGAACGGGCCGACACCACCGGAAGATAGCCGTGGCCGCGGGTGAAGGCGATGGAATTCATGGTCTCGGAAATGGTGCCGATTTGGTTGAGCTTGATGAGAACGGAGTTGTAGCATTTTTCCGCCACGCCGCGGCGGATCCGCTCCACATTGGTGGTGAACAGGTCGTCGCCAATCAACTGAATCCTGCCGCCCAGACGCTCGGTCAACAATTTCGCCCCCTGCCAGTCCAGTTCGCTCGCGCCGTCCTCTATTGAAATGACCGGGTAGCGGTCAACCCAATCGCACAGCAAATCTACGAATTGTTCGCGGCTGAAGCGGCGTTTTTCCAGATTGAAGGAGTAGGTCTCCGTTTCGGCATCGTAGAGTTCGCTCGAGGCGATGTCGAGGGCGATGGCCGCGTCCCGGCCCGGTTCGTATCCGGCGCGGCGTATGCTTTCCGTCAACAGCGCCAAGCCTTCCTCGTTGGTTTTGAAGCCGGTCGGCCATAAGCCCCCCTCGTCGGCGATGGACAGGGGCCGGCCCTGTTCCCTAAACAGATTGCGGGCGGCGAAATAGATGTCCACGACCATGGCGTAACTGTCCTCGAACGTGTTCGCGCTCAAGGGAATCACCAGAAAATCCTGCACGTCGATCGCCATGTTGGCGTGCGCTCCGCCGCCGATTATCTGCACCATCGGGACCGGCAGGACATTGGCCATGGCGCCCCCGAGATATTGGTACAAGGGCATGCCGCAATGCTTGGCCGCCGCCCAGCAGGCCGCCATGGAACAGCCGAGAATGGCGTTCGCGCCGAGTTTGGCTTTGTCCGGCGTGCCGTCAAGCTCGATCATGCGCTTGTCGATGGCGTATTGATCCATCGCGTCCATGCCGATCAAGGCCGGAGCCAGAAGGTTCCGCACGTTGTTAAGCGCCTTCGACACATCCTTGCCGCCGAGACGGCGGCCGCCGTCACGCAGTTCCAGCGCCTCGTATTTGCCGGTCGACGCGCCGGAGGGAACCATTCCCCGTCCCAGGGTGCCATCGGCGAGGATGACATCCACCTCGACGGTGGGATTGGCCCGCGAGTCGTAAATACGCCGCGCCGCAACCGACGCAATTGCACTGTCCTTCATTTGCGAACTCCTCTAAGAGTTGGCTGAATATTTTCTATCCCTTCAGGGCGCCTCTAAAAACAGCTTCTAAAGAACCGCCCTTCCGTCGATTATCGGGATGGTTCACGCATAAAGCCTGGCGCCATTGCGGATCAGCGCGGCCACATCGCCGAGGCGCTGCACGTTCCGGCGCAACACCGCCCGCGCGGCGCGGCGGAGAAGATCCTTGTCCGCTTCGTCCACGATATATTCCGCCGGCGACTTGCCGTCCACCCGGGCCAACAGCATGAAAGCCGCCAGTTCCGCCGTCTCCTTTTCCAGGGTGGCGGAATCCATGACCGTTTGCCGCTCGAAATAATGCCCGACCATATCCGCCATCATGGCAAGATAGGCGTCGGCCCATTGCTTGTTCTTCACCGCCTTGAGCATGAAGTGGTTGAAAAAGAAGGCGAGGTCGAAGGAGGGATGACCGAAGTGGGCGACCTCGTAATCGAGGATGAAGATGTCTTCACCCTGGACGAGAATGTTCTTCGGGCTGAAGTCGCCGTGCACGAGGACAAGCTTTTCCTGCATCAGGCGTTTCACGATGGGAAGCGAGCGCGCATGGAGATCGGGGTGGACCTTGGCGACCGTCTCTATGTAGGGTTCGATGCGGAGGTCGTAGAAAATGGCGTTGTTGTCGAAGTCCCGCCGAATCGCCGCATCCTGCGAAGAGGCGTTGTGAATGGCCACCATCGCGCCAATGGCTTTCCGCGCCACGCGAAAATCCAGCAGCCCCTCGAGGAGCTGCGCTTTCCACATGGCGGTGCCGTCAGGGGCGCCCACGCGGCCAATCACCTTGTTCTCGCTGTCGGCGAAGAGCGTGGCGGGGACGCTCTCCGGCACCAGGCGGGCGTAGATTTCGTTGGCGCGGTGCTCGGTGATGATGCGCTCGGGATCGCAGCGCCAGTCGGCCTTGACTTTGAGTTTGGAAAGCGCCTGCTTGATGATGATGTTCTTTTCGCCGTCGGAGGCGAGGGCGACGATGCCGGAAACGCCGCCGGGAAAATAGCGAAGCGTTACCCGGTCGAAATCGCGGAACAACCCCTTGTCGCGCAGATAGGCGCGCAGTTGCCCTTCGACGCCGATGTCAATCATCTCTTCCCCTGGATTTGGTGGGTATCACGATGCCGAAACAACCCCGCCCTGCCAAATTCATGGCCCGAGGTCATGGCGGCAACTATCGCGGCGCCTGGTTTCCCATCCCCGACCCTGTCTTATCGCGCGGTTAGGCTTTCGGTGCGGCTAAAGGAGGCGTTCTGGGATAAAAACCTGGTGATTAAATATCATTGCTGGTCGTAAGGGGCGTGCGAAACAATACGTCTGATAAACGCAGTATATCATACTTAATCACAGTTGTCAAAAGGTTTCATGTAATAAAAATACTGAAATAAAATTACAGGCAAGAATTCGCCAACCGCCCCTTCTCTGAAATGCCAGGCCAGGGGACGGCGGAAGGGAAGTCTGATAGAGGCATAAATGCCGAATATCCGCCGTAAATACGTCATTCCGACCGCTGCGGCTTAAACCCCGCCCCGCCGCCCCTGGGTTTGCTTTGTATGGTATACTTTTGCGGAAATCATACGGTTTTACCGAATATAATTACATACTGATATTGACAAATGTAACTTGGACGCTATCCTTGGATATGGTGGCGGCAGTACACGTTCCAAAAACATTCGGGCGCCCCGCCTTTCCCGCGTCATGTTTTTTTTGGAGTCCCCATGGCCTCTGTCATCGGTTGCATTCAAAATTTCTATCACAGCTTCACTCCCAGCGAAGCCAAGATTGCCAACTTCATGCAGACCCACCCCGAAGAAATCATCAACTGCTCCATTCACGAGGTGGCCCGGCGTTCCGAGGTGTCGGTCGCCTCGGTCAGCCGCCTGGCCGTGACCCTGGGATTCCGCGACTGGAAGGAGCTCAGGCTCAATCTCGTCAAGGATCTCAATAAAGTTTCGGAGCCCGTGTTTTCCGACATCGGCAAGGAAGACACCGAGGAGGAAATGATCAAGAAGATCTTCGACTGCAGCATGATGAGCCTCAACGACACCTTCGACCAGATAGACCGAAACGGCGTCATTCGGGTCGCCGACGCCATTCAAAACGCCGAACGCATCGCGTTTTTCGGCACCGGCCGTTCCGGCTGTTTCGCCAAGGAGGAGGCGCTGCGCTTCACCTGTTTCGACGTGCGGGCGGAGGCGTATTCCGACGAATACCAAATGGTCCTGCAGTCGTCGATGTTGCAAAAAAGGCATGTCGCCTTCGGGTTTTCCAACTCGGGAAGGAGTCGCGCCACCGTCAACGCCATCGCCGCGGCGAAGCGGAACAAGGCTTTTACCGTCGGCATCGGCAATTACCGCAATACCCCGCTCGAAGAAGTGTCGGACATCTATTTCTGCACCTCCTTCCCCCGCGTCGGCGAAATCAGCACCAACCTTACCGCCCGCATCGCCCTGTTGTGCGTGATGGACACGATCTACGTCCTGTGCGCCAACCGCCGCCAACTGGGTGAAAAGGTGGAGATGTTGAATCAAAACATTGAAAAAAATCTCCGGCTGTCGACACGGAGAAAGACGGCGCACAAAACTCACGGGTAAAAAAACGGGGTGAATGAGGCCGATATACCTCCAATCGTCCCGGAGATTTTGGGGCGTTACCCTATCGCCGTACCTTCCGAGACCTATGCCCCGGCCGCCGTGAATTGGTTGCCGGGGTTTTTTCGTAAAGGGTAAACCCAAGGCTACGCCGCAAGTTGACCCTGGCAGCGCGGTAAAGCCGACGGTGTCAGATGGTTTCGGCATCATAACAACCCCTTCAGGGATTGTTGGAGCTTGTGTACTTCACATCGACGTTAAAATAAATCCTGGCAATTCAATTTCGCCGGATTATAATACAAGGACTTTTGAGCACTGGTGCTCCAAAATATTTCGCATAAATTTACTGTTTTGCCAAACCTCGACAATGCTCTTTTGCCACGGTTTAGGCCGGGAAAATGTCATGGATTATGATTCTCCCCTGGTTGCCGTCGACCCGGACAAATGTCGGAACTGTCATGTCTGCATTGGCGTTTGCCCAGTTAAGTACTGCAACAACGGTTCGGGACAGTACGTTGACATCAATCCCGCCCTTTGCCTTGGCTGCGGCGCCTGCCTTGCCGCCTGTCCGCATGGCGCCCGCAGAGGCATTGACGACTTCCCGGCCTGGGCGGACCTGATGCGGGAAAGGCGGCCGTTTGTCGCTTTTGTGGCGCCGTCCGCGGCGGCGAATTTTCCCGGGCAGATGTCGCGCCTTTCCGGCTGGCTCAGGACTCGGGGGGCGCGGGCGGTGGTGGATATTTCTTTCGGCGCCGAACTCGCCAGTTGGAGTTATTACCAGGTAGCGGAAAAAAACCCCGGTCGCACCGTCATAAGTCAACCTTGTCCCTCCATTGTGGGATTTATCCTTCTTTATCATCCCGAACTAAAAGAACACTTGGCGGTGGTCGGCAGTCCTTTGGCACACGCGGTGGCTTGTTTTAACCGCGACCACTCCGAATGGTCCGGCCTCCCCAAGGTATTTTTTTCGCCCTGTTTAGCCAAGCGGCGGGAGATTTCCTTTTGCGGCCTGCATATGCTTAACGTGACTTTTAAATCTTTGGCCGCTTTTCTGGCGCGGGAGAAAGTCAGCCTCGCCGCCTGTCCCGAGGCCGGCTTTGACAATCCGCCGCCCGAGCGGGCGGCGCTTTTTCCTACTCCGGGTGGGCTTGCCCGGTCCGTGGCTCGCTGGCAACCGGAGTTGGCCGAGCGCACCCGGCGTATCGAGGGTCCGCGTCAGGTCTATCCTTACTTGGCCGGTTTGGCCAAAATGATTAAGGCCGGACTGGCGCCGGCGCTGGTGGATTGTCTCAATTGCGAAAGCGGCTGCAACGGCGGTCCCGGTGCGGTGCGGCCGGAGGAAAACCTGGACGCACTGGAAAAACCGGTATCCGAACGGGTCCGCGAATTGGCGGGGGAGGGGTTGGGGGTGGGGGCCGGGGGTTGGCGGGCTTGGTTGCGGGGTATCCTTTCGCGCCGGCGGCTGCGGAAATTATTGGCGAGGCATTGGTGGGAGGGCATGGCCGAACCGCATTACCGGGATAGTTCGGGTATGGCGCGGCTGCGTTGGCCGAGCGGGGAGGAACTGCGGCGTATTTATGTTTATATGGGGAAGAGGGAGCCGGAGGATCTTTTGAACTGTCACGCCTGTGGTTACGGCAGTTGCGAACAGATGGCGTTGGCGCTGGCCAATGGACTTACCAAGCGGGAGAATTGTCATTGGGTGCAGCGGCTGGATTCCGAGCGGAAGCTTATCCTGCAGGCGCGTCAGGAGGTATTGGAGAAGGAGCGTTTGCATTCCGAAGCTTTGCAGGTGGTGGAAAACCGTTTGCGGGACGAGGCTGGGCGGATTTTGGAGGCGTTAAGCCGACAGATTTCCGAGATGCGGCATAATTATCTTGGCAATGTTCGGGGATTTGGCGAAATGCGAACGGCGGCGCAGGAGGCGGGGGAGGCGTTGGAATATTTTCTCACCATTTCCCAGACCATTCAGTCGTTGTCGTTCCAGACCGGTCTTTTATCCTTGAATGCGAGTATTGAAGCGGCGCGGGCGGGCAAATTGGGTCGGGGTTTTGGGGTGGTCGCGGACGAGGTCAAGCGTTTGGCGCGCTTGTCCAATGATGAGGCGGAGAAGATAATTCCCCAGATGCGGCGGATGTCGGAGTTGTTTGCCCGGTTGGATGTGTCGTCGGAGGATTTGGGGAAGAGGGTTGAGGTGCATAAGGCGGCGTATGATGCGATAGAAAAGAATATTTCGAGTATGTCGGAGATTTGGGAGAAAGAGCGGGGCGGGGGGGAGGTGGTTAAGGCGTTGCCGCTGTCGTTGGGGGGGACGCAGTCGGAGGGAGACAGGTTGCCGCCGGTCAAGGTGGGGTAGTCGACCCTGGGCGGAGACGTAGGGATCATTTTTATTCCGGTCGCGGAACGAAATGGTGAAAAGTTTATATCACCACAGAGACACAAAGGACACAAAGGACACAAAGGACACAAAGGACACAAAGGACACAAAGGACACAAAGGACACAAAGGACACAAAGGACACAGAGAACCACAACCACAAACCACTTTTTATATTTGGCATTGTCAAGTTTTTCGGTTGCAGTTCTCTGTGTCCTTTGTGTCTCTGTGGTGAAATTCACATTTTCAATAAATCGGCGGCTTCAAGCGGAAAGGCAACGCGCTTCTCCATTTCGCAACTTTTCAAACCAGTCGCGCCCCCGCCCCCGCCTCTTTCGGCGCAACGACAACCACCCCACCCAGCGTCAACCCCTTGCCATTGCAAATCCGGTTCTGCACCCGGGTCGCTTCCAGATTGTCCAAGATAAGTATCGTCTCCCCCGGCAGCTCCTCCACCCCCTCGGTATCACCCTCCATCCACACCAACTTCTCCCTCCCCCCCACCTCGACCTGCAGCAGCCACACCGCCCCCTTTTTCAAACGCTCGACCCGGTTCACCTCCGCCTCCGCATTCATAACCCGCCCCCAATCCTCCTAGGTACAAGTCAAGGCCCCCTGGGGTTACTTGCCATCCCGCT
>JAVBTZ010000055.1:0-8326 GCA_031555915.1 Planctomycetota bacterium
CCAATTGGAACTCGTACTCGAAGTCGGCAAAGGTGCGTATCCCCCGGACAATCGCCTGGGCCCCGATTTTCTTGGCGAAGTCCACCGTCATGCCGGTGAAAATCTCCGCCCTGATGTTGCCGTAGCTATGGGTCAATTCGCCAATCAGCCGCAGCCGTTCCTCCAGGGACAACATCGGCTCCTTGGCCGGATTCTCCGACACCGCCACGACCAATTCGTCAAAGAGGGCCGCCCCACGCTCGATAATGTCCAGGTGGCCGAAGGTGATGGGATCGTAACTGCCGGGGAGAAGGGCGACGCGTTTCATGCTCATGGGTTTTCCTTGCGGACGGGGCCGAGAAGCTTGTCGAGGAGGACCGCGAGTTTGTCGCGGAGATCGCAGCGGTGGACGATCAGATCGATTTGTCCGTGATCCAAAAGGAATTCGGCCGATTGGAAACCTTCCGGCAATTCGGCGTTGATGGTGGTCTTGATGACCCGGGGACCGGTGAACCCGATGCGGGCCTTGGGTTCGGCCAGGTTGACGTCGCCCAAAGCCGCCCACGAGGCCCAGACCCCGCCCATGGTCGAATGGGTGCAGACCGATATGAACGGAAGGCGCGCGGCGTCCAGGCGGGTCAGGGCGGCCGAGGTTTTGGCCATTTGCATCAGGGAGAACAGCCCTTCGTACATGCGGGCGCCGCCGCCGGAACCGGAGAAAACAATAAGCGGCAGGCGCTGTTCAATCGCCGTTTCCACCAACCGCACGAAACGCTCCCCCACGACCGACCCCATCGAGCCGGCCATGAAGCGGGAGTCCGTGACCCCGAAGGCAACGGGACGCTCCTTCAGGCGGCCGACGCCGGAGATCATGGCGTCGGTGATGCCTGTTTCCTTACGGGCTTTTTCCAGTTTTTGGGTGTAACTCTCTATGCCGTTGAAGTGCAGGAGATCGATGGCGACGAGGTCGTCGTCCCGGGGGACGAAGGAATTGTAGTCGAGGGTGATGCGGATGCGCTGGAGAGCGCCGATGGCGTGGTGATGCTCGCAAAGGGTGCAGACGTTGAGGTTGGCCTCGAAATCCACCCGCATCATCATCTCGCCGCATTTCTCGCATTTGACGCCGGGACCGGTGCCGATTTCCCGGATTTCGGTTTGGGGGCGCAGGCCCAGTTTTTCCTTCAGGCCCTGCCATTCGATGATTGCCATGCGTGTACCTCAATAGAAACGAACGCGGCCGAAGGTAAAAACCTTCGGCGGAACCGCGTCCGCGTATCCGGCAGGTTATACGGATTGAGCAGAGTTTTGTAAATGGTAAAGTGGAAGAACCCGACGCCCGGAGGCAACAGACGCCGAAACGGCGGGCATCAACTTTCGCCTTGGCCGGCCGGCGCGGCGGTTTTTTCCTGACCGTCCGGCTTCTTGCCGGCGACCTCCACGTAAGTCAGGCGCAGATCCCGGAGAATCCCGGTCAGCTGTTCCTCCTCTTCCGGCGAAAGATTGCCCTTGGTTTTTTCCTGAAGAATCGCCAAGAGGTCGATGGAATATTTGGCGTTGGCCAAATCCACGCCGGTGGCGCCGGAAACGGGATTCGGCATTTTTCCGAGATGCACCAGGGTTTGAAAGGCGAAGCCGCCGACAAATTGGGCAAACGAGGCTTCGCTTCTGCCGCCTTCTGACATGGTTACCCCCTATCAAAATCAAGCCTGAACCGCTCAATCCCGAAAACGCAGATGTTCCAGGTGTTCCTGAACATTGGACGGCGCCGAACGCGCCACTTGACTCCCCACATACAGCAAAACCGACAGCCCCCATACCTGGTCCGGCGCGGAAATCACCCCGGTGCGGACGTCGTTGTCGTTTTCCAGGCGGTTGACGACCCGTTGAATCGCCTCCGACAAGGGGCCGCCTTCACGGATGGCGTTTTCAATCTTGTTCACATATTTGGAGGGCGGCATGGAAATACGCCGGGCCAAAGCCACGACCGATTCCATCGAGGCCATTTTCTCCGCCAATTCCTCAAAGCCCTCAAAAGCGAAAAACTCGCCCGGCAGGGCAATGGCCGGCTTGTCGGCGAGGATCTCCCCCGCCCTGACCATGACGAAATCGGGATTGTCCGGCGCGGTCGAAAGGCATATATAAGGTAGTCGGGTGGAACCAAAAGTATAGAGCAGGTTCTTCCGCACCTTGATGAATTTGGTGTCTTCTTGCGCCAATTTCAGCGCGTCTTCAAAATCCATAAAAAACTCCCGTTTTTTCGTTGACGGTCAACTCGTATCGTATATATTGCCTTTGGGAAACGCAAAAGGAAAAAGGAATAATCGGGACAATAGGGACTTGACGGCGACAGTGAAATTGTTTCAAATTTCACGCGAGGGGTTGTTTTTAGGAAAGAACGTTAGTTCCAAGGACTTGGGGGAAAGGAATTAGTTGCCAGAGTACGGGGGAGATGCGGCTGTTCGGATCTTCTTGAAAGAAACTTTAACAATTCCGCAAGTCATCTTTGGTCTATCATTCTTTTTTTTATATAGAGAAAGGAACCGAAATATGCGTAAATCCCTCTTGTTGGCGCCGCCCTTGGCGTCATTATTGTTATTGGCAGGCTGCTGCAACACCGGCACCTGCGATACCGCTTCGACTTGCCCACCGGCCGCTCCGGCTTGCGCCCCGTCCGCCCCCGCCCCGTCGACACCCATCGTCGTCGCCCAAGCGGAACCGGCGGTAGTGGTCGATGTCGGGGTAAAACCCGACGCCGCAGTGGCGCCGGTCGTTGTTCCCAACGCCCCGATTGTGGTGGCGGGCGCACCGGCATTGGTCGGCACCGGCGTCAACACCCCGGGTGACGACCACAAAGTAGCGGCAAAATTGGCCGAGGCCACGGCCCCGACCGGCGACTCCATCCTGACGGAAGATGAATACGTAAAATTGTTGGCTGAAGGCAAAGTGACGGCCATACCCGGCTATACCCCCGACCTCGAAGTCGCCGCCGCGAAGACCGCAAGCAAGAGCGTTGCCGCGGCCGAACCGGTTATCGCGGCGAAGGCCCAGGAGGAAGAAAGTCTGGAAGGCGCGATTATCGAACGCCGCAGCGTGGCTGAAACGTCGGTAATGCCGGCAGTGGTGGACAAGGGCGCCAAAGATGCTTTGACCGACCTCACCAGCAAGGAAGAAGCCATTACCGAAGACCAGTTGGTCAGCCCCAGTTTGGTCATCACCCCCGCCCAGATTAATAATTATGCCGCTTCGAAGAAAAGCGCCGATTCCATTATCGCCTCGGCTCCCGTTGCCGCGCCCCCGGTAACCGCTCCGACGGCCAAGGTGGTCTCGTCCAGCGCCGTTCCCACCATCCCCGGCATGCCTCTGCCGGAGGGTTGGGATTACATTCACGAACTCGACCTCACCGGCGGCAGGGTGAATAACGTGGCGATTGACCAATTATATAGCCGCGGCCCCGTGGGTTCGGATCTGGATATCTAATCCGACCGAATGAAGTTGCGATGAAGTTATCTTTCATTATACTATATCGACGGGATTCCGAGTCCCGTCGATATTTTTTATGACACTTTAGGACCGGGCTTTCGCTCCTTTGGCCTCGCTTCGCTTCCCGGAGAAGTATCGGTATGCCCAAATGCAGCGTGTGCCTCAAAAACTACGACGACGCCACCGCCATTGAACTGGTGAAAAACCAGGACAATCGCTGGTTGACGGTTTGCAAATATTGTCTCGACGCCGGAATCGACGTCAATGCCGTCAACCAAATCTCGCCGGTGGACGAGCAGGCTCTCGCCACCGCCGATGCGCCGTCGATTGACGTCACCTTGTCCGACGACCCCATCGCCGATGCCAAACGCCTGCTGGAGACGCTGAGGAACCTCCGGCAAAGCAAGGAACGGGTCGGCCGGGTCCGCAGTCACGAACGCCGCAAAGTGCAGATGAAAGTCAATTTCACCCTCGCCCGCGACGATACCCGGCATGAGGGGGTGGTCAAGGATTTCTCCCAGGGGGGGCTGCGCTTAATCACCGCCCACCCCCTGGCCAAAGGCCAAATCGTGCAATTCGACTGGAACATCCCGCTGCCCCCAGCCATGGCCCGGTTGTTGCAGAGCACGGCGGAAGCGCGACGCATCATCAAAACCGACAACGGGCTTTACGACGTCGGCTTTAAATTCATGAGCCGGCAAGTCGACAAGGGGGCGAACCGCCGGCGATTCCGCCGCTACAAATGCGAAATGCAGGCTTATTATCAACGCGGCGGCTCGGAATTCATGGCGTTCGGACGGGTCACCGACATCAGTCAAGGCGGTTGCCAAATACGTTTGGATGAACCGATGCGCAAAGACGAGGTGATCGAGGTGCGGTTAATCGGCGGCGGCGGGACCAGGGGCGACTTGGTGGGCAACATGCGGGTTTGCCGAGTGATCGCGAGGGAGGCCGACTTCGAGACCGGTTGCTCCTTCGAACGCATGCGCATGGAAAAACAGGCGAGTGGCAGGCAAAAAAACGTTTAGGGGGGTTATCTCTACAACGCTAGATTTGCGGGAACCGCCCCGCAAATCTAGCATGAATAACCAGTTGCGGTGACCTTCGTTCTTTGCCGCCAGCGCCGGAATTAGTGTCTAACCCTATACTCATGCTACTTTTACGGAAGTGGTTCCCGTAAAAGTAGCGTTGCAGGATTATACCGGTATATGCAAACAGGAATCCCAATGAAGGATACAGCGGCAGCCACTCCCCCACCCGACCTCTTCGAAGCTTACGAGGAAGTGGAAACGGGGACGATTGAGGAACAGACGGATTTTGCGGAAACCGACTCCGGGGAGATTGACAGCCTGCCCGACCCAAGCCTGCACCGTCCCGGCCACGCCAATCCCCACGACCTCAATGCCGAACAGGCGCTCTTGGGCGGCTTGCTGCTTTCACCCGACCAGTTCGATTTTATCGACGGCAAAGTGGCGGCGGAGGATTTCTTCTCGCCGACCCACGGGATGGTTTTCGCCGCCATGCAGTCCCTGCGGAAAAGACGGCAGCCGATCGACCCGGTTCTCCTGCAGCACGAACTGCAATCACAGGGTCAGCTGGACGCGGTGGGCGGAATGATGGGCTTGTCGGCCATTTCCGACACCACCACTTCCGGGGCCAATGTCGAGCATTACGCCGACATTGTCCAGGACTTGGCGGCTTTGCGGCGGCTTATCAAGGTGTCGAAGGATGCCATCGCCGCGGCGACCGCCCCGAACGCGAAGTCGGTGGAACTGCTGGGCGACGCGGAGACGAACATCCGCTCCATCGTCACCAAAAATTTCCACGGCAAAATCTACACCATGCGGGAGGTGATGCAAGCCACCTGGAACCACCTCGAACGGGTCATGGCCAATCAGGAGTTGCCGGACGGACTTTACACCGGCTTCACCCAACTCGACAATATGTTGACCGGACTCCATAATGACGAACTGATCATCGTCGCCGCCCGACCTTCCATGGGTAAGACCACCTTTGCCTTGAACATCATTCGCACCGTCAGCGTCAAGCACCAGCACCCCGCCCTGTTCTTCACCCTGGAAATGAGCGCGGAACAAATTGTCCGCAACATGCTGGCCGCCCAGGCCCACGTGGACGGGCAACGCTTTCGCATGCATAATTTCAGCCGGCCGGAAATGGACGCCTTGAACGTCGCCACCGACCGCATGAACGAGGCGCCGTTGTTCATCGACGAAACGCCGGCCATTTCCCTGGCCGAACTCAGGGGCAAGGCGCGGCATTTGCAACTCCGGCATGGCATCAAACTGATTGTGGTGGATTATTTGCAACTGATGACGGCGTCGTCGGCTTCGCGCAACCGCAGTAGGGAACAGGAAGTGTCGGAAATTTCCAGAGGTTTGAAGTCACTGGCCAAGGAACTCCATGTGCCGGTCATCGCCCTGGCCCAGCTCTCCCGCAAGCCCGAAGGCCGCCAGAACAGCAAACCCATTCTCTCCGACCTCCGCGAGTCCGGCGCAATCGAACAGGACGCCGACGTCGTCCTGATGCTGCACCGCTCCGATTATTACAAAACCAGCGAGGAGGAGTCCAAGAACACGGCGGAGGTGATAATCGCCAAACAGCGTAACGGTCCGACCGGGACGGTGGAACTGGTGTTCATCAAGGACCAGTTGCGCTTCGAAAACCTGGCGCCGGAGGCGAATTACCCGGCTTGAGGGAGGTTATACTGATAACAAAACGTAATTGCGAAAAGTTAGAAACCGCATTTAACCACAGAGACACAGAGACCACAGAGAACCACACTTAACCGTTGCTAGGCGTAGAGCCTGAATACGTTTATTTAAATTTGTAAAATTTTAAAAAAAAGTATTCATCTACACCTCCACCAGCGATTAATAGGGGTGGTCTGTGGCCTCTGTGTTCTCTGTGGTTAAATGCGGTTCTCGGTTTTCACAATTTCGTTCCGTGGGGCCTGTAATTAGGAAAACACTCTGTCATGTTTTGTACAAAGGCGACTTAAATGCATCATACTATTGATATACCTTATACCGATGACATATTGGCGAGTGCGGGAATGTCACGTTCCGAGTTGGCTGAGACCGCCTTGATTGCTACCGCCGCGAAGCTGTTTCAGGACGGAAAAATAAGTCTTGGTCAAGCGGCGGCTATGTGTGGGCGAGGTAAAGTGGATTTCATGAACGAACTGGCGAAACGCGGCTATTCCTGTGTAAACCTGGGAGTAGAGGATGCCGATGATGAATTAAGGTTTATCAATGGCGATTATTAGATCGTTTTCAGGCTGTCCACCGTTTCCGGCTCCGTAAACTTCTTAAGCAATCCGAACCGGTCAAACTCGCTTCCATTTTCCGCAACACCTCGGGATCAACCGCCTCGGCCGTAAACTCCTCCCGATCCACATCCCGATCAAACTCCACCCGCCACGACTCCACCCGGGCCGGGCCCGTCTCCCGACCCTTCGAATAATACACCGCCAACCCGCACGCCAACTCCTCCGCCCGGGTCAGCTTCTGGCCTCTAAGCATCACCACCGCCCCGTTCTGGTCGGCGTTGATGTACATCCGATCGTTCGGCTTCGCCAGTTTCCTTAAGAGGTAATTCTCCTCCTCCCGCCGACTCGCCACCAGCCGCGACCCCTCGCCAATCTGGAAGTGCCGCCCCACTTTCAACAACTCCACGTCGTCGCCGTCCCAGCCCGGCTTGAAAGTCATCAACACCGCCAGGCGGTTGGCAAAACCCGGGTCCGTCAGCAAACACCCGCCCGCCGGCGTCGGATAGTCGCCCAACTCCAGCTCTTGCGCCAAAGCCATCTGGCGCTCCCGGCCCCGGCCGGAAATGTCGTACAGATATTCCTCCGACACCCAGCCCTCCCGCTCCGGCAAAGTCGCCGGAATCAGCTTGGCCGACAATGGCCGCAGGAACCGCCCCGCATAACCCCACTCCGCCACCTCGCGGTCAGCCAAGGCCATCGCATCCCGCCTCTGACTCATCGGCCGCTGGCCAATCACCTCGCCCGACACCACAAAGTCGGCGCCAAGCTTCTCCATCGCGGCAAAACCTTCGCGCACCGTGCGCAGGCGACAGTCTATGCAGGCGTTCAGGTGCCGGCCATAACCATGCAGGGGATTTTTCGTCAGGCGGACCACGGCGGAGGTGATATCCGGAAAAATTATATCCCGCGCCCCCAACTCCCGGGCCCGGCGGCTAAGGCGCTCCTTTTTGGCTTCGATACTCTGGGCGCCGTGAAAACAGTTGACACTATGCAGCGCGGTGGCGGCTATCCCCTGCAGCGTCATCAATTTCAACGCCAATAGGGAGTCAAGACCACCGGACAGTAGGACAATGCAACTTTTGGTCATGAGTCGCTCACTTTTTTTGTCTGACCCCTCACTCCCGCCTCAAAGACATATATGCCTCAATATACTACTATCATGCATAATCGCCTTTCCCAATTCAACTCTTACCAAAAAAAAAGACCGCATCGCTGCGGCCTCATATCCTGAGCATTTATTTGTCTTCAGCGCCTATAACGCAATAAATCGCAACGCTCCGCTTGCACCAAAGTCGCCGTAACCGGACCCAAAGGCTTTGGCAACTCCCCCGACACCATCACCGGTATCAAGGTATGCTTCTCCAACCACACCCGCTCGCCGCCGCGCGTCGCCAAATAATTGCCGCTTAAATTCGTGCCGTCGGTATGAGGCTCAACCACCAAACAATCAAACTCGCCAATCCCCTGTACCTTGACCGCCTCCTCGCCAACCACCGTAACCTTGGTGATCACCGGTTTTTTCCGGCCGCCAAGAAGCAAATCGCAACTGTCCCCGACCTCTTTCAAATCCATCCCGCG
>JAVBTZ010000250.1:0-8425 GCA_031555915.1 Planctomycetota bacterium
CTAAAAATAGCTATTTTGCCCGCAGACGAGGAAGGGCGTAGCGGCAGCGTTTTGTAACACGCGGTGGTGGTTTGTGTTACAAAACGCGAGAGCGAAGCCCTGACGAAGTATCCGGGCAAAAGAGCATTTTTAGAGCTGCCCTAAAGTCGGTATGGTCGCAAAATCACGAATTCGCGGCGGCGCGGCCCGTTTCCCTTTCGAGGCCGAGAGCGAATTCGCCGGCCCGAACCCGCGCCAGGCGATCCTTGGCGCAACGCGGGCAGAATACTTCGACGATTTCCCCAGCCAATTCACCCGGCCAAGGCAGGCGAAACATGCCGTCGACCCGAATACGGAGGCACTCCGAACATTGCACAATCATGGTTGATCCCCGCTGTTAGCAATTCCCCCGCCGCGGTTTGGTTGGAGCTGGACGTTCGCGGCCGATCGCGTTCCCCTGGCGATACTTGCCGGTTTGGCCGGATTCCTTTTAGGGAAAGCGGAAAAAAATGCGGTTTTTAGGTTATCCCCCCTGTTTCCTAACGGCGGAAATTGCCGGGAGTCCCGCGGTAATTATTTTTATTTTTTCCCTTGACATCTTATTAAATAAGCATCCACATTGCAACATCCATTTTTATAAATAGTTACGGCAAGGCAGATTCCCTTTCACCCTTTTCTGTGACATTTGGCAAGGAAGTTGTTCCTCTCACCCCACAACGGGAGAGGAAAAAGGGGGAGACGCCTAAATATGATTTACGGAATGTACCTGTCCACCATGGGCGCCCTGGCCCAAAGCCAGAGACATGCCACCATCTCCAACAACCTCGCCAATACCAACACCAACGGCTTCAAGCCCGATTGGTCCATCTTCAAGGAAGTACCGGTGGAGAATGAATTCCATCCCGGCAGATTCTACCACTGGGATGAAATCCTCATGCAAACCGGCGGCGGAACCTGGAACGAAACCACCTTTACGAACCTCTCGCCGGGACCTATGGAATACACCGCCAACCCCTTCGACATCGCCCTCCACGACGAACCGCATTCAGGCAAATACTCCTTCTTCACCATGCGGGCCGACGCCCCAGGCTCGGAAACGTACTACTCCCGCGACGGCCACTTCGTCCCCGACCAAAACGGCATCCTCCGAAACATGGCCGGCGACCTGGTCCTCGACCCCGCCGGAAACGCCCTCAACGTCACCGCCCCCGACGGCTCGGTGGTAACCATCAGGGAAGACGGCGTGATCGTCGCCAATAACGGGGAAAACTTCATCCTCGGGCAAATCGGCATCTCGCGCACCTCGGACTGGGACCTGATGGTAAAAATCGGCGACAACCACTTCCGTTCCGAAGGCGCAACCATGGAAAATTACCAGGACGGCGTATGGGGCGGCTATCTGGAAAAATCCTCCACCAGCGCCATCGAAGAAATGACCAACATGATCGAAGCCAGCCGCATCTACGAAACCAACATGCGCTTCCTGACCATCCAAGACGAACAACTCGGCAACGCCGTCAGCCGCATCGCGCGCCAAGCCTGATGACGCTGGAAATCCTCAATTGTGAAAAGGAGACCCCGCCATGATGATCCGCTCCCTCTGGTCCGGCGCCACCGGCATGAAAGCGATGCAATTCTACATCGACGCCATTTCCCACGACCTGACCAACGTCAACACCAACGGCTATAAAAAGAAAATCGTCAACTTCCACGACCTCTTCTACCAAACCACCCGCGCCTCCGGCCTCCAAGGCGGCACCGAAGGCACCGTCAACCTCCCCGTCGGCGTGCAAGTCGGCCTCGGCGTCAAAGTCTCCGGCACCACCCCGGTGATGACCGTCGGGGCGGTCGTCGAAACGGGCAACTGGTTCGACATCATGATCGAAGAACCGCAAGCCAACATGATCCGCAACTTCTTTCAAATCGACATGGGAAACGGCAACCTCGCCTATACCCGCGACGGAAACTTCCGCGTCGACGACCAGGGCCGCATGATGACCACGGACGGCTATCTCCTCAGCCCCCAACCCGGCGCCATCGCCGCCAACGCCGTCGCCGTGCAAATCAGCCCCGAAGGCATCATCTACCAACAACTCCCCGACCAAACCGATTTCCAGCAAGTCGGGCAAATCAACCTCTTCACCTTCATCAACCCCGCCGGCCTCGAACCCCTCGGCAACAACCGCTGGCGGGAAAGCCAGTCCTCCGGCGCCGCCCAACAGGGCCTCCCCGCCCAGGGACAATACGGAACGATTCAGTCCGGCTTTATCGAACAATCCAACGTGGACGCCATTTCCGAAATGGTCAACATGATCGCCGCCCAACGCGCCTACGAATTCAATTCAAAATCGATTATCACTTCCGACGAAATGCTCCAAACCGTGAATGGTTTGAAACGGTAATTACAACGCCGGTTATAGTTGAGGTTTTACCACCTCGGTTCGGGTTTTTCCTTGTGCGGAGGGGGCGATTGGTTATCATGGTGTGTGATGCCGCTCGGATGAATCCGAGGGAAATTGCAGCCGACGGAAGCCATTTTCCTTTCGATACCCACCGTTCAAGGTAATGTAAACCTATGAGTGACGGCGATATCGAGCAATATTTGCAGGAAATCGGCCGCTTCCCCCGGTTATCGGAGGAAGAAGAGATCGAACTGTCGCGCCGCATCCTCGACGGCGACGCCAAAGCACGCGAGGAAATGATCGAAAGAAACCTAAGACTCGTCGTCTCCATCGCCAAAACCTACTCGAACTGCGGCCTGGTCCTCCTCGACGTCATCGCCGAAGGCAACCTCGGCCTCCTGAAAGCGGTGGAAAGGTTCAACCCCGACAGCGGACGGAGATTCTCCACCTACGCCTCGTGGTGGATAAAACAAACCATCCGCCGCGCCCTGTCCTCCAAGGTGAAAAACGTTCGCGTTCCCACCTACATGGCGGAAATGGTCAGCCGCTGGAAAAAAGTGTCGTCGGAACTGGCGCAAGAACTTAACCGCGCGGCAACGCCGGAAGAAATCGCCGACGAAATGAGCCTGAACGAAGAACGCGCCGGCGCGGTGCAGAAAGCCATCGGCGCCGCCCATTCGTCCTCCTTCGCCAGCCTGTCCCGCGGCCGCGAGGACGACGGCGACCTCGACGAACTCCTGGCCCAGGCCGGAAAACGCTACGACGCCAGCGAACACCAGTCCGGCGCCAACGACGAGGCAAAACTGGAACTGCTGTTGTCCTGCCTCGAAGCGCGGGAAAAAGAAGTCATCCGCATGCGCTATGGCATCGGACGCGAAGAAGCCTTGACTTTGGACGCGATTGGCTATACCTTCACTCCGGCGATTACCAGGGAAAGGGTGCGGCAAATCGAGACCCAGGCGCTGAGAACCATGATCCGCATTCTGGACGAGGAGGAGCGGAAAGCTTAAGGTATGGGCACCAATACGGAAGTGTTAGTCAAAAGCATCGTCGATCTCCCGACCCTGCCGCAGGTCATCACCACCCTGATGACCATGCTGGACGATCCCGACGCCTCGGTTCGCGACATTAATAACATCATGGGAAAAGACCAGACCCTGGTGGCGAAGATGTTGAAACTGGTCAATTCGGCTTTTTACGCCATTCCGAAACGCGTTACCTCCGTGTCCCAGGCCATCTCCATCCTTGGCTTCAAAACGGTAAAGTCCATCGTCCTCTCCGCCAGCATCATCGGCATGTTCGACGGCGACGACGAAGATTTCAACTATCAGGAGTTCTGGGCCAATTCCCTCGGCGTCGCCACCATCAGCCGCTACATCATCCTCAGCCTGTCGGACGACCCACTTTCCGGCTGCGGCGTCCTCCACCCCGATACCGGCTTTGTCACCGGTCTCCTGGGGGGAATCGGCAAGGTGGTTTTGGAACAGTACTGCCACGACGATTTTTCCTTGATTATCCAGAAGGCCAAGACGGAGAAAATGTCCTTCTCGGAAGCCGAAAAGTCGGTAATCGAAACCAGCTACACTTCGATCGGCTATTGGCTGGTCAAGAAATGGAACCTGTCGGAAGAAGTGCAGGAACCGATTAAATATCAGGATAAGATCGACGAGGCGCCGGTGGAATACAAAACCATGGCGGCGGTCATCGCTTTGGCGAAATACCTGTGCCGGCTGAAACGCTACGGCCAGGCGGGAGACTTCGACGACCCGCCGAAACCGCCGAAAGCGGCGGCTTTGGCTTTGGCCCTGTCCAAAGAAACGTTACCCATGCTTACCGGCGGGCTGGCGGATGAATTCACCAAGGCCGAGGCGTTTTTGTCGATGATTCGGAGTTCGTGAATGATCGGAATTTTACAGAGTATCGGCGGTACAAGCATGATTGAGTTGGCCGCATTTGCCGGGGAAACGCGTTTCCCCGGCAAAATTTTTGCCAAGCGCGAAAGCGCCAACCCCTTCGGCAGCGTCAAGGACCGGGCCGCCCTCGCCATGATCGAAACGGCCGAAAAGGAGGGACGCCTCCAACCAGGTTCGGTGATTATCGAACCGACTTCTGGGAACACCGGCATCGCTTTGGCCGGGGTCGGTTTGGTGAAAGGTTACCGGGTCATACTCACCATGCCGGAGACGATGAGTGTGGAACGGCGGGCGCTCCTTAAGGCTTATGGGGCGGATTTGATTTTGACCGACGGCAAACTTGGCCTCACTGGGGCGGTGGCGAAGGCGAAGGAACTTCTGGCCTCCATCCCCAACAGCTTCATGCCGGACCAATTCGGCAATCCCGCCAACCCCCTGGCGCATTACCGCACGACCGGACCGGAAATTTGGCAAGCCTGCCTGGCGCCGGACGGTCCCGGCGGGATTGACATTTTTGTGGCCGGCGTGGGAACGGGCGGCAGCATCACCGGCATCGGGCGCTATTTGCGGGAGCGGAATCCGGCGGTGGAAATATACGCGGTGGAACCGGCGGAGTCGGCGGTGTTGGCGGGGGGTAAACCCGGCCCGCATGGTTTGCAGGGGATTGGAGCCGGGTTTGTGCCGGCGGTTTTGGACCGGGCGCTCCTGACCGGGGTAATCCCGGTGACGACCGAGGACGCTTACGCTATGGTGCGAACGCTGGCGCGATGCGAAGGGATTCTGGCGGGAATTTCCGGCGGGGCGGCTTTGGCGGGGGCGGCGGCCTTGGCAGCCCGGTGGAAAGGCGCGGGAAAAACCCTGGTGACGCTGTTGCCGGATTCGGGGGAGCGTTATATGTCGACCGGGGTTTTTGACCGTGCCTAGCGCTGTGTTTTGCATGGCGCTGAAATAAGGTTAATTCTTTGCGAGGCGATGATTTAACATAATTTTTTACCACAGAGAACACAGAGACCACAGAGAACCACCTTAAACTACGGATGGAAGTTAATCCTGAATTCCATTTTTATAAATAGATTTAAATTCAGGGGCTATACGTCATTCCGCAGTTAAGAGTGGTTCTCTGTGTTCTCTGTGGTAAAAATTATTTTAAATCGCCGCCTCGCAAACTTTTACCCTTATTTCAGCACCATTCGGGTTGGCCCTACCATTTGCCGCCTTTTTACCGCTATTATTACAGCCACTGAGCGGACCTTACCATGACTAAAAAAAATCCCCTGAACGATATGCTGGTCCGCATCTCCTCCATTCGCAAAAACCCCAATCAATCCGACGCGCGATCCTTCCTCCACCAGATTTTGCAAAACAGCCCCGCCATGGCCGTCAGCAAAGCCGCCACCCTCATCGCCGACCTGACCTGCGGCAAGGAATTCTCCGAAGACGACGACGAAGCGCCTCCTGCCAAGCCAGGCGAACTGGCCGACCCCTCCTGGCAAGAATTCTTCCCCGATTTCCTGACCGCCTTCAACCGCAGTTGCGACCATCCCGAAAATTACGACAAAGGCGCCAACGGCAAAAAAGCCCTGATCCTCGCCCTCGACCGCATGGAATACGACCGGCCCGAACCTTTTCTCCGCGGTCTGACCTACTCCCAAATCGAAGCCAACTTCGACCGCGCCGCCTATATGCGGGCACGCTGCATCGCCGCCCTGATACGGTTGCGTTATCCCGAACGCTGGACGCTCCTGGTGGACCAGCTTTGGGACAACTGGGAAGAAGCCCGCCTGGGCGCGGTATGGGCCGCCACCTATGAAGGTTCGGAAAACGCCGCGCTGGTTCTCCGCGCCAAAGCCATCGCCGGCGACAAGGGCTTGGATCTCCCTGGCGACCCCCTTGACGGCGGGGAACGGGTGCTGGGCGCGATTTTTAGCGCTCTCGTCGCCATGCGGGGCGACCGGGATACCCCCTTCGTGGCGCGTTTTCTGAACGATTCGGCCCAAACCCCCTTTGTCCGCTACCAGGCGGCCATGGCCTTGGGGGAAAGCCGTTTGCCGTCGGCTCTGGCTTTGCTGGTCGAATCCTGGCGGACCGCCAGGGAAAACGAACGCTTGGAGGTGCGGGAACGGGCGGCCTACGGCGTGGCGATGCAGGCGACAGACGCGGCGCTGGAAGTGTTGCGGGGCTGGTTGCGGAATGGGGACGCCCTGGAACGGCAGATGCTCATGGATACGGCGGTGGAATTGTACGGCCGGGACAGCCGGCGTTACCAGAGCCTCCTGGCGTATTAAGCGCTCCATTTTTATAACCGTTCACATCTTCGATTTCAGAGCGGAAAGGTGAACATTTCTTCTAAAGTAAAAAACAGTACGAGTGTCATTCCGAACGGTAGTGAGGAATCCAGCGGTCTCAAGCCGCTGGGGGGCGCACACTTGCATTTGGCTCGTGGGCATTTCCCCGCCCATACTGAATTCATCCCGCTGGCGATAAGGTATACGAGCCAAATGGGGGCGGTTCATACTCAGCTACTGCGACCCCAGTATTCCTCACTACCGTTCGGAATGACAGTCGTACTGTTTTACTTTAGAATAAATGTTTACCTTTCCGCTCTGAAACCGAAGCCGTGAACGGTTACTTTATTTTTATTAGACACCCTTCCTTTTTTGACCTGTCGGAGCGCCGCTTCGCTGGCTCCTAGGCGAGGTCGTTTTAACTGCGTTAAAACATAACCGCATTTCACAGGGGGGCTGGTTGCGCCCCCCTAGTGCATTGTACCTTAAGTTCCCTTGCTAATAAGCCGGCTCTTTTGCCCGCACTCGGCGTCACTACGGTCGGCCCGCATCCTTTTCACTCCCAAACCGCCGGGAGTGAAAAGTTGCTACACCGACCTTCGTTCCTTGATTGCGGACAAAATAGCCGGCTTATTAGCAAAGGAACTTAAGGTACAATGCACGAGAACCCCCGCAACCAGCCCGAGGCTGGATTTTATTAACCGCTTTTTTACCGCTTTTTTACCGCTCTTACCGCTATTATAACAACCCACTCTAAACCCCATCTTGTCAGCGGCGTGGGACGGATTTTTCCGGCAGATATTTAATAAGCAGGACCGTGTTGCCCTTTTCGTTGTAAACAATGTCGTCGACCAATTTTTGAATCAAATACACCCCATAACCGCCGGCACGTTTGCCGGCGCTTTTTCTTTCTTCCATGGTTTTTACCGGATTGAGAGTGGGGTCGGGGATGCTGGAAGGAACAAAGCCTTCGCCTTCATCTTCGACTTTGATGACCACCCGGTCGTTGAAAATACAGTAGGAGACGTGAACCCGCTTGTCGGGGTTGAAATTGTTGCCCCATTCGACGGCGTTGCGGCCGACTTCCTCGACCGCCAGCTTCAAATCCTCGCAAACTTCCGCAGGGAGGTGAGTGGCGAACAGGGCGTCGGAAAAACGCTGGATGCGGCGGAGCTGCTCCATCTGGCTGGCCGCCGTCAGTTCGATCCAGCCGGTGACCGGGCTGGTGGCGCGGATGGCGTCGGGAAGGTCGGGGGATGTTGCCGGATCGGCGGTGCCGCCACTAAGGGCGTTTTCCACCACCATGGCCAGTTCTTCCTCGGAGACGGGTTTTACCAAAAAATCGCTGGCGCCGGCGGACAGGCAGTGGAGGACCAGTTTGGCGTAGGGGTCGATACCGTAGATGACGACATGGGGGTGAGGGGAGACGGCCGATATCAAGGCGTCAAAATGTTTGGGATTATCGCCCAGGGCGTCTGTGGAAAGGATGATCAGGCTGCAGGCGGCGTGGTTTCTTAAGAGGGCGACGGCGGCTTCGATAGATGCCAGGGACACGGTAAGGTAATTGTTTTTAGCGAGGATCTCGCGCAAATACTCCCGTTCGTGGTTGTCTTTGGCAACCACGAACAGTATGGGATCGGGTTTGGCGGTCACATTGTCGTCTGGCATAGGGGAGCCCCAAGGACGGTTTAAAGTATGGGCGGTTAAAATACCGGTTGTATGACATTATCGGTCGGGGGCGGGAAAACTGTAGGGAAATTGCTTACGGAAGTTTTGCAAAGTGACGATTTAACCGCCAATCGTCACTTTGCAAAAATCGTTTTTGCCCGAATTTTCGGGGGTTTTG
>JAVBTZ010000131.1:0-12343 GCA_031555915.1 Planctomycetota bacterium
CTACGCCGAACATGCGCGGCGGATACAAAGGTTGCCCGGTAAGCGCCTCGTACCACCTGTCGATACGCGGCCGCCGGTCCCCGGGATGCTCGCCGGGTTTCAGGGGGGTGATGACCGCGCCGCCGCCGGCCAGACGCCATTCCTTCTCGATCTTTTCGGTAACGGTCGGGCCGGCCAAAAAAGTTCCGGCCAGCACGCCGAGAACGCCCCCCGTCACCCCAATCAGCAGCCCCACCAGCAGGAACACCGTCATCACCCCGCGCCGGCTCGCCCCAATGCAGCGGAGGAGCCCGACGTCGCGAATACGCCGGCTGACCAGCGTCACCAGAATCGCGAACACGCAGAAGCCGCTGGCGGCGTCGTTCAGGAACAACACCAGTTCCATCAGATTGTTTTCATGCTTCATCCCCATGGCCATTTCCGCCCAGCGGTTCTGCCAGGTGTCGGATTTTATGGCCGGGTCCTCGCCCGTGACGGCGCGGAGAATGGCGGTCGCGGCCGCTTTGGCGGTGCGTTCCAATTTCTCGGCCTGGTTGGGATCCTTCAGCCAAACCACCAGCGTTTCCACCAAATCCCGGTTGCCGTAATAAAATCCCGCCGCCTCCTGAATGGGGACATAAACCCCGTAACGGTCTTTCTCGAAAACCCCCGAGCGGTAAAGCGAAGTCACGCGGAAGCGTTTGGACCTGGTCTTGAGTTCGCCCGATTCGTCCCGGTCGGCGTAGAACAATTCGACTTCGCCCCCCACGGACACGCCCATGCGGCGGGCCAAACTCTCGCCCATGAACATCCCCGGGCGCTCGCCGGACTCGCCCCAGGAGGGATTCTGGGAATCGGGCTTATAGGAGAGGAGGTGCTCGGGGAGGGAACTGAACGCCAATTCCGCCTTGAGGTCGACCCCCTGCACCCAGACGTATTCGGCGCCGGCGCCGGTTTCGAGGAAGCCGACCTTCTGCACCAGCGGGGTCAGCCCGCGGACGCCGCGGACGTTAAAGGAAACATCCGCCGCCGCCTCGTCGAAGGCGGCGCGGTTTGGCAGCGGCCCGGTGACTTGGAGGGTTATTTGCTCGCCGAGATTCCGGAGCCGTTTCTCCAGATCGACCAGCATCCCGTCGAGGATCGCCATGGCGACGATCTGCACCGCCAAGGCCAGGGCCAGGGCGAGGATGGCGATGTAGTTGACGAGACGCCGGGTGGCGTAACGCCAGGCCAGTTGGAAATACGTCATAGGCGCTTTTTCCGGTTTTGGGGTTGGGGGTTAATTTTTTTTAATTTTTCGAGGCGGATCGGGATAAAATAAAGTTTTTCCATCCACAAACGGTTGTACAAAAAATACAATCGGTGGAGGCTTTCCCCAAGGGAAAGCTTTCAGCATTTTTATCGGACGTCGTACCTTAGAAAGCGGACGCCATGGTCAGTGTTTCGGTAGTTTTTTATAAAATCGCCACCACATGCCTCATAATATTTGTCGGCTATATCGTGAAGCGGATGCAATTGATCCCGGAAAATTCCGTCTCCTTCATCAGCAAGTACATCCTGTTGGTGGCTCTGCCGTCCTACATGATCTACTACACGCCATCGAGCGTTTCGCTGGAATCGCTGCATCTCTATTGGTTTTACCCCGTTCTGGGGCTTAGCCTGATTGCCCTGTCCGACCTCTGTGCCTACCTCGTGGCGCGTTATTTCGCGCGGCCGGGGGATCTCGCGACCGTGCGTTTTCTGGTCGGGGTTCCCAATTGGGTATTCATGGCGCTGGTGGTCTGCGAACCCATCTTCAGGGAAGAAGGGATCAGAGTAGTGCTTCTGTATAATATCGGCATTACCCTTTATCTGTGGACTTTGGGGATGTCGTCCTTCCGTCCCGGCGTGGGTTTTTGGCAAATGTTGCGGAATTTATTCATCAACCTGCAAAGCATCGCCATGGCGATTGGAGTGGTCTTCGCCCTGACCTGTCCGTTTTTTCGCGGCATGGAAAAACTCCGTCCCGACGAATTGGCGGCGTTGCCGCTTGGGTTGCGGCTGTTGACTCCGGCCTGGGAGACGATATATATGCTGGGAATGACGGCGATGCCGCTGACTCTTTTCCAGATAGGCATAATGCTGGGGAGGAAACGGGTGCTGGAGGGGTCGAAGCGCCTGTTGTTGGCCGATGCGGCGGCGGCGGGGAAATGGGAGCGGGGGGATTATGTTTGGATGGGGGTGGTCGGGGTGTTGCGGCTTTTGACGATACCGTTTTTACTGATGTTGGGGTTGGGGTTGGCGTTGAAGCTTGGCTTGCCGCTCAATAGAAATGAATATGTAATTTCGATGATCATCATGGCGATGCCGCCGGCGGTGGGGGCGATGTCGGTGGCGGAGGTGTATGGGGGGAATGTGCGGTTGACGGCGATGTCGTTGTTGTGGCTGACCGTGGCGGCATTGGCGACGGCGCCGTTGGCGGTGTGGGGGGCGTTGGCGATGCATGCCTGGCTGTTTCCGGCGCTTTGAAAAAACAAAATAATTCTTTTGCCGCGTGTGAACGGGGCTATAACCCATAATTAGAAGCAGTGCTCTCCGCGGAGCAGAGTGGTTAGTGGTTGCGTTGCCCGAACGGAAGTCCCGGTTGCACGGGGTCCGTGGGGTTCTTGGATAGGGCGTGTGGGTGCGATTTAACCCGGTCGGGGAGAAAGGCGGGTAGTCAGTCAAGGCCGGACTCTAGACACGCCCGGAAATATCCTGACCGGATATTTCCACCTTACGCCCCACGGGCCTCGGTAAGACGTCGCCGGGACTTCCGTTCCTCTTTTTCTGAAGAGGAACGGAGATGTCCATTGGCGCCGCGCTTTGAAGATTAATTATTCTTGCCCGGCATAAGCCGTTCGCGCAAATATACCCATTCCAAGGCCGAAGTCTTCGCCATCATCTCATGATTGGCGCTGCCGCTGTGGCCGCCTTCCAGTTCCTCGTAATAATATAAATCCTGCCCATACTCCTGCAAACGCTTGGCGAATTTCCGCGCGTGCCCGGGATGCACCCGATCGTCCTTCGCGGAAGTGGCCAGGAACGGCACGGGATACGCCACCCCCGGCTTGAGATTCTGATAGGGGGAATAGGCGCGAATCGCCTTGGCTACGGCCGGATCCTCGGGGTTGCCGTACTCCCCCATCCAGCTGGCGCCCGGGGGCAGCTTGTGGTAGCGGAGCATGTCCAGCAGGGGAACCTGGATTACGGCGGCGTTGTAGAGGTCCGGCCGCATGACCATGACCGCGCCGGTGAGAAGGCCGCCGTTGGAGCCGCCGATAATACCGAGGCGCTTAGGATTGGTAACGCCGCGCCGAATCAGATCTTCCGACACGGCGATGAAATCCTCGAAAGATTTGTGCCGGTTGACCCCCACCGCCACATCGTGCCAGGCCGGGCCGTATTCGCCGCCGCCGCGGATGTTGGCGACCACGTAGACGCCGCCCTGGCGCAGCCAGCAGTGTTCGGCCACCGAATGGTAGCCGGGGAGTTCCGAATTCATGAAGCCGCCGTAACCGTACTGCAGGACGGGATTGTCGCCGTTGGCGGGGAGATCTTTCTTATTGATCATGAAATAGGGAATCTTCGTGCCGTCGAGGCTATTGGCGAAATACTGGTTGACGACGTAGCCGTCGGGGTTGAAACGGGCGGGGAGGGACTGGATTAGCGTTTTTTTGAAGCTTTGTTCATCGAGACGGAACAGTTGCGGCGGATGCAGAAAACCGGTTTCGTGAAAAAGAATGAAGCCCTTGTCGCGGGGGGTGGAGACGACATAAGCCGCCGACATCGGCGCCAGCGGCACTTCCTTTTTGGTCCATTCCCCGTCATTAAGGGCGTACTGGAAAATACGCGACTTCACGTCCTCCGTTATCGTCAAATAAAGATAATCCCGGGTGTGCGAAACATCCTCGAAAGCGCTGTTCGGAGTCGGCTCGTAGAGAATTTGCAAATTCTTCTCTTCCTTGACCAGATCCGCGAAGGGGCAATAAATGACGCTGCCTTTCTTGAAGGTTTTCCCCCCGGTCTCCCAGTCGGACTTGAGGCCGATCAGGGCTTGATGCCGGTAGACGCCCATGAAGGAGGCGTCGGTGGGAATTAGCAACCGGGTTTTCTTGCCGTCTTCAAAGAAATAATTTTCGTAATTGTAGAAATCTATGATTCGCACCAGAAGAAGCTTCAGTTCATCCTCCTCCACTTCAATTAGCCCCGCGCCGGCCCGGAGATCCTCCCGCCCCACCGAGAAAATCGTTTCCGCCGCGGCGAAAGGCGTCCCCCGCCGCCAAATCTTCACCACCCGCGGATATCCCGATTCGGTCTGTTCCTCTTCCCCAAAGGCGGAGGAAACCAGCAGCGTGTCGGGATCAAGCCAGGTCAAACCGCTCTTCGATTCCGGCAGAAAGAAGCCGTTTTCCACAAAACGCCTATTGGCGAAATCGTATTCGCGATACTCCTCCGCGTCCTTGCCGCCGTCGGAGAGGGCCAGCATGGCGACGTCGTAGCGTTTATAAGGATAGTTGGAACCGCCGAACACCCAGGTTTTCCCCTCCGCCCGGGACAGCTCGTCCAGGTCGAGTACGGTCTGCCAATGGTAGTCCTTGGCCAGGAAATCGGGCAGGGTGGATTGGCGGACAATGCCCTGCGGATGCGTTTCGTCCCGCCAGAAATTCCGGATGATGTCGGTGCCGCGATAAAGCGAGGGAACGATGATGCGGTCGTCGGCGTTCAATTGCGAGAGAATGTACTGATAGTATTCCCCGTAAAGGGGGTTGCCGGTGAGGCGGCGGAGCGTCTTGGCGTTTTCCGCCTTGACCCAGGCCAAAGCTTCCGGCGAATCCACTTTCTCGTATTCCAGATAAGGATCGTCGGGGCCCGGTTCGGCGGTGGAGGCGGCGCGGGTATCCAGTCCCGCCGTCAGCGTTAGGAGGAGAATTAACAGTGTTTTTAGGGACATATAAGCTCCTTGGAAAAATCGAGGTTCAGGTCATCCATAACTATTTGTCGTTGGCGCGGCGGCACAATGCAAACAAAATTGTCCCGGCGACGGCAAACGGCGCCAAGGTGATCCTTGGCGCCGTCGGACAAGTTTTCAGTAACAGTGTTTTCTATACCGCCGCCGCCAACGCTTTCCGAACCCCGTCCTTTTCAATGGCGCTCAACCCCGCCGCCACCTTGGCGACAAACCCGGGAATCACCGACAAATCCTCATCCCAGAAGGAGGCATTGGCCAGAACCGCCTTGGCAAGCGCCTGCTTGTCGCCGCCGTGATCCCGCCAAGCTTGGGCGAAGAAATCCAGAATCGGCTGGTCGTCGCGAATGGGATAGCTGCCGCCGGGACGCTTGCCGACATAATCCTTGCCGGAAAATTCCCCGCGGTAGAAGGAAATCAAACCGGCCAGGGAAAACGCCATGCGGGGGGGCAAAGCTTTTTTCTCGGCCAGATAATCCTTGAGGGAAGGGAGTACCCGGACTTTCCACTTGGAAACGGAGTTCAAACTGATGGAGAGAAGTTCGTGGCGGACAAAAGGATTCTGGAAACGTTCGAACACCGCCCCGGCGTATTTTTCTTTGTCCCCTTGGGGAAGCTTCACGCCCGGGAGAATTTCATGCATGACCATGGAACGAAGATTGCCGCCCAAATCCTGGTCGTTCATCATCTCGCCGACCGTGTCCACCCCGGCCAGATAAGCGGCGAGAACGTTGCCGGTGTGCGCGCCGTTCAGGACCCTGACCTTGCGGTCGCGGTAAGGCTTCAGGTTGTCGGTGACAATCACGTCCAGGCCGGTTTTTTGGAAAGGAATTTCCGTGGCCAGGCTCTTGTCCCCCTCAATCACCCAGAGAAGAAAATATTCTCCGACATCGAGAAGTTCGTCCCGGCAGTCCAGTTTTTTCCAGATGGCCTCGGCCTCGTCCCGGGGATAACCGGTGACGATGCGGTCGACGAGGGTGTTGTAGAAGCGGCAATGCTCCGCCACCCATTTCCCCACCGTGCCCAAGAGGCCCCAGTCGTCCAAATGCCGCAAAACCGCGTCCCGCAGCTTCTCGCCGTTCTTTTCTATGAGTTCACAGGGGAGGAACACCAGCCCCCAATCCGCCGCCCCCTTGACGGCATGGTAGCGCGCTTCCAGAAGGCAGGCGACCTTGGCGGGGAAACTGTCGGGGCAAGCGGCCGGTTTGGCGGTTTTATTGTAAACGATGCCGGCTTCGGTGGTGTTGGACACGATGTAACGGAGGGAGGGTTCGGCGGCGGCGGCGAGGTATTTGTTCCATTCGGCATAGGGATTGACGCCGTCCCGGATGACGTCGATGAACGAAGCTTCGTCCATCACCTTGCCGTCCTGCATGCCGCGTAGGACCAGGCTGTAGACATAATCCTGTTGCTTAAGCTTTTCCACCAGGCCCTGGGGAATCGGCTGGACGACCCGCACCGTGCCGGAGAAGTGGCCGCCGTCGTTAAGCTTTTTGAAAATCCAGTCCACGAAAGCGCGGAGAAAGCCGCCTTCGCCGAACTGCATGATGCGGATGGGCGCGTCGGCGGAAATCACCGGCTGCTTATGGTCAACCAACCATTGCTTGGATATGTTCGCGGGCATGGGGTTCCTTTTCTAATAGAAGATTACGGTAAGCTTTGCAGAATCGCCGCAAACGCCTTATTTTTGGAAATCAACCAGCACCTTCAATTTCTCCCCCGCTTTCGCCGAAAATTCGGCAAAAGCGTTCGCCGCCTCGGCGAAAGGGTAAACATCCGTCACCACCGCCCCGGCCTTCAGGCCGCGCGCGCGCAGAATTTCCATCACTTCGGCGAAATCGGTCTTGACCGCGTTCCGCGAACCATAGACCGCCAATTCCTTTTTCTGAATCAGGGTGAAATTGAAATCAAGATTCTGCTTCGACACCCCGATGAGAACCACCCGGCCGGCAAAGGAAACGGCGTCAATGCAGTTCTGGAACGTCCCCGGCATGCCCACCGCCTCCACCGTCACGGGGAAGCCGTCGCCGTGGGTCACTTCCTCCACCCAGGTCGCCAGGGTCTCGGGGGAGGAATTGACCAACACCCCGTCCGCCCCCAATTTCATGGCGTGCTCCAGTTTCCCCGGCGCAATGTCCGCCACATAAACTTCGGCCCCGAAATGCTTCGCCGCCAACATCGCCAAAACGCCAATCGTCCCCGCCCCAATCACCAGCACTTTTTCCCCGGGCTTAATCCCGGCCCGCTTCACCCCGTGATAGCTGATGCAGAACGGTTCCACCAAGGCCGTCTCCCGCGCCCCCAAACCCGCGGCCGGATACACCCGCTCCACCGGCAGGGCGAAGTAACGGGCAAAGCCGCCGTCCCGCTGCGCGCCCATGGTTTGGTTGCCGGTGCAGCAGTTCACCCTGCCCGCCCGGCAGGGATAGCATTTGCCGCAATTGAAATAGGGATTGACCGTGGCGATAACTCCCGGCTTGACGCCGTAAGGATTTTCCGGTGCCGACACCACCTCCACCGCCAGCTCATGCCCGGGCACGCGGGGATAACTCACATACACGAACGTCCCCCGGTAAGTGCCCAGGTCGGATCCGCAAATGCCGCCGTACAAAACCTTGAGGAGCGCCTCGCCCGGGCCCGGCGCCGGCATGGGCACGTCCTCGATTTTAACCTCTCCGGGTTTGGTGATGATGATACGCTGGTTCATAGGCTTCCTTTTCCTCCGCTGGAGCGTTTTGTTCCCCGGCTATTCCAGGGTAAAAGCCGCCGGGTAATGCTTTATATCCGGTATGCCGTCAGGAGTAAAATCTATCGCCACCACATCGCCCCGCAGCGCCTCCCGTTCCAGCCCGTGCTCATATACGTATTCCCTGATCGCGCGGCGGAGGCGGTCGATTTTTCGCGCATTCACCGCTTCGGATGACGTTCCCATCCGATCGTTCCGCCGCGTCTTCACCTCCACAAACACCCAAATCTTTTTCTCCCTCGCCACCAAGTCCAACTCGCCCCGGCGGCAACGCACCCGGCGGGCGATTATCCTGAAGCCGCGTTCCTGCAAAAAATCCGCCGCCAACGCTTCGCCGGCCTCGCCCAATTCCAGATGTTTCGCCATGCTTCCCTCTCCAGGGCTTTACCAGCACCGCACGCCGCCAATTTCAAACCCCGAAGTTCGCCAGCAGCACCACCGCGACCGACACGACCGCCGTCAGATACCACCACACCACCCGTTTCTCCATAAACACCAGCGCCCCCACCAGCACCGAAAAGAGAATCGCCGTCACGTTCGAGGTGGAAAAATAGATCGCCGGATGCAGCGTTATCCCCATCCGCAAAAACGCCATCCCGGTAATCGCCGTCGCCGCCACCACCAGCCCCAAACCCAATGCCAACGGCCAATTCGCCGGCCGGCTTTTGGCAACCAGCCGGTCCAGGCCGGCCAGCACGCCCAGGGCGTAATACTCGCACATCCAAAAAACGCTACCATACAGGTCCAAATAACTCTGACCGTTCGGCGCATGCAGCAGGTCCGTTTCCTTGATTATGACATTCCCCAGCCCTCCCGCCACCCAGGAAAGCAACAATACCAGCAAATACACCGGGCTGATTTTCTTGGCGCCGCCTCCGGGCGCCCCTGCGGCCAGGCCGGATTTACCGCCCGACTCGGCGTTGGCCTTCGCCGCCAGGACAACCGTCAAAAACGCCAACGCCACCGCCGCCCAATGCACCAGGGACGACTTCTGGCCGTGAAAAATCCAGACCGAGGGAATCGTCATGATGAAGCCGAGATTGGTGGCGCAGGCCAGCGGAGTAAGCGGGCCAAGGTTGAGCGCCCGGTTCCAGACAATCGTGCCCAAATAGCGAATCGAGCCGTTGATCGCGCCCATGGCCATCATGAACCAGGGGATGCCGCCGCCGGCGCGGGCGATGTCCGCCAGCGCCCCGGGCGTCAGCCATAGCCCGCCGAGAATCCCAATCACCGCCGCCAGATGCAGCATGTGGAGACCGCGTCCGACCGCGATGCGGCCGCAAATGTTGTAGAAGGAAAAACAAATCCCGGCAGCGGCGGCAGCCAGGATTAGCGGATTCATAAAGGAGTGCATGCAGTTGTCCAATGAAAAAGAGGAGGAGAGAAGGCTTACACATTCAGCGCGGCAACGGCGGCTGTTCCGACTCCGGCTTCTGCTGGCCGCGCTGCCGGGCCGCCTGACTCTTGCGGTGATTGTCGAACAATTCCAACAACCCTTTCGCCGCCGGGCCGTCCGGGCTTTTCGCGTCGGCGGCTATCGCCTCCACCGGCGCCAGACTGCGCTGGTTGGCTCCGTCCCTGAGCGCATGCAGCAGCGCTTCGCGGGGCGTTCCCTGCGGGGTCAGGAGGTAGCCGAACACCCGGTCCACGTCCCCCAGGTTGGCGGGGAAGCCCCGCAAGCCCAAACCGTACACCACCGGCTCGCGGACGAAAATGCTCCGCGCCCACATCGATTGGCCGGTAAAGGCCAAATCCCGGTCCATGAAGTTCCATACCAAATCGCCGTTCAGTTCGCGGACGCCGTTGGTCTGGATGACCGAACCCGGCAGGCGGAGACGGTAGCTGTAGCGGACTTCCGGCAGCAGGTAAATGGGCATGACCGTGCCGGTCAGGTGGGCGCCGAAGGCCATCGGCACCAAGGAAGAAATCTTGGCCATGAAATTGTTGATTGAACCGTGCCGGGCGGTGATCGCCTGTTGGAGCGAAGCGAGTAGATCGTTCACGGCGATTTCGTTGAACGCTTCCGCCGTCACCCCGGGTCCCCCCATTCGCGGCGGGCACAGTTGTTCCAACAGGCGGAGGCCGTATTGTTTCAAGCGGCGGATGTTTTCCTGCTGCAGGTCGGGGGAACCGGGTTCGGCGAGTTCGAGTCCCTCCCGCCGGGCTTCGGACCGCAGCAGCAGGTAAAATTCGAAGTCTTCGCCGGGCGAGGTGACGCCGCTCCTTTTCATGCCGTGAATGGCCCAGGCGCCGGCGTAGAGGCGGCGGAGCTTTTGCGGCAGGTCGTTGTGGAGCCACGCTTCCAGGCGCGAGAGGTCGTAGCGGTTGCCGTATTTCGCCTTGAGGACGGCCATGACTTCGGGGGTGACGGTGCGGAGGAGCTCCCCAAGCGCCGCTTCGCCTTCCTCCTGGTTTTTGACGATGTCCGTAAGCGTTTCGTCGAAATCCGCCAGCACGAACAGGACCATGTCCATGACGCGGAAGGACATGACGTTTCCGGCCGGGGTACGGGCGCCGGGGACGATCCGCACCAGGTCGTGGGGGAGGTCGCCGTAGGAGTCGAACATGCCGGCGAAGAGCACCCGGTCCGGCTGGACCGTGTATTTTTCGAATTGTTCGGCCGGGGGGAATTGAAAATAGTCGGAAAGCCGGGGACGTTGGCCCGGGCTGTTCGGATTGGCCTTGGCCTCGATGCGGGTGACGCGGGAGCAGGTGTAGTCGGGGAGCACTTCCGTTTCGACGCTGCACAGCACCGTGGGCGCACAGCCGGATATGCAGAGGGCAAGGGCAAGGGGGAGGGCGAGAATGAGGGAATTGAGCCGCCAGCGCCGCATCGTTTCTCCAGTGAAACCTTTTTCCAATCGTGAACAACTGGACCTTTGCCAAGCAAAAACCCTGGAAATGCAGGCAAAAATGATTTTAGCCAAACTCCAGTGAATTACCGATTGTATGACATAAGTGCGAAGGTGCAAGGGGATTCCCATGTGGGGAGCGCCCGGGTTCACGTCGGCGCGTTCACCTCTTTTCGGCGTGGGCGGCGCCAAGTTCCGCCTTGGTTATCCTAACTTGTTCCACCGTGCCGGGGATTCCCCCGTTCAGGACGATCTTGACGTAGCGGTCGGAAAAGCCGCCGCCGGAGTTTTCGACGATGACCCGTTCCGCCATGCCGACGCAGGAGGCGGCGAATCCGGCGGCCAGTTCATTTCCCAGTTCGAGGAGGCGGTTTTTCCATAGCTCGATTTCGCGGTCGCAGGCGGTCCGGCGCATTGCGGCGGCCGGGGTACCGGGTCGGGGGCTGAACAGGAAAACATGCAGGCGCGAGAAGGCGGCTTGGCGGCACAGGTCCAAGGTATGGCGGGCGGCGTTTTCGTCTTCCCCGGGGAAGCCGACGATGACGTCGGTGGTGACGGCGGGGCGGTCGAGGTTATCCCGCAGGAGGGCGATTTTTTCCAGGAATTCCTTGGCCTGGTAGCGTCGGCCCATCAGGGCGAGGACGCGGTCGTCGCCGGACTGCAGGGGCAGGTGTACGTGCGGGCAGATGACGTCGGAGCGTTGGCGCATGGACTTGACCAGGGGTTCATCCAGGTGGGGCGGTTCGACGGACCCGAGGCGGAGCCGCAGCAGACCGGGGGTGTCGGCGATAAGCCGGGCCAGTTCGGGCAGCCGCAGGCCGGCGTGGTGGTAGGCGCCGATGTTGATTCCGGTCAGGACCAGTTCGCGGTGTCCGCTGGCGGTGAGGCGTTTGGCTTCGGCGAGGATGTCTTCGGCTGGTCGGCTTTCCGGTAAGCCGCGGGCGTGGGGGACGGCGCAGTAGGCGCAGAAGTTGTCGCAGCCGTCCTGGATTTTCAGGAAGGCGCGGGTGTGTCCCTGGAAGGAACTGATGTTGTGGGCGAAGCGGTTTTCCGGGGTGGTTTGCAGGCTGGCGGCGGGGTTTGGGTTTTCGTTTTCGGCTTGCCGAACTACATCCGCCAGGGCGTATTTTTTGGCATTGGGTACGAGGAGGGGTTTTTGTCCTGGGGCGATATTTTCCAGCCATTTTTCTTTGAGGTCGACGCCGCAGCCGGTGAGGATCAAGCGTGCTTTTGGATTGGTGCGCAGGATGCGGCGGATGGCGTTTCGGGCTGAGGCTCCGGCGCGTCCGGTGACGCCGCAGGTGTTGACGATGAGGAGGTTGGCGGTGGCGGGTTCGGAGGTTTCGTTGGCGCCTTGTTGGTTGAGGGATTCGCGGATGGCTTGGGATTCGTATTGGTTGGCTTTGCAGCCGAAGGTGAGGAGGAGGTAGTTGGGCATGGTGGTTCCTGGGTATTGGTATTGGTGTTAGAGTTAAATTTTCCAACGCTTCGTTTCCGCTTGCGCCGATTGGGTCCAGCGTCACGCTGGTTGCGGGGGTTCAGGGGGGCGCAACCAGCCCCCTATGAAACGCGGTTATAAAAGAGTCAAATAGCGGTTGCGGTGCGCGGTTATAGGTTAAAGCGGTTAAGCGGTTATTGAAACGCGGTTATGGGCCGCGTAAAATGAAATGCGGTTTTATCATTCGGTATAAACCCATCAGAAACTAGTGCCCCGTAAAGCCTAAATTTTCGGATAGATTTGCGTTTTCGCGCCCTTGGGCAAGGCGGAGCTTCGCAGGC
>JAVBTZ010000227.1:0-11848 GCA_031555915.1 Planctomycetota bacterium
TAGATGATTGGAAGTACGAAACAAAGTAGTCACGCACCGGCACAACTTCACCAATTCAACGCTTGTGCCGGTGTTATTTAAATTCTTGAGTATACGGGTCGCTGGCACATAAATCGGTATACGGATCGCTGGCACTTGTCATCTATCCGTTTTGGCGGCTAAGGCATCAGTCCAGGGCGAGTGCATTAAAAAAGGCCGGTTTTACGGGCATATTTGCATGGATCTCCTCGTAGGACTACGTAAAAGTAGGTGCAATCGTAGAACGATACGCAAAATATAGCGGTAAAATGAGGGGATGCACACTAGATTTAGTGCTCTCGCCCTGGGCATCAGTCAGTCCGGTTACCTCGGAAATCCCGTGACCGTGCGAACTATTCGCCTTCTTACCCAATTCGGCATCGACGTATGTTTTATCTGCCTTGGAGTTGAGTGCAGATGTTTCAGCCTTACTCTGAAGCGCGGCTTCCAAGGCATTGACTTCACTTTTCGAGGCCAACGCCTCAAACACCGCCAGGTCAACCCCACCCGCTGCAATCGCATCCGCCAGCCCATCGACCTCATCCGCCGTATGGCCGTGGCGATTTGCCGCTGCGCCAAGTGATTCGAGCGTAACCTTGCCGCCGTGGGCTCCCGGGTCTTCAGCGTGACCGTCAACCGCCCCGGCAATCGCCGCCGCCACCGCGCCGCCTTCGGCGAGAAGCGTTTCGGTGTGTGTTTCCAGCAGCGTGTTAAACTGTTCGCGGACCGCTTCGTTATTCGTGATGACTTCCTGCACCACCTGGGCTACCGGCCCGTCCGCCGCCGTCAGGGTACCAGTGTACAGGTTGAGGATTTGGTCCACCTGTTGCCGGATAGTTCCCCCGTGCGCCTCCGGGTCTTCGTTATGCTGGGCGATACTTCCATTGACGTAACTCTTGGTCGCCATCACCGCCGCCGGGTCAATCTTCAATTCGAAGACTTCGGTTGAATTTACGGCAAAATACATTTCATAAGCGGTTGACAGCCCCATACCCTTGGCCAAAACGGGCTTGGTGATATTCCCCATCGACGCAATGGCAATCGCCGTACCGTCCTCGGTAATCAGCGCCGCTTCGCGAACATCGAAACCGCCCACATCCGCCGGGATTATCGCCTGGACATAAAGTTGCGAACTATTCGCCGGGTCAACCATGATGCAATTGGCTTCGCACCGATACACTTCACGTTTCAGGGCGGTCTGGTCGGGCAAGGCAAGGTATTCCTCACCTTCCCCATCCCCAAACGCCACCATCTTGGCCGGCAGTGTCTCTTTACCCGCCAGAGCCGCCGCTATCGCTGCCCGACCCGCCGGCGTCACGATAGTTGCGTATTCCTGCTCGTACTCCACAGTTGTTCCCAAATTTTTACCCTCCTGATTCGTCCGTCCTAAGCGGCCAGACCGTCACCCTCGCCCCGACTGTCGTCGTCGCCGTAATGACGGACACGGTCGCCCGAGTCTTTATTTTCTTCGGCGTGGCGGGCGCCACCGTCACCGTCGCCCCCGCCGCCATGGTTGCGCTCACATACATTTCACCGGTGGTCGTCATCCGGCTCGGAGTCAGCGGTTGCACTGTCTCCGTCGCGCCGGCCGTCGTCGTAGCCCGGACAAAAAGCGCTCCCTTGGTCACGATCCGCTTCGGCACCAGCGGCGTCACCTCTGCCGTCGCCCCCGCCGTGGTGTAGGCGTGGACCACCATTTGCCCGTGCGTCTTAAAGCGAATCAGCCCACGCCGCAGGTGACTCCGTTCGTTCTTCAAGGCGTGGATAAGCTGCCAGGTGTCATAATAGAACGTCCTCGGCACCTTCCGATTGACGTCGATGTCCATGTCGAATTCATACGGCCGCAGTTCGGGGTCAGCCCCGGCTTCCCACCATTCCGTCACCCGGCCGGGCATTTCCAGGATTTCGAAGAAGCGTTCCAGCGAGTAGCGCGTCCCTTTGTAGAAATGCATCTTATAAGCTTCGCGAAGCATCTGGCGCTTTTGCGTCAGGGTCTCGGCGAGATGCCAGCCTTCGTAGCCTTCGATATGCATCTGGAAGGCGAGGTTCGAGAGAAGCGGTTCTTCAAGCTCATCCAGCCGCGACCAAATCCGGACGTTGTCAATCTGCCCCTTGGCCTTCGCCAGCGCCTTGTCTATCCCCTGCGCCAGGGCGATTATCTTCGGGTCGTGCTGGAGCGCACGCGGCAGGAGTTCCAGAAACGGCTTCTCTAAGAGCTTGATTCCGGACACTATTCATCCTCAATCCCGCCAAAAGTCACCCGGTCGGCGGCGTAAGGAATCCGGGCAATTTCGTTCCGCGCCAGCTCGACAAACGTCATCGGCTCGGCTTTAATCACCTCGCCGTTTTCATCCCGCCAGACCCGTTCCGCCACAATCCGCTTCAGCCCCGCCGCCCGGCAAGCCCGCTTAAGTTCATCGGGGTTAATGTCCCGCCCGATTTTGCCGCTCTGCCACGCCTCATACGCTTCCGCCACGTTCTTGACACTGTTTGCGAGCATATCAACGAAACCAGCCTGCGAATCGTAGAGGTAGTAGGTGAAGCGGTAATCAAAGTCCACCGCCACCGCCGGCAGGACGCGGACACAATCGGTAAGCGGCCGTACCTTCGCGTCCGACAAGACCGCCATGACGTCGGCAATCTCCGGCCCGTCCGCTTCCGGCACCCGCCCGCCCTGCAAAAGAATGTAAACTTCCACCACCCCCGGCGTCGGCGAATAGACCTCCACGTCCTCAATGTCCGACCGTGCCGACAGCGCCCAATAGATGTAGCCGTTCGTAGGCCCGGCCGTAGAAAACCGCTCCGGCGCCAGGTGAATCCGCTGGCGGTAACGTTCATCATCCTCGACGTCCGCCCCGCCGGTGGTGGTCTTCAGATTCGTCACCTTGACCCCGGCCGGCTTCGGGTCCACCAGCCGGTTCACCTGCCCCGGTATCAGTCCATTCGCCGCCGTCCCCGCCGCCGTCGCTTCGACCATGATACTGACCGCATGCTCGCCGGTTGGTATTACCGCTCGTTCCGTCGTCTGGAAGAAAATCTTCCCGTCCCCCGGCGTGACTCTGGTACCCAGCGGGATAACCACGTCATAGTCCACCCGGCCGGCGGCGAGGAAGAATTCCATCCGCGTTTCGGCCTTCGAGGCGTCAAGGCGCTTGCAATCGAACTGCGCCCCGATGTGGTCGAGGAAAGCTTTCTCCGCATAGCGAAGTAGGTTTTGCTTGGCCGCCTTGTCGATGGTGACGTTTAATTGCGTCGCCAAAATGGCGAAGGTGGTGCAAAGAATCCGCACCGGGTCGCCGGGAAACAACGTCCGTTCCAGGTAATGCTCCGCCGTCTGGATGAACATTTCTTCCAGCGTACCGGCGTTTATCTCCGCGAAGCTGACTTCAGGGAGATACGAGAAATCCGATACTATCGCCGCTTCCGCTGTCATCGCGTTTCTTTCCAGTACTCGTCTTTAATGCGAATCTTCACCCGCACCGCCAAAGTCCCCGCCGCCGCCTCGGCCACGCCAATGTTTACTATTTGAATCCGCTTTACCTTTATCCGTGGCTCCAACCGCTCCACATTCGCCACCACACCGGCGACCAGCCGCTGTTGCGTCTCCGTCATCGGCGAGTCGATGATGTTAGGGTCGATGCCGAAGTCCCGGTCCAACAGCACCTCGCCCTTAAACACCGAACAAATGTCATTGACGTTCTGGTAAACCTCCTCGATGAGTGTTGCCGGCGCGAAATTGAGGTTTGTCAGCGCCGCCGGCTCCACCCAAAACTCCTGCGTCTTCGCCTTCGCCATCAGTCCGCCTTTACTCCGGCCGGCACCTTGACGCTCCGCGCTTTGTCCCGCGCCAGGGCGTCCGCGCCCGCGCCCGAGGGCTTGACTTCGTATTCCTTCAGGGTGACCGTCACCACCCCCTGCCAGAACCGGCCATTGACAAAAACGTCCATATCCTCATTCATTTCGCGAAGCGTGAAATGCCCGTAAACCGTGTCGCCAAGAAGAAGCGGGTGTGCTTCGCCGCTTTCCAGCATGGTGCCCAACTTCTCGATTTCGTCTTGCGGCGAGACGCCCATAGTCGCCAGGAACTTCATGGACATTTCGACTTCGTCCAACTGACCGCCCGTGTACTCGGTCGTCGGCTTGCCGGTGACGGTTTCGTGGTCCGCGTAAGACGCCGAACGTTTCCGCGAAAACTTCTCGAAAGTCCGGACCAGCTCCGCCGACACTTCGAAAACGATATCGCCAAAGCTCCCGGTGCCAACCGTCTTCCCCACCGTCAGCCCCCAATCCGCACGTTGTCGGAGCCGGTAAGCGCCTTGTCGCCGCAGGAAACGCCACTGCCGACGCATTGAATCGGCCGGCCGTTGGCCCGCACCGTGCCGCTGCCGATGTACACGCCCGGGTGCGTCTCCGGAATTTCCGGACAGATGTGGGGGAGAATCTTGTCCCCCTGCCGCACTACCCCGCGCCCGTTAACCCGTACATTCTCCGACGCCTCAATTGCCTGTGAAGGTAGCCAGCAGCCGTGACCGCTGGTCGCGTCGCCAAGTCTGTGAACGCCTTGTCCCAAGATTTTAACTCCTTGTCTTCACAGCTTCCGTCAGTTCAGATCGACAAATGTGCCCTTGACGCTTACATTTCCACCTGCTTTTAATTCGATGTTCCCGTTGGAATTCAGCGTGATATTGCCGCTGGCTTTAAGGGTAATATCCTTCTCGGCCTGCACCGTCGCCGAAGCTTCGGTCTTCACCGTGACGTCGTCCTTCGCGGTGACATTCACCTTGGCGTCCGACTTCACCGAAACATCCCTCTTGGCGATGACGTCGATTTTCCCCTCGGCTTCGACCAGGATGTCAGCTTCCGTCTTAACGGTGATGGTACCCTTGGCGAAAGTGTCGTAGGTCTCCTCGATGTAGACGATGACCTTGCCGCCCTTTTCGCCGCCGGCGGCGCCGCCCGATTGGCCACCCTGCTCTTCGCCATCCTGCAGCGGCTCGCCGCTGATTCGGATTTCGAAAGTGTGAATCTTCCGGTCGTACTCAAACCAGGCGCCATCCTTGTACCGCACGTGGCGTTTGTTCGGGTCGGTGACCGGCGGCGGGTGTTTCTCCGAGTAGACCGCCCGCTCGATAAAACCCGTTTCAATGCCGTTCCCCTGGAAGGTGACCCTGACCTGTTCCCCGATGTCCGGCATCCAGTAGCTTTGGTCGCCATACGCCCGGTCCTGCACCACCTGCAGGTCATACGAAACCACGCTCTCGCCGTCGTCCATCACCCAGTCGGGAAATTCCACCCGCGCCGTGACTTTCACCGGGTCAATCGAGGTGACAAAGCCCGTGCGCGTGAGGCCCTTGGCGCTGGTGATGACGTTACCCATCAGTACCCCAAGCCTCCCCGGAATTCGACCGTCGTGGTGTAGCCGCTCTGCTTGTCGTAACTGTGCCGCACCTGCTTAATGATAAATTGCCCGCCGTCGAACCGGCCGAATCCCGATACCGTTGCCGTCTGGCCGGCCTTGATAGTTGGGTTCCCAAGAACGGTAAAGGTGCCCAACGCCTCGCGGTTGTTCTTGTCGCGAAGCTTAGATTTGGCGATTTTCTCCGCTTCCGCTTCGGTTTTGCATTGTTCTTTCAGCATTAGAATGTGGCCGCTTGGTATCTTCAGTTCCGAACCGGCCCCGCTCCACTTGCCGCCCTCAGCCATCCAGATGTACCGGATGGGCATGGCCGTCTTCGGGTCAAGATAGTGGAGCTGCACCCCCTGGTAAACACCCGCCGAACCCACCCGCAAGTCATGCCGGATGTAATCATCCTGATTCCTGGTGAAGGTCACCGCCGGCGCCGCCGCCTCCGCCTCTACCGCGTCGTAAATGCGTATTTTCTTGTCGATGACCTGCAAACCCAAACCCTGCTGGTCGCAAAGAACCGTTAGGAGCTCCATGTCGCTTTGCTCGTGCTGGTCGAAGCGGTCAATCACCATCGTGTCGGTGCTGGTGAATTCCAGTTGAAAACCGTGCTTCCCCGCCACCTCCCGCGCCACCTGCTCCACCGTCACCGCTTCCCAGCCCTTGTAATTCTTCTGCCGGCGGAAGCTCGACTTTATCCCCACCGACAAGCCGCAGATGTTGCACTCGTTCGGAGGGCCGGTGAAGCCAAGATCGTCAATTTCGAATTTGCCGCACTTGAGTTCCTGCGTCCCCGGCCAGTTCTGAGTCTTAATCGCGGCTTCGAGTTCGGCGCCGCGGTCGGGGAACCAGCCGCTTTGCCACAGCCCTTCCGAATCCTCAAACTTGACGCTGATGCTGTCCGAGTGCTTGTTGTCGGCGTAATTCGTGTATTCGAACGACTTCAGGTACTGCATTGCCGAGTTGCGGATCTCCTGGTTGTCGTAGAACAGGACAATCCGCGCCCGCCTGACTCTTTCTCCCATGCCCGCCCCCTACTGCCGCACCAGCGCCCGGCCGGTTTGCAGGTTGGCAAAGAGGACACAGATTTCGTCGTCTGTGGCGTTCTTGAAGTCCGGCTTCCCCATCAGGAGCGTACCGTCTTCCGTGTAGCAGGCAATCAGGGGGAACTTCGTCCCCAGCTGGTGCGGGATTTGCCAGACCCTGGACGCGAACTTCTGCTCGTGCTCGTAAGGTTTCTGGTGCATCTGCTCCATCCCTTCCTTGATGCCGTCCAAAGCGTCCTTCACCGTGCCGTTCTTGTAAGTAACGGCGTCGGCCGGGTGCTGATTCTTGAGGTCGCGGTTTTCCAGCTTCGCGTGGTCGCTCACGGCTTCCCCATAGGTAGTGGTCTCGGCAATCAACTGCTCCACCATAGCCGGGATATTCGAGTTCCGCCGGTTTTCCCAGGGCTTGGGCTCTTCGAAATACTCGGCGGCCGGATTCTCCGGAATCGCCAACACCACGCCGGCGCCGAAAAACAGGGTGTCCAGGTAATCCGGATTCGCCGCCATTATCAGGCCGCACAGCTTCTCCGTCCCGTACTTCGCAAGGGCGATGTTGTCCCAGCAATCGCCTTGTTTCGTCGTGTAGGTGCGCATGCTCAGCCGTCCATGGTGCGGGATTCGTAGCGGGCACGATTGCGGAATTCCTGGTCCATAATCTGCCGCACCTGACTCATGAAATCATCTGCGATACGCTTGCCTGCACCTTCTTCACCGGCCGCCACCTGGATGGTGATTTTCGGCGCGAACGTTATTTCAAAGGTGTTCCCGCCGCCGGCGCCGTCATCCCCCGACCAGCCCATCAAGCCCGCCGCCCGGCTCATGAGGTCCTGCGAACGCCCCTCGCGGTTCAGGGGGATTATCGCCTCCGGCCCGGCTTCGCCAATTAAGGCCAGTTGCGGCGCCGTGACAATGCCCCCGTCGGCATAGGCCGGAATCTGCTGCAAAATCGTCTTGTCGAACCAGCGGCCGGCGTGCGTGACATTGTTGATGATGCTGGCGAGAACGTCCCCGGATAGCTGCGAAAAGCTGCCGTTGCCGCCCAGGACATCACCGAAAGCTGTGTAAATGCTCTTCGCGCCAGCAATGCTGTTCCAGGTGTTCGCGGTGCTGCCGCCGGTGAGCGCCGCCATATTCCTGGCGCTAATTACCGTGTTTGCGACATCCCCGCCCAGGAAAGAGGCCAGACTGTTCGTGCTACTGGCTGTGTTCGCAACATTCCCCGCCGTGAAGGCCTGGACGCTGCTGGCGGCACGGGAGTTATTGACCAGGTTCGACAGCCAATTCCTTGCCCCGCCCGCGTACTGGCGGTTGTCGGTGCTGCTGCTGGTGTTCGCTGTTTGGTCGCCGCCGGTGAAGTATCGAGCCGCGTTTGACAGCCAACTGGCGCTATTCTGGCGGTTGTCGTACCGACGATTATCCGCCGCGGTAGTGGCCTGGCTGTCGCCCGCAAAAATATTCCTAATGCTGGTGAGCCAGCTATGAGCCTGCTGACCAGCCTGGTACTGGCGGCCGTCGATGCCCGACGTCACCCGGTCACCGGCCCGGAAGGCCGACGAATTCGCGGTCGAGGAAGTAAAGACGCTGGCAATATTCGCCAGCCAGCTTTGGGAATTCCGGTTGCTCGCCGGCGGCCGGTTGTCAGCATACGCCGAAGACTGTGCGCCGCCGTTAAACACCCGCGCCGTGTTGGCCAGCCAGCTTTGCACGCCGCCGACGTGGGAATAGCGGCGGTTGTCGGCGCTGGACGCCGTAGAGTCGCCGCCCACCCTGGCGCCGCCGACCAGGGTCAGGAAGTTTTGCACCTGCCTGAGAACCGAATTCGACTCGGCGTAGCGCCGGCTGTCGCTATTGGCCGTGGACCGGGCGCCGCCGAAAATGATATTGCTGACCGCCGGCGGAAGAGCTTGCGCCACCCGCTCCCGGGTGAATGCCGCGACGTTGTTCGTCGTCGCCGACACGCTGGAGAGGATCTCCCGAAGCGAACTATTCCGGTTGAATCTGGCAAGGGAATCAAATACGGAAAGTCCTGAATTTGCCGCTTTCCCGCCCCGCTGGCCGCGTTCACGCCCGAAGCCGACCGCCTGCGCCGCCTGACTCATAAGTTCGCGGGCACGGGCCGCTTTCGTCAGGGGAACGATGATCTCCGGCCCGGCTTCGCCGACCAGCGCCAGCGTCGGCTTGTCTACCATGCCACCGTTGGCAAAAGCGGGAATACTCGCCGCCGCTGCTGCGGCATTGGCGCCGCCGCCGAACCAGCCGGCAACCGTGTCATAAGCCCCGCCAGCGGCCGAACTAACCACCCCTGCCGCCTTGACGATACTTTCCCCGCCAGGGATCCACTCCACCACAGCGGATTTAAGGCCTTCTTTTATGCCATCCCAGGCCTTAAGAATGCCGTCGCCAAGCTTCTTCGCCAATTCCGCGCCGGCGCTGGAAAGGTCGAACTTCAGGATCCAGTCCTTGACCGCATTGAAGGCGTCAATGAAGAAGCCAAGCGGGCTGAACTGCTTGACCGTCTCCAGCAAGCCGCCAATGAAGCTGTTCTCAAAGGCGCCGCCGATGGCAGTGAATTTGGAAGAGAAGATCCCCGCTATTACGTCCCAAGCCTTGGAAAATATTCCCGCTATCCCCTCCCAAGCGGTAGCTGCCAGCCCGCCGAGAAAGGAAAATACCGACTTAAACCCATCCTTGATGCGCTCCCAGTCCTTGAGCATACCGGACCAAATCTTCGCGCCAAACCCCGACACGTAACCGGCAATCTCCGTCAGTGGCGCTTGAATCCAACCCGGGAACATGTTCCAGCCGGCAACGAATACACCTTTAACCCACTCCCAAGCGGTTGACATGGCGTCGGTGATTGCGTCCCAATGCTTTACACAGAAGTAAACCGCCGCGCCTAACGCAACCACACTGGCCACCACCCAAGTTATGGGATTCGCCAGAAGCGCCGCCGCGAAAGCCCAGGAAGAAGCCGCGCCAGCCGATAAGGCGGCGCTCAACCCGGCCAGCATCGGTACCGCCTTGGCGGCAATCGACACCGCCAAGCCCTTGATGCCAGCACCGGCCGTCATGGCGAGGGATTGCAGAAGCGCCCAGCTGGCCTTGGCGCCAGATGCCAGCGAAGCGGCGAAAGAAGCCATGCCCCGCGCCGCCGCGCCGGCCGCCGATGTCGCAAAAGAGGCCAATCCGCGAACGCCGGCCACGCCGGTTTGCCAAGCAAATGCGGCCACACTTTTAGCGCCTGACAGCATCGACCGGCCGAACCCCGCCAGCGCGCCAGCGGTAGAGCGGCCCAATTCAACCGCGAAATTCTTGGCAGCCCCAAGGGCGGAGGGAAGCCCCTGGATAACACTTTGCGCCAAGCCGGCGGCGCCGCGACCGATTGCCTTTCCAGCGCCTAGTGAAGCCTGGAACCCGCGCCGGATAAGGCCACCCATGCCCTTTATACTGGATTGAATGAACGGAGCGGAGGCGCTGAACCCGGCGGCAATTCCCCGACCCACGCCCTTAGCCGCGCCGTAGACACCCGCGCCGCCGCGTTTGATGACGCCGCCGATACCCTTTATGCCACCCCAGGCCACGCCGGCGGCGCTTTTAAACGCCTTGACAATCGACTCCCGCAGGCGGGAGGAAAACGGCTTAATGCCCTCTTTGGGAATCTTGTCGGCCCCCTTGAAAAGGTTGCCGAGGAAGGCCCGAACCGACACGCCGCCGGATTCAAGGTCTAAAAACTTCTTCCCAAGGTCTTTTACCGCCTTGCCTGCATCCCAAATCGACTTCGCCAAGCGAATGCCGCGCCAGACCATCCACAGCTTCACCGCTTTCCCGATCATCGGGAGCCAACCGCCAAAAGACTGTGCTACCCGGTCGATTTGGTTGCCCAGGGTCTTGACCGTTTTAAAGGCCTCGGTTCCAGTTTTCTTGAGCCATTCCCAGTTGATGGCGTCCTTGAGCATGGTGATCCAGCCACCCATCTTTTGGGCGCTTTCATCGAGTTCTTTACCGATTCCTTTGAGCCAGTTCCAGCCGTCGTTTAAAAGTGGTTCAATTTCACTCCAGCCCTTTTCGAACTCAGCCGCCCAAGCCGGCATGACCTTCTCAAGCTCCTTACCGACCGCGACGATTTTGGTGTCGAGAAATTGGTGAATCTTGGTGAATGGAACCCAAAAGTGCTTCCCTATCTTCAGGGAAACGCCCCGAAAGGCTTTGCCGATGTTCGCGAAGGAGTCGTTAAAGGCCTCGGCGTTTCGCGCCTCCGCTTCGGTCAGGGTAATCCCCAACCGTTTCGCATCTTCAATCATGGCTTGAATGCCATCTTTGCCAGTATTGAAGAAAGCAATCCACTTGGGGCCGGATTTACCGAGAATCGCCTGTACGAGATCGGATTTTCCCGCGTCGTCCATCGAGGCTAATTTGCTGGCAATTTCCTCGTACAATTGCTGGACATTCTTCAGCTTGCCGGTCTCATCGTACAGCGAGTCGATTCCAGCCCGGGCAAAGGCAGTGATGGCTTCCTGACTGCCACCCAGCGCGTCCCCGATCATTTTGTGAAGTCTGGACGTGCCGGTGATAAAATCCTGTTGCGATACGCCGGACATTTCCGCCGCATACTGCAGGGCAGTGAAGGCTTCCACCTGCATGTCCACCGCCTGCGCATTCTTGATGGCGGCGTCGGCAAAATTGGCGGAGGATTTGGCAATGGCATAAATCGACGCCCCGGCGCCGGCGCCGATGGCACCAATTTTTGCAACGGCGGAAATCGTGGAAAGAACCTCGTCTTTGACTCCGGTGACCGCCTTGCAGGCGTTACTGGCGCTCTTGGAGAAATTATTCCACGATTTGACGGATTGACGGTCCTGTAAGGCCTTCTGCAGCTTGGCGTGCTTCTTGGCGACTTCGTCGGATTTTTCCTGAACGGAGGAGAGGTGCGCGGTCGCGGATTTCGACGCCTCTGCGACCGACGGCGAGAGGATGCCGGACATCCGGATGATGAATTCCATCATCTTAGATTTTGACATCAGTCGCGCTTCCTCATTTCCTGTTTACGGCGTTCCGCCTGTTCAAGAACAATCGGTAATTGCCGCAGCGGCAAAGCCAGAAAATATTCAAACGACCCCTTACAAAACTGCGTCAGGGTCATCGCCAGATAAACCACCCTGCCGGCGGTTACTCCTCCGACAGCATGGTAAAATTTTGCACGCTCTGAACGACCCGGGTGACGTCCTTGAGGTGCAGTTTGCCCATGTCCGCGATGTTTAGGCGGGCTGCCCTCGCCGCGATGTAAAGACAGTAGGTAGTTGACAGGGCCGGATTCTGGGGCACGACCTCGCCGTCGGAACGCATCTCGGTTTCGATGTTCATGAGGTCGGTACCGCTAAGC
>JAVBTZ010000172.1:0-11625 GCA_031555915.1 Planctomycetota bacterium
GAGTGCTTTTCCGTTTTCGTGCCCTTGGTCTGCGTTGAAGCTTCTTGACAATATATTCGATATTGCCTGCGAAGCTTCGCCTTGCCCAAGGGCACGAAAACGAAAAATCACTCGCAAATTTAGGCTTTACGGGGCACTAGATTTGCGGGGTGGTTCCCGCAAATCTAGCGTTGTAGAGTTAGGAATAAAGTTTACCGATTCGGGGAGAAATTTGCAAGAAAAGGCATCGGGATTTTACGATTGGGGCTTATCCCGCATCTCCTTCCGGCATAAGCAAATCCCCGCGGAATTCCCGCGTTTTCGCGAATGCTTTCTCCCGCCGCCAGGCGTTAATCAAAGCGTGGTTGCCGCTTCGGAGAACTTCCGGCACGGCTAGCTCCCGGTAAACGACCGGCTGGGTGTAATGCGGATGGTCCAATAAGCCGTGGGAACCGGGGGAAAAGGAATCCGCCAAAGCCGATTCGGCCGAACCCAGGACGTCCGGCAGCAGGCGGATGACCGCGTCCATAACCGCCATCGCAGCCACTTCCCCGCCCGAGAGGATGAAGTCGCCAAGGGACAAACGTTCCGGCCGGAGGATTTCGAAAATGCGTTCGTCAAAGCCTTCATAGCGGCCGCAAACGAGAATCAGCCGCTTGGCCGCGGCAAGTTCCGCCGCGGTTTCCTGATTGAAACGGCGTCCCTCGGGGGTAAGAAAAATTAGCCGCCCCGCCTCCGCGTCCATTCCCCGCACCGCCTCCACACAGTCCACCAGCGGTTGACATGCCATGACCATCCCCGGGCCGCCGCCGAAAGGCCGGTCGTCGACCTTGCCGTGTTTATTGAGGGACCAGTCGCGGATATTATGGAGGTGAATCGCGGCGGCGCCCTTTTCCTGGGCTATTTTGGGAATCGATTCCGAGAGAAAACCCGAGAACAGATTGGGAAAAAGCGTGAGGAGATCAATACGCATGAAGTTTCCTGAATAATAAAAAATTCACCACAGAGACACGGAGGACACAGAGAACCGAAGAATTTGTTTTATAAAAGGGCACCTCTAAAAATGCTCTTTGGCCCGGATACTTCGTCAGGGGCGCATCTCAACTTTGTTACGCAACTCCGCATGCTGTTACGCCGCACCCCTCCCCACACGTCATTCCGGCGTCTATACATCCAACCGGGGTATAGGGCGTTAACGCCCTGAATCCAGGGGGCTGGACCATTGCTATGGCACTTCTTTCTTGTTCTGCGGCGTCATGGCGATTCCACTGCCGTCATGGTAAATCCCCCTGGATTCCGGCTAAAACGCCCGTTCGGGGTAGAGCGACCGTTTCAGACGCCGGAATGACGTGTGGGGAGGTTTGCGGCCTAACAAGGTCGGGAGACGCGTAACAAAATCGAGATGCACCCTCTGTGGTTTTAAGAACCTCACTCCACCGTCACGCTCTTGGCCAGGTTCTTCGGCTTGTCCACGTCGCAGCCGCGAAGTACGGCGATATGGTACGAGAGGAGCTGCAAGGGAACGGCGCAGCATATCGAATTCATGATGCCGGACTCGGCCTTGATGTAAATGACGTCGTCCGCAAGTTGGCCGATTTGTTTGTCGCCCAGGCTGGCGATGGCGATGACCTTACCCTTACGGGCCTTGATTTCCTGGATGTTTCCCAGCAATTTGTCGTAACGCCGCCCCTGCAGGGCGATGGCCAGAACCGGCATGTTCTCGTCCACCAGGGCGATGGGGCCGTGTTTCATTTCGGCGGCGTCGTAACCTTCGGCGTGGATGTAACTGACTTCCTTCAGCTTCAAGGCCCCTTCCATGGCGAGGGGCCAGCCGGTGCCGCGGCCAAGGAAAAGGAAATTCGCCGCGTGCATGTACTTGCGGGCCAGCCGGTGGATCTCGGGGTCGGTGGCGAGGACGCCCTGGAGGCGGTAGCCGATGCCGAGGAGGTCGTGGACCCGCCGGCGGAGTTCGGCCCGGTCGATACTCTCGCGGATTTGCCCCATGCGCAAGGCCACGAAGTACAACCCGGCAATCATGGCGGTGAAGGCCTTGGTGCTGGCGACGCCGATTTCCGGCCCGCAGTTGAGGTAGAAGACCCCGTCGGCCTCGCGGGCGATGGAGCTGCCGACCACGTTCACCAGGGCGATGACTTTGCAGCCGGCCTCGCGGGCGAGGCGGACGGCGGCGAGGGTGTCCATCGTTTCCCCGGACTGGGTTACGGCGATGACCAGGACCGAAGGATCGAGAATGGGGTCGCGGTAGCGGAAGTCGGCGGCGTATTCGGGATAGCTGGGGATGTTGGTGGTGCGTTCGATCATGTTGCGACCGACCATGCAGGCGTGGTAGGCGGTGCCTTGCCCGAGCATGACGATACGGGAAATATTTTTGAAATAGTCGGGGGGGAAGTCGATGCCGTCGGAGACGAATTCGGGGTCGGCGGCGGCGGAGGGGGGAAGGCGGAGGCGGTTACGGAACATATTTTCCAGCACGGTGGGTTGTTCGTAAATTTCTTTCAGCATGTAATGGGCGAAGCCGTCCTTCTGGGCCGCTTCGGCCGACCAGGTGACTTCGACGCATTGATAGGACACGGGGACGCCCTGTTTACGGATTTCGCAGGAATAGGGGGTGATTTGCGCGACCCAGTCGTCCTCCAGGAAACAGACCCGGCGGGTATGGGGGGCGATGGGAATGGCGTCGGAGGCCAGCATGTGGAAGCCGTCCCCGAAGCCGATGGCGAGGGGGGAGCCGCGGCGGGCGGCGACCATGAGGCCGGGTTGGTCGGAGGCCATGATGGCGAGGGCGAAGGTGCCTTCGAGTTCCGCGATGGTTTCCTCGACCGCTTCGAGCAGGTTGTGGTTCCGGTAACGTTTGGCGATACTGTTGGCGACGATTTCGGTGTCGGTGTCGGAGTGGAAGCGGACGCCTTCCTTGATGAGATGGTCCTTCAGTTTGGCGTAGTTGTCGATGATGCCGTTATGCACCACGGCGATGCGCTGGTCGTGCGAGAGTTGGGGATGGGCGTTCTTTTCGGACGGCGGGCCGTGGGTGGCCCAGCGGGTGTGGCCCATGGCGGCCTCGATTTTCGGGGAATGTTTGCCGGCGAGGATCTTTTCCAAATCGGCGACGCGCCCGGGCGCCCGGGAGAGGGTGAAGGCGCCGTTTTCCGGCCAGACGATTCCGGCCGAATCGTAGCCGCGGTATTCGAGTGAGTGCAGGCCGTCCATAACCACTTTAATCGCGTTGGGGAGGCCGACTACGCCGACTATTCCGCACATGAGGGGGGTGTCCTTGTCTAGGATCAATCGCCGCGTTAGAGAACCATTACGCATCAAGTATTTTGAGCTCCGGCATGGCACCGGCAATAACCTCGAAATCGTGGTCGTTGTGCAGCAACGAAAAACCGTTGTCAATCGCCGTTATGGCGATGAGCAGGTCAATCGAACTCCGAATGGTTTTCCCCTTGCGGCGTAGGTCTGCATAAGCCTTGGCGGCTTTTTCGTAGGGTTTTATGCTCTCGTATAGATAGTAAACCTTGAGCTGGTCAAGGTATATTTTCAAGCGATAATAATCTCGATCGTCACGCGCTCCTTGCAACACCTCCATATGTGTAAAGGCGGATATGGCGATGGTAGCCCCGTCGGCTACCAGTTTAGCAAAGATTTCCGATTTACGATTACGGCTTCCCCTCAGAAAATCGATTATGACCGAGGTATCCACCAACACCATTATTCACCTCTCCTCATGACTTGTATACAAAGTCGTCGGCAAAATGGATTTTACCGCGAAGTTTCAGGATTTCCTTTTGCGTTTGGAGGGAGATTAGCTCCTTGATCGCCTGCGCCACCACCTCTTTCCTGGTCTTGATTTTGGAAAATCCCAGGGCTTGTTTCATGACCTCTTCGTCGATGTCGATGCTTGAGCGCATGTTTGTTTTCCTTTCCTGGGAGCCTTGCCGCCTTTCACGTGATATTGAGGATGCCTTTCGAGAAAATCCGCGAGGCTTTTTCCCGAGTGGTTATAGATATACACCCTTAGCGCTTCCGCAACTACGCCTTTTTTGGTTTTGATGCCGGTGACTTCCATGGCCTTTTTCATAAGTTCATCGTCAATTTCGACACTCATGCGCATGGTCGCGTGCCTCCTAATATTTCATGTTCCGGTTCGGTCATACACCCGCCCATACCCATAGAATACCGTATCAAGCCGGCAGGTTCAAGCGGCCGCGCCTTCACCCCAGCCGCTTCCGCCGCTTCTCCGCCGCCCGCGAAATTCTATTGACCGCCCCCGAGAGACCCATCGCCGACGTCACTTCCTTCATGGTCGCGGCGGCGGAAGCGCGCATTTTTTCCGTGCCGTCAATAATAACCTGGTCGACAAAACCGGGGTCGGCCTCGTACTTGGCGTAACGCTCCCGCATGGGCGCCAGGAAATGGTTAATCGCCTGCGCCAGGGCGTCCTTGATTTCGACGTCCCCGATGTTGCCTTCGCGGTAACGCCGCTTGAAGTCCTCGACCTGGGCCTTGTCCAGGTTGAAGGCGTCGTGATACTGGAAAACCGGGTTCCCCTCGACCGTACCGGGGATATGGGCGTGAATACGCTTCGGGTCCGTATACATGCCGCGCACTTTCTTGATTACGCTCTTTTCGTCGTCCGAGAGGTAAATGGTGTTGCCGAGGGACTTCGACATTTTGCCCTGGCCGTCGGTACCGAGAAGGGTGGGGACTTCGCCGATTAGCACCTCGGGAATGGGGAAGACTTCGCCGTAAAGCTGGTTGAAGCGGCGGGCGACTTCGCGGGTCACCTCGACGTGCGATTCGTTGTCCTTGCCGACCGGGACCAAATGCGCGCGCGGGAGGAGAATGTCCGCCGCCTGCAATACGGGATAGCCGAGGAGGCCGAAGGGCATTTCCTCGTCGGACAAATTCGCCGCCCGGGCCATGTCCTTGATACTGGGGACGCGGGTGAGGCGGTTCACGGTGATGAGCATTTCGAGGATGAGGTTCAGTTCGTAGGTTTCGCGAATGGCGGACTGGAGGTAGATGGTGGTGATGTCGGGGTCGATGCCGGCGGCGAGGTAGTCGAGGACCAGGCCGCGGGCGTTTTCCGAAATGTGTTCGATATCCTCACGGGTCGGTTTGGTGGTGAGCATGTGCAGGTCGGCGACGATGAGGGTGGTGTCGTAACTGTGCTGGAGCTGGACCCGGGCCTTGAGGGAGCCGACGTCATGGCCAAGGTGAAGGCGTCCGGTGGGACGGTCGCCGGTGAGGATGCGTTTTTTGCCGGCGGCGGCTGTGGAGTTAACGGGGGTGGAAGCGGTCATACCCTGCCTTTCGGGAGAATGGTGATGGAGCGTTGATTCCAGGGCATTTTTAGAAGTGCCCTCAACGCGGTTCGGAGGCAAAATGCCTATATTGCAACTGTACAAACTGCCGCCGGAATTGCAACAATGCTATTTCAATAACCGGGTGGAAGGGTTATACTGTCCCGATACGCAGAGGCAAACAAATTATCCGTAATAACAGCCATTCTTTTCCTTTAGGAGCTACCTCATGTCCCATCCCCTCACCATCAGCCTTGGCGAAATCCTTTGGGACGTTCTCCCCGACGGCAAGGTATTGGGCGGAGCCCCGGCCAACGTCGCCTGGCATGCCGCCCAGCTTGGGGCCGACGCCCACATTGTTTCGGCCGTGGGCGAAGACTCCCTGGGCCAGGAAATTCTCGAACGCCTCAAGGCGATGCGCCTGGACACTTCGACCATCATTTCCCTACCCGACGTTCCCACCAGCACGGTCGACGCCACCCTGGACCCGGGCGGCAACGCCACGTATGTCATTCACGAAAACGTCGCTTGGGATCGGCTGCCGGTCACGGGGCCGGTCCTCGACTTGGCGGAAAAGGCCAAAGCCATCAACTTCGGTTCCCTTTCCCAGCGGAACGAGAACGGTAAACTCACCACTCACGCCATTTTGGACATAGTGACTCCCGAGGCGATAAAGATTTTCGACATCAACTTGCGTCCGCCGTTTGTCGACAAGGAGGTGTTGCATTTGGGTTTTCAGCGGGCGACGGTGGTGAAGATGAATCACGACGAGCTGCCGGCGGTGGCGGAGATGTTTCAGTGGACGCTCAAGCCCGAGAACAGCATGGTGCAGCTGCTGGAGGCTTACCCGAATGTGCGGCATTTGCTGGTTACGAAGGGGGCGGAGGGGGCGTGGTGGCAGACGCGGGAGCGGTTGTTGCATCAGGCGCCGCCGGCGGGGGGGAAGGTGGTGGACACGATTGGGGCGGGGGATTCGGTTACGGCGGCGGTGATGCTGGGGTTGTTGAAGGGGTGGGATGAAGAGAGGATTTTGACGGCGGCGTTGGAGATTGCGTCTTTTGTGTGTTCGAGCCGGGGGGGGACGCCGGAGTTGCCGGAGGGGATTAGGAAGAAATTTTTGTAAAAGTAAAAAACCCCTGAAACACAGGCAAAAACGAATTTTGCCAAGTGGCAATTGGCCGTTTAATAGTGTATTGTACCTTAAGGTACAATACACTAGGCACTCCGGGATTTTTACGCGAATTATACCGGTATCGGCTTGAAATGGTGATTTTGCATTTCGGGGACACGTTACGAAATTACTTAAACCGATACCGGTGTATGGGTATGGTGTCCCTGCATTTTCCCTGTATTGATCCAGGAAAAGGATTAGGTATGTCCAACTCATCGTGCAAGGCCTCTGTCGTGCTCATCATTTTGGCCCTGGTGCTGGTTTTTGGTCAAGGAGCATATTCCGGCGAGCTTGAGGCCGCGCCATGGAAACATATCGCAGGCATAAACGAACAGCCTTTGCCCGGCAATGATGGCGACGATGTTTATTGGAATATGACCCCAGGGAACTTGGAGGAGTTGGCGAAGTTGGCCGAAGAGGGAAATGCGCTGGCAGCAGCAATGCTGGGCGGCTATTACCGACAGGTCCACAAAAACCCAAGCCAAGCTGTTCGTGGGCTCAGGCTGGCGGTGAAGAACGGCGACGTTGACAGCGCCTTTGCTCTTGGGGAATTGTATTTTCCCGTTGGCGGCTCATTGGGCAGAGAAAAGTTTTCGTACAGGCCCGATGTCGTGCTTGGCTATGCCTGGCACGCCATTGCGTTGTCCGGCATCGCCGCCATGGAGGGAATCGGCAAGGAATCGCGCACGGAAAAAAGCTATGTGCAGATCGTGGTGGATCGTCTGAGGATGCTGCTGTTGCCCTCCGAGCGCGCCCGCGTTGCCGCACTACTTTCCGACTGGCCGGAAGCCCTTCCACCCGATACGCCCCTCGAGACCATGCCTGGCAAATCGGAAGATGCCCATAGCAAGGCAGGCAAACATTTCGATTCGCCGCCCGACGCGGATGCGGTGGTGGAAATCCTCCGGCAATGGACCACGCACAAAATGAAAAATATGGCCAAGGTCGAAGCCATCTTCAAAGCTCCGCCAGATCTACTCCGCACCGCCTATGAAAAAATGCAGACTCTGGCTGAAGATGGCGATGCCGAAGCGGAATATATGGTCGCCTGGTGCCGGCTGTACGGTTTGGGAACCGGAGCAGACGAGGCGGCGGCTATGCCCGTCATTATGACGAAAATAGAGGCTGGCGATGCCGATGCCATGTTCCTCCTCTCCATGTGGTTCATGAAGCGGGGAGACGAGGAGCGCGCCCTTGATTTCGCCGTTCGGGCCGCCGAAAAGGGGCATGGCCGGGCAATGATGTTGCTCAGTCAAATCTGGCGTGACAAGGATGAGAATGATAAAGCGGCCCCATGGATGGAGAAGGCAGCCGAAGCGGGAGAACAGTCGGCGATTGAGGAAATGATCCGCGTCGCCGAATCGGGCGGGGACGCGAGAAAAATCGTTTTCTGGCTAACGGTAAACCTGCTCCGCACACCCGATCCGGCAGTAGCTTATCGGTGCCGAATGCTCATCGCCTACGTTGGAAACAAGGAGAATGAGGAAACGCTTCAAAGAGCAATGGAAGCGGGAGAGCGTTGGCATAGCGAGCATCCCAGCCCAGAATAAGGCGACCGTTAGTCCTACAACGCTACTTTTACGGGAACCACTTCCGTAAAAGTAGCATGAGTGTAGGGTTAGACAATAATTCCGGCGCTGGCGGTAAAGAACGAAGGTCACCGCAACTGGTTATTCATGCTAGCGTTGTAGAGCTATCCATGCCACGTCAAAAAATCACCAAGGAAACGCCCAGAAACGAAACAACCCCTTGCGCCCTAAGGGTCTGCAAGGGGTCTATTATTGGCGATCACGACGGGACTCGAACCCGCAACCTCCAGATCGACAGTCTGGTGCTCTAACCAATTGCGCTACGTGATCTTAAATGCTTTCAGCGCCCAGCGGTGAAGTAGGAAAGTATAGGAATCGGCGGCTTTTTGTCAAGATTACTTTTTTATTTTTTTTCATCCCCTTTGCTCCACGCCGGCCGGCGCCGCAGACAGCGGCCAGCGGCAAGCCCCCTACCCTTCCTCACGAAATTTCACCGAGGCCCGTTGGAGCGCGGCGGCGCCAAGTTTTTGCCGGATGTGATCGGCTGTTTCCTCCAAGCGTTCGAGTTTGGCCAATTGGGCCGGCGGCTGGAAAAGATTGCCCTGGCGTTCGCCCCGTTTTTCGCAGCCGGACACTCCCACTCCGATTAACCGCACCGGACGCCGGCCGGCTTCGGTCTTGCGGTGCAGGAGCTCGCGGGCGTGGCGGTGGATGATGGCCGAAAGGTTGGTGGCTTCGGGGATGGTCACCCGGCGGGTAAGGGTGGTGAAATCATCGTAACGAAGTTTCAAAAAAACCACCCGCCCGCATAGGCCGCGTCCCCGCAGGCGGCTGGCGACCTGGTCGGACAGGTCGCGGAGTTCCGTCTCCAGCGCCTCCAGGTCCAGGAGATCCTTGGCGAAGGTGGTCTCGTGGGAGAGGGATTTTTCCTCTTCGTCCGGCACCACTTCGGACAGGTCGCGGCCGTTGGCGAGTTCGTGCAGGTCGCGGCCGGCGCGGCCGAGTTTGGCTGCGAGCGCTTCCGGCGGCCACTCGCGCAATTGGCCGATAGTGAGGATGCCGAGGCGTTCGAGTTTACGGTTGGTCACCGGGCCTACGCCCCAGATTTTGCCCACCGGCAGATTTTTCAGGCGTTCGAGAATTTCCGCGTGGGGAATGACTGCGAGGCCGTCGGGTTTGTTCAGGTCCGATGCGATTTTCGCCACGAAGCGGCAGGAGGAGACTCCGACCGATGCGGTCAGTCCCGTTTCTTTTTTAATGGCGGCGCGAATTTCTTCCGCCATCGTCACCGGGGTACCGAAGAGGCGTTGGGAGGAGGTGACGTCGAGGAAGGCTTCGTCCAGGGAAACGGGTTGAATCAGGGGGGTGTAGCGGGAGAATATTTGGAAAATCTGCTCCGACACTGCGGCGTAGTGCCGGATGTCGGGGGGAACGAGAATGGCGTGGGGGCAAAGGCGCAGGGCCTTGGCCGTGGGCATGGCGGAGTGAACGCCGTAGGCGCGCACTTCGTAGGAGGCGGCAGAGACCACCCCGCGCGAGCGGGGGGAGCCGCCGACGATGAGGGGTTTTCCCCGGTATTCGGGGTGGTCGCGTTGTTCGACCGAGGCGTAGAAGGCGTCCATGTCGACGTGCAGTATGGCGCGGGGCCAGGGTTGGGTCATGGTATTGGCGTCCGGATTTGGCATATATCGTATCCTTCCCCGAAAAATACCCGCTGCCGCAAATGTTCCCCCCCCGGCCGCTGACAGGATAATTCAATATGCAACTGAAGTTTTGCAAAGTGGCGATTAAACCGCCAATCGTCACCTTGTAAAATCGCTTTGCCCGAATTTCAAGAATTCCATCGCTTGGAACACGTCAATTCCAACCCAAACCGGAAAGTCTTGGCAACCTCTGGCCTTTAACCGCGATTGTGGTATCATGGGAAAAAATCCGCCGCTTGCCTATCCGGATTCTTGTCTTCCGGCTATCCGGTTCCGACCCGAACCCTGACCCGAACTGTCAGCCGACCTCATTAGGATGAGAGAAAATGGCCCAATACAATTTCGTCGCCCGCCTCCTGGCGCCCGCGCTCACCCTCACTCTCGCCTTTGCCGGAATGCAAGGCGGGGGAGTTCACGCCGCCGACTCCAATCCCGTCCCCCTGCAAAACCGGGACATCATCGGCCTCGTGCGCGCCGGAATCTCTTCCAATCTTATCATAGACCGCATCAAAGAATCGCAAAATAAATTCGATCTCTCCGACCAGGCCTTCATCGACCTCAAGGAAGCCGGCGTCACCGACGACGTCCTCGCCGCCATGTCGGGCATGGCCACCCGCAACCTCACCGCCGCCGCGGTCTCGCCCATGTCCCTCCCGGCTTTGGGCGGCGGCGGCTTTTCCCCGCCGCCGGCAAACGGCTTCTCGCTGCCGCCCTTGGGCAACGCCCCGCCCCCGCCGGCAAACTCCTTCGGCCTACCGCCGGCCGATCCCTTTGCCCCACCGGCAGCCAATTCTTTCGGCGCACCTCCCGCCAATTCCTTTGCCCCGCCGCCGGCCAATGCTTTCGGTGCACCTCCCGCCAATTCCTTTGCTCCGCCGCCGGCGCCGGTAAACGCCAACCCCTTATCCCTCACGGCCACCGCCCCCGCCCTGCCGCCGGCTCCGCGGGCCAGCGCCAATCCCGCTCCCGGGGGAATTTCCGCTGGGGCCAATCCCGGCGTGGGCAATCCCGGCGGCGGTGGGGCCGGCGGAGGAATCAACGCCGAACGCTTCATGACGGAACTTGCCAATATCGCCGCCGGCTCCCCTGACAGCAAGCGAAGCGGCATCGCCTGGATGCTGGCCAACCGTAACGCTACGGTCGGACCGCTCCGGCAAGCCATCGCCGCCAATCAACCCGACGTCCAGGCGGCGGCCCTGCAGGCCCTGGCCGGAATCGACGACAAAAACAGCATCCCCGCCATCCGCGAACTTCTCGCCAACGCCTCTCCTCTGGTGCGGCAAAACGCCGCCGCCGCCTTGGTCGCCATGGATGACCGCGAAGCCGTCCAGGTCGCGGAAAAAGCCCTTACCCGCCCCATCGACCCCCTGGACGGCTTCATCCGCGTGGTGGGTTACGCCCGGGTCATCCGCGCCTCCCAGGACCTCGGCGCCATCCTCGGCAAAAGTTCCGTCGCCCTCAACCGCACCGCCGCCGCCTGGGCCCTGGCCGAAATCGGCCGTCCCGCCACCGCCGCCTGGCCGGCCCTGGAAAACGCCCTGGCCCGCGATTCCGACCCCAACGTGCGCCGCGAAGCCGCCCGCGCCATCGCCGCCATGCACGAACCCACCAGCGCCCGGCTCCTGCAGTCCGCCTGCCGGAAAGACCCGCAAGTCCGAAAAATCATCCTCCAAGCCCTGTCCGAATATCCCGAATCCGCCGAATTCCTCGTCGGGGTCATGAACCTCGGCCCGGAACAAATCGCCCCCGACGAACTGGAAACGGCCCGCGCCAGCCTGGCCCAACTCACCGGCGTCGACTTTCAATTGGAAGGACCCCGCTGGACGCAATGGTTCGCCCTCAATAAATCCCGTTTCGCCGCCATCGCCCCCGCGGCCGCTCCCGCCACCTCCCGTCCGCCGCCTGCCCCCTTCGGCGCGGCG
>JAVBTZ010000098.1:0-5900 GCA_031555915.1 Planctomycetota bacterium
GGGGGCGCCGCTTTTGGTGACGAGTCCGTATCCGCGGGCGTATGAGACGGCGCTGTTGGTGGCGGCGGGTTTGGGGAATGGCGCCAGGGTGATTCAGGACGAGCGGTTGGCGTGCGGGATGGCGCCGGACACGGGGTCGGATTTGTTGTATGAATTTGGCAAGGGGGGCGGGGCGTTGATGTTGGTGGGTCACGCGCCGGATTTGGGGAATCTGGTTTCGTACCTGCTGGGTTCGAAGGACAATGTGGTGGAGATGCGTAAAGGGGGGGTGGCGTGTTTGTCGGCGGCGCGGGCGGGGTTTGGCGGTTCGGTATTGCAGTGGTTGGTGCATCCCAAGTTGATGGATTGAATCGAGGGGTAATAAATGGCACGTCTTGAGGAGTCGCGGATTAGTGGGCCGGGTGGCGGCAGGGTGATGTATGTGCCGCCGATGGAGCCGTGGGGGGCGCGGTTTTTCGCCGCGGTGTTTCGGAGTATTGGTTATGATGCCCGGGCCTTGTCGGAGGATTCGGCTTCGATGGCGTTGGGGTTGAAGCATACCGGGGGTGGGGAATGCGTGCCGTGTCCGGCGACGACGGGGGCATTGTTGGCGGCGATTGAGCGGGACGGGGTGGATCCGGCGAAGGTGATTTTCTTTATGCCGACGGCTTGCGGGCCGTGCCGTTTTGGGCAGTACGCGAAGTTGGACAAGATGATTTTCGCCAAGAAGGGTTGGGATCAGCTTCAGGTGATGAGTCCGTCGGCGGAGAACGCCTACGAGGGGATTGACACCCAGGCCCGGATTCTTCTTTATCACGCTTTAGTGTGTGCCGACATTATGCGGAAGTTTACGCATCGGGTGCGTCCCTACGAGTTGGCGGCGGGTTCGGTGGACGGGTTGGTGGAGCGTTACACGGTGAAGATGGAAGAGGCGTTTTCGCGGGGGGACAAGCGGGCGGTGGGGGACTGTGTGCGGTCGTGCGCGCGGGAGTTGTCGGCGTTGCCGAAGTATGTGTCGCCCCGTCCTTTGGTGGGGGTGGTGGGGGAGATTTACGTGCGTTGCGATCCTTTTTTGAACCATGATTTATGTCGGCGGATTGAGGAGTTGGGGGGCGAGGCCTGGTTGGCGCCGATTAGCGAGTGGATTTTTTACACCAATCATTTGCGGAATTTATTGGTGCGGGAGCAGTCGAAGGGGGTCAGGTCGTATTTTGAGCGGGCGCGGATTTGGTTGGAGACGCGTTATTTCTTCAATCGGATTGAGCATGCTTATTATCAATATGCGGCGGAGATTTTGGCTGACCGGCACGAGCATCCGATTGCCGAGGTGATGGAGGAGGGGAAGGGATATTTGCCGTGGCAGTTTGAGGGCGAGGCGGTGTTGACGTTGGGTCGGGCGGCCTTGTTTGTGAAGCGGGACGGGGCGAAGGCGCTGGTGAATGCGAGTCCGATGTTTTGCATGCCGGGGACGATAACGACGTCGGTGTTTCCGAAGTTGGAGAAGGAGTTGGGGGTGCCGGTGGTGTGCAATTTTTACGACGGTTCGGGGGATCCGAACCAGTCGTTGGTGCCGGTGATGCATTATGTGACTGAGCCGTACCGGTCGAAGCAAATTTCCGAGCGGCGTCAGGCGGTCCAGCCGAAGTAAACCCCTGGTCGATTAAAAGTGAATTTCACCACAGAGACACAAAGGACACAGAGACCCGCAACCGAAAAACTTAATAAAGCCAAATATAAAAGGTGGTCTATGGTTGCGGTTCTCTGTGTCCTTTGTGTCTCTGTGGTTTAAACACCCCCTCCCCTACTCCCCGCGCCGCAAAGCCCGTTCCTTCAACCAGCAATAACTCACCGGCAGGACAAACATGGTGATAATCGCCACCGCCATCCCGCCGAACGACGGGATCGCCATGGGGATCATGATTTCCGACCCCTTTCCGCCGCTGGTCAATACTGGCAGCAAAGCCAAAAGAGTGGTCGCGCTGGTCATCAAGCAGGGCCGGACTCGCCGCAGGCCGGCTTCCTGCACCGCTTCGCGAATCGCCCCGACCTCTCCCGCCACACCGCGGGCGAAGGACTGTTCCAGATAAGTCGCCATGACGACCCCGTCGTCGGTGGCGATCCCGAACAGGGCCAGGAACCCCACCCAAACCGCCACGCTCAGGTTGTAACTTCGGATATGCAAAAGCTCCCGCAGGTCGACGCCGAAAATCTCCCGCCCCAAGAACCAATCCTGGCCATAGAGCCACAGGAGAATCATGCCGCCGGCCAAAGCGATTGGCACGCCCGAGAACAATAGCAGGCTGATGGGAATCTTGCGGAACTGCAAATAGATGATGAGGAAAATCGCGGCCAAAGCCACCGGCACAATCACCATGAAGACCCGTTCGCTCCGCACCTGGTTTTCATACGAGCCGGTGAAGGAATAAGTCACCCCGCCGGGTACGATGAATTCGCCCCGTTCGCGGAGGCGCGACAGATATTCCCGCGCCGCCTCGACCGTTTCGACTTCGCTCGCCCCCTCTTTCCGGTCGAACACCACATAAGTCACCAGCCGCGAACCTTCCGAGGCAATCATTTCCGGCCCCTGGGTGAATTTCACCTCCGCCACTTCGGACAGGGGCACCGAGCCGCCGGACGGCATCGGCACCGGCAGGGAGGCCAAAGCTTCCGGGCTTTCCCGGTTTTCCTTGAGGATGCGCGGCCGTACCGGGAGGCGCTGGCGATCTTCGTAGACGTAATTCGCGGTCATGGTCCCGGCGATGGCGGTTTCGAGGAAGTGCTCGAAATCTTTGATTATCATTCCCCGCTTGGCCAGGGCGTAGCGGTTCGGGGTGATTTCATAATAAGGCCGCCCTAAACTCCGGTCCGCCGCCACCGCGCCGGCGTTGACGAGAGGGGCGCGGCGGAGCAAACGTTCGATGTCGTCGGCGGTCTTTTGCAGGTTGACCAGGTTGTCGCCTTGGATTTTGATACCCATGGGTGCGCGAATGCCGGTTTGCAGCATGACCATGCGGGCTTCGATGGGATACAATTTCGGCGCCCCGGTTATACCGGGGATCGCTCCGGCCTTTTCGATTTCCTTCCAAAGATCGTTTACGTTGGCGAGGCGCGGCCGCCATTGGCGGAAGGGCCGGCCGGAGGGGTCGGGGATGAGTTGTCCGGCGTCGTCCCGGGAAAAGCGCCCGGTTACCGGGATTTCCTCGCCTGCGTCCAAGACCGGCTTGCCGTTGGCGTCACGGAATACGTCGTCGGCGTCGGGGTCGAACTTGAAGGTCAGGAGGTTGCCGACCTGGTCCTGGAGGTATTCGGGGTGATAGCTGATGATGGTTTCGAACATCGAGAGGGGAGCCGGATCCAAAGCCGAGTCGGCCCGGCCGAATTTCCCCGCCACATCGTAAACTTCGGGGATGGCGGCGAAGCGCTTATCTTGCCGGTTGATTAAGTCCTCGACTTCGCTGACGCCGGCGTGCGGCATGACTGTCGGCATATAGAGGAAAGTGCCTTCGTCGAAGGAGGGCATGAATTCTTTCCCCAGGCCGGGGAAAAGCGCGGACAGCTCCTGCCACTCCTTGGTCGAGCGGACCGACTCGGCGGTACGCAGTTTGCCCCATTCGGCGGCTTTGGGCGCGAAGGCGAAGACCCGGGCGAAGCCGAGCCAGGCCAGTAAACCCCATAGGCAGAGGAGAAGCGGCAGGCACATGAAGAGAAGTTTATGCCGGAGGCACCAGGCCAGGACGGCGGGGTAAATATAGATGAACAGTTCCATCGCCGCGTAAGCGCCGAGTAACAGGGCCCAGGTGAAAATCACGTTGTGCCAGCGGGAGACGGCCAGTCCCAAAGGCATCCAGTCCAGGGCCAGGATATAGCCGAACAACAAACCGGCCGCCAAGGACAGGACAAACGAGAGGACCGGCGCCGCGCTTTCGGGGAAGAGGGGCCGAATGAGGAGCCAGCCGCCCAGGACTGCCAAGGCGCCGGCGGCGAGGGGGTAGGCGTAATGAAAACAGAGGGCGGCCAGGGCAAAAAGCAAAAGCGCCTTGAAGAGCCGGGACAAAATCCCGCTTTTTCTGGCGTCGCCGTAGAGGAGGTGCGACAGGGCGGGCAGAATGGTCAAGGTGAGTATGATTGCGGCGGCGAGACAGAACGTTTTGGTATAGGCGAGGGGCTTGAATAATTTGCCTTCCGGCCCGGACAGGGCGAACACGGGGAGGAAGCCGACGATGGTCGTTGCCACGGCGGTGAGGACGGCGCCGCCGACTTCGGTCGTCCCCGACAGGACCGCCTCGTAGGTGGAGTCGGTCGCACGGTTCTCGGCGCTGGCGGGCCGGGTGTTTCCGACCCAAACCGGCGAATAGGGGACGGCGGAAGAGGGGGCGGCGGCGAGCTCCGGCGGGCCGCCTTTACGCAGGCGCGCCAGGATATTTTCGGAAAGGATAATTCCCATGTCCGATATGGTGCCGATGGCGATGGCGATGCCGGAGAGGGAGACCAGGTTCGCGTCGACCTTGAACTGGCGCATGAGAATGAAACAGGCCAGGACCGAGAGGGGCATCAGGAGGGAGACGACGAACCCGGCCCGCAGGTGCATCAGCATGAAGACAATCACCACGATGGTGATAAGGATTTGCTGCCGGAGGGCGGAGGAGAGGGTGTGGAGCGTTTCGCCGATCAGTTGCGAACGGTCGTAGAAGGGGACGATTTTCACTTGGCTGACCTGTCCGTCGGCCAGGGTTTTTTGCGGCAGGGTGGGGGCGAGGAGGGCGATATTCTTCTTCAGTTCCTCGATGGCTTTGAGGGGGTTCTCGCCGTAGCGGGCGACGGCGACGGCGCCGATGGTAAGTTTGCCGTAGCGGTCGAGTCCCCCGGCGTGGCCGCCGAGGGCGAGTTTTACTTCGGCCACGTCGGCGATGCGCACGGCGCCGGGGCCGTTGGGGCTGTCGGGGGGATTGGCTTTGACGATGGCGTTCCTGACGTCTTCGGGACTGCGGAAGCCGCCGAGGGCGCGGATGAAGTATTCGACGCCGTTGATTTCGAAGGTGCCGACGCCGAGGTCGGCGCCGCTGTTTTCGAGGGCTTTGAAGATGTTGGCCATGGTGACGTTGTGGCGGCGCATGAGGCTGGGGTCGACGACGACCTGGTATTCGCAGGCGCCGTGGCCGACGGGGGCGACTTCGGCGACACCGGGGGTGGCGGCGAGGGCGGGGCGGACCTGGCTGTCGAGGATGTAGCGGAGTTCGGTCAGTTCCCAGCCGTCCCGGCGGGTTCCGGTTTTGGGGTCGACGCCTTCGAGGGTGAACCAGAATACTTGTCCGAGGGGCGAGGCATCGGGTCCGAGGGCGGGGACGACGCCTTTGGGGAGGAGGTCTTGGGGCAGGCTGGCGAGGCGTTCGAGGATGCGGGCGCGGCTTTGGTGGAAGTCCATTTTTTCGTCGAAGATGACGTAGACGGAGGCCATGCCGCTCATGGAGGAGGCGCGCACGGTTTTAACGCCGGAGACGGCCAGCATGGCGCCGGCGAGGGGTTTGGTGATATATTGTTCGACATCGGCGGCGCTTTGTCCCATCCAGTCGACGAAGACGATTTGCTGGTTTTCGCCGACGTCGGGTATGGCGTCGACGGGTACGGGGTCGCGTTGGAGGGCGGGGTGGTTCCAGTTGAAGGGGGCGTAGTAGATGCCGGCGGCGATGAGGAGTAGGGTGAGGAGGAAGGTGATGATTTTATGTTGCACGAAGAAGGCGAGGGCGCGGGTGAATGGGGATTGGTTGTTCATGTTGTTTTCCGTGTAAAAGGTAAGGCGCTCGTCATGATGCGGCAGCGCCGCGGAGTTTGAAGTTGGACGCTGAAAGAATCCAGAATTCGACGCTCTCATACTACGCGCAGCGCGATGGAGATTTTTTGAGGGGGGAGGGGACCGGGGAGGG
>JAVBTZ010000012.1:0-4973 GCA_031555915.1 Planctomycetota bacterium
CGAAAACGCAAATCTATCCGAAAATTTAGGCTTTACGGGGCACTAGAGGCATTTTCGACCAGGCGGTAAGGGCGAAAATGCCGATCCAAACGAAACACCCGGGTTAAACTGGTAAAAGTTATTTTTGAGCAAAGCCTAAAATTGTTTGGCGCCGGGGAAGCGCCAAGGGGGGGGGTTATGCAGATTGGCAAACAGTATAACTATAGTGGCGGGCGGCAGTTCGCAGCCCGGGGATGGCGCGGCTGGCTTAGGTTGGTTGCGCTGGGTTGCCTCCTGGTTTCGTGCGCCGGTTGCTTCACGCCGGGGGGAGTCAGGACCGATTCGGAGAAGTATGCCGGCAACCAGCATAATGTCTCGACCCTGGCGGAAAAGGAAAGCAAATCGAATTACAATATTCCCTATCTCGACCCGAATTTTACCCTGGCGCCCAGTGACGTCTTGGGGCTGTCTTTTTATACCCGAAGTGAACCGCTGGCCGAATACCCCCTGCAAATCGGCGACACGGTATTCATAGAATTCCATCAGCAGGAACACCTCAACCGCAATGGGGTCATCCAACCCGACGGCCGCATGCCCATGCCGTATATCGGGGCCGTGCCCGCGGCAGGCAAGTCGGCCCAGAAGGTGGCCGAGGAGGTGACGGCGGAATACAAGGCCAAGGAACTTTTCAAGAATGTCCAGGTCAGCGTGTCGGTCCTGGCCTTCAACTCGCGCCTCAAGGAACTGCAGGCGACCATCTCCAACGGCATAACCGGGCAAATCCGCGACGTCCCGGTCGGGCAGGACGGCTATATGTCCCTGCCGATGGCCGACCGGGTGCTGGTGGCGGGGAAGATGCTGGAGGAAGTGCGTAAGAACATCCGCGCCGCCTACGAGACCGCCATACCCGGCGCCAGCGTGGACGTGGAATTGCGCTCGGTCGGTTCCAGCAACCTCTATGTCCTGGGCGAGGTCAAGAACCCGGGCCTGGTGAGCATCAACAAGCCCATGAGCGTCCTGCAGGCGATTACCGCCGCCGGCGGCTACACCACCGGCGCCGACCTCACGAGCGTCGCCGTGCTCCGCGCCGACGACACCGGCTGTCCCACCGGCCGGCTGGTCGATGTGCGGAAAATCCTGAACGAAGGCAACCTGTCCGAGGACATCATGATGCGGCGCTTCGACATCGTCTACGTCCCGCCGCACCGCATCAAGAAACTTAATGACGGCATTGTCATGTATATCCGCAACATGATGCCTTTGGAGACGACCCAATCCCTGCAATACGGCTATGTTTGGGGCAATGACAATCACTTCAGTCCGTTCTGGTGAATAATGCGCAATATTCTCGAAGCTTTCTTTCGGCGGCGGGCCGCGATAATCCTTATCGCGTTGGTGACGGCCTTGATCATTGTTGCCGGCACGCTGAACCGAACCCCCATGTACCTCAGCGAAATGCGCTTCATGATTCCCATCGGACGCGAGCTTGGCACTCCCACGACCAGCCCGCAGGCCCAGGCGATGCTCCTCATGGTCAACTACACCGACCAAATCGCCACCCAGATGGAAGTCCTGAACAACCGCCGCCTGGTCGAGGACGCAGTGCGGGGGATGCCTGGGCCGTTACTGGCCAAGGAGCCGCCGCGGCCGCCGCTGGTGGGAATTCTCAGGAAAGCGCGGGAAAAAATTCGTGAGCGTTTGGGTGGCTGGTTCGGAGTCGACCCGAAGGGGGAAACGCCGCCGCCCCCCGGCGCCGACGCCGGGGAGGGGGAGTCGTTCACCCAATACCTCCGCGGTTTGCTGATTCGCTACGGAATCTCCCACCCCATGACCGATAGGGAACGGCTGGTCCTTGATTGCGCCCGAAATCTGAAAATTGAACGCCAAAACGAAAGCGGCGTCATCCACGCCACCTTCACCAGTTCGTCGCCGGATTTCGCCCAGGCATTCCTGGGTAAATTCCTGGACGCCTACGAAAACCTGCGGGCTTCAGAAGGCGCGGCCGAACGCGACATGCCCTTCTACGCCGACCAGGAAACCCACCTCCGCGACTCCCTGCGCTCGGCCAGCGATCGCCTGACCGAATTCAGAAAGGAATGGGGCCTATTGGACATCAAGGCCCAGCGGGAGCAATTCACCATCGAGCTGGCCCGCCTGGACCAGGTCATCAACCAAAGCCGCTCCGACATCGCCCAGGCGGCCGCCTTCATGCGGGCGCTTAATAGCGAGGCGGGGCGGCGGGAGCCGGAAAACATCCTGTCCCGGGTGATGCGGGACGACCCCGGCATGGTGCATAATCTCCGCAGTCTCGCCGCCCTGCTGGCGCGGGAGAGCCGTCTCCAGGCCGAACTCGGCAGCGCCCACCCCGAACTCCTCCTGTTGCAAAGCGAAATGCAGGAACTTCGGGACGGCCTCTACCGGGCGGCCGTCGGCACCCTCCAGTCGCAGGATCTCAACGCCCGCATGCTGTTGGAGGAGTCGACCCGGCAACGGGACGAAGCCCAGGAACGCATGGCGGTTCTGGAAGCGAAGTCGGTGGAAATGGGCGCCCTGGAGTCCGAAGCCAAAGTGGCGGGGGACGCCCTCCTGGCTTATGGGCGCAGCCGCGAATCGGCCCGGGTCACCGCGCAAATGGACACCAAGCGCGTCAATACCGTCATGGTGATCGAACCGCCCACGCGCCCCTTCGGTCCCCATTCGCCGAAGCTGGTTCGCGATATCGCCTTGGGAGTGGTGTTCAGCTTGCTTCTCGGCTTGTATTACGCCTACTTCATGGAAAGCTTCAGCGATACCATTTACAATATGAACGCAGTGGCGTCGAAGATTCCGGACAAGGCGCTGATATCCATGCCGGAAGTTAAGAAAAGGGGCGATGGCGGATTGACCCTGCCGGAAAACGCCCTGGCGATGCTGGGCCGCAAGTTTTTCTACAAAGACAAGAAATTGAGTCTGCCGAAAAGCCTCCTGGTGGTCGGCTGCAACCGGAAAGCCGGCGCGACCACCCTGGCGAAGATGCTGGCGGAATACATGGCCAGCACCTACAATACCCGGATTCTCCTGGTCGACGCGCATCTCTCGGACCGGCCGGGCCAGTCGCCGGCGGTTTCGGACCAGCCCAGCCTGAGCGCCTGGCTCTTGAATCGCGCGGTCCGGCCGGAGGAAGTCGAGCCGGGCACGGTGCGCCGCCTGGAGGCCGGACCGGGCGGCCCCAAGGTGCGCGCCGCCATGCTTAAAGTCACGGCGGAGGATTTGCCGGGTTTGGGGGCTTTCGACACGATTATTTTCGACGCGGCGCCGTTGAACATGGACAGCGTCACTTTCCATCTGGCGGCGCTGACCGAGGCGACCCTGCCGGTGGTGGGGATGGAGCATACCAGGAAAGCGGTTTTGGCCAGCATGAACGACGACTTGACCCTATCGGGCGCGTCGGTCCTGGGGGTGGTCTGCAACCGCCGGCGCTTCTATATCCCGCAATGGCTTTATAAGCGCTTGTCATAGGGTGGACTTTCAAAGGAAACCGAGCGGCGGTTGGCCCGATATTCTCAAAAAGTTCCCTCTTCAATCTCGAAATAATGATCCGCCAGATAACAAGCCCCGCCGACCAGGCTGTATTCGTCGTCCAGGCTTGAATATTCGATGGCGATCGACTTCTGCATCCGCAGGAGGGTCAGGTTGTTCACCCGCTCCCGCAGACGTTCCAGAAAATATGTGCCCGCCCGCGCATACTCGCCTTGGATAATGAACAAGCCGGGGTCGCAGGAGTAGACCAGGTTGTTGATGGCCACGGCAAAAAAATGCGCCACTCCGTCCACCAAGCCGCAAGCCGCCGGATCGCCGGCGTTGGCGGCGGCCAGGATATTTTCAAAAGTAACCGCCCGGTTGGGCTTTCCCTGGAACAGGAGGGATTCGGGGTTGGTTTGCCGTAAAGCTTCGGCCCGGCCTTCCAGCCGTTTCGGCGACACCGCCACTTCCAAACAACCCCTTCCCCCGCAGGCGCAAACCGTCTCGCTCGCCGGATCCACCACCATGTGCCCCACCTCGCCCGACAAACCCGATACCCCCCGGATTAAGCGTCCCTCCGCCACCAGCCCGCCCGCCACGCCGTCGTATTCGGTGCCGATGAGGAAAAACCGTTCCGTCCCGTCCTGCCGCGCCTTCAGTTCGCCGTAAGCGTGGTAGCGAAGCCAATTATCCACCAGCACCGGCCGCCCGGGCGGGAGAAAGGACTGGACCAATTTGGCCACCGGCACGTCGTTTCCCCAGGAAACGAAATGCGGCGAGAGGACGCATATCCCTTGGGCGGCGTCGATGATGCCGTGACAACCCACCGCCGCGCCCAGGCAAAGTTCGGCCGGGGCCTTGCGGCGTCTGGTCAGGGTGATGAAGGACTCGCGGATCAGGCGGACGATATCATCCAGCTTGGTGTCGCGTCCGTGGAAGGCGGTGTGGGAGGCGGAGATTTCGCCGTTCAGGTTGGTCAGGGCGGCGGAGAGCGACTGCTCGACCATGCGCACGGAAAAGATGTAGCGGTAATCGGGATTGAAGGCGAAGAGTTTGGGTTTTTTGCCGCCTTCATCGGTGGAGTCGCCCTTGCCGGCTTCGGCGATGATGCCGACTTGTTGGTAATGCTCGATGATATTGTGGACGGTCATTTTGCTTAGGGTCGTTTCCCTGGCGATTTCCGCCACCGAGGCGAAGGGATGGCGGCGGGCGTATTGCAGGACCAGCCGGCGATTTTGGTATTTCAGGGTTTTGAGGGAACTCTGCCCGGCACGGTCGATGGACATGACATAGGCTTTCCAGTGGGGGTCTGAAAGGGGCAGGCGACCGCCGCACGCGTTAATTTCCGTAAGTTAGGCTTTGCCCAAAAATAACTTTTACCAGTTTAACCCGGGTGTTTCGTTTGGATCGGCATTTTCGCCCTTACCGCCTGGTCGAAAATGCCTCTGGGTCATTGGGCAAATTCTGAATGGGTAAAAGTTAATTTTGGGCAA
>JAVBTZ010000086.1:0-3856 GCA_031555915.1 Planctomycetota bacterium
TGTTTTTCACCCTAATTGCCGTTCTGGAGACGGTGGCCATGCCCTGGCGGCGGCGGGGGGAGGAAGCCTGATGCAGAGGAATGGGGGGCCTGACCGGAACTTGCGGGCCAAAGTGGAGCGGGGGATTGCCAGGAATTACCAGGCCGTCCTGGTTATTATTGCGATGTTTGTCCTGTGGGAGGCGGCGGTGGCGGTGTTTCGCATCCCCGAGTATGTTCTCCCCACCCCGCTGTCGGCGGTCGATCACCTTCTTTTCAAGCAACCCGACGCCAACTACAACTGGTGGGTGCAAATCCGCTACACCGCCATCGAAGTGGCGGTCAGCTTTGTGGTCACCGCCGTGGTCGGTTTCCTAATCGCCCTCGGCATGTCCTGGTCCCGGCAGCTGAAGGATCTTCTCCTCCCCTTATTCATTTTCATCAACAGCCTGCCCCTGATCGCCATTGCCCCCATCATGCTGATTTGGGTCGGCTACGGCTTGAAGATGAACGTGATTATCGCATTTCTGGTGAGTTTTTTTCCGGTCGTCATCAATACGACGGTGGGATTGGAGGCGGTGGACGAGGACCTTCTCGACCTGGTCCGTTACCTGAACGCGTCGAAATGGCAACTGTACTTGAAAATCCGCATTCCGAATTCGCTTCCGTACATTTTCTCGGGTTTGAAGATTTGTTCCACCATGTGCATCATGGGGGTGATTGTCGGGGAGTTCATGGCCTCGGACCGGGGACTCGGGTACATCATCATCAATTCGCAGTATACCATGGATATTCCGCCGGTGTTTTCGGCGCTTATTGTCGTCTCGCTTCTCGGGGCCGTTCTGTACGGCATAGTGGCCTTGCTGGAGAGAATTCTAATGCCCTGGCGGCGGGCCGGGGCTTGACGGCGGTCAAGACTTTTCAAAGGAGAATGGAAGCATGTCAGGAAAATGCAAAATCGCTCTGGCGGCCCTGGCTTTCGCCGCGGTTCTATTGCCTATCGTCGCAGGCGGCAAAGCCCATGGCGGGGAGCCGGAGAAAGTAAAGCTGCAATTGAACTGGAGAATCGCCGGGGATCACGCCCCCTATTATGTCGCGACCAAGAAGGGCTGGTTCGCCGAGGAAGGGCTGGAGGTCGAGATAGTCATCGGCCAAGGCTCGGGTTATTCGGTCCAGGTCATCGATTCCGGGAATGCCGACATCGCCATATCCGACGCCCCCGTTCCCATCAAGATGCGTAACGACGGCGCCAAGGTGAAAATCATCGGCATCATATTCGACAAGCACCCGAACTGCATGTTCTTCTGGAACGACTCGGGGATAAACAAGACGCAGGACATCGTCGGCAAGACCGTTGCCGTCCCCGCGACGGACGGCCATAAGTTGATGTGGCCCACTTTTGCCAAGCGTATCGGGGTCGACCCCGCCAGCGTCAAGTTCATCAACATCGACGCCGCCGCCAAGGTCTCCTCCCTGGCCAGCAAACGCGCCGACGTGGTTTTTGAACTTTTCACCATGGAACCGGTGATGCGTAAAGCCATTTCCGAAGGCCAGCTCGGCCACATTCTCTGGGCCGATTACGGCTTCAACCCCTACGCCCACTCCCTCATCACCCACGACGACATCATCAAGAAACGCCCGGAAATGCTCAGGAAATTCCTCAAGGCCACCTACCGCGCCTGGCAGTACGCACTGGAAAACCCCGAGGACGCCATCAACATCCTGGCCGAATACCAGCCCATCAACAAGGATGACCTCCTCGCCAACCTGAACACCGAGAAGGAATTCTTCCGCACCGAACGCTACAAGAATTTCGGCATCGGCTATATCGATCCCGACCGCATGCGGGAAACCTACAATACGCTCGAAAATCCGAAATTTCCGGTCGAAGACTGCTACGACCCCAGTTTTCTCCCGAATCCCCCCTACAAGTACAATTTCTAACTGAAGCTTTGCAAAGTGGCGATTAAACCGCCAATCGTCACTTTGCAAAAATCATTTTTCCCTGAATTTCAAGAGTTTTTGCTTTTACAAAATCGCCATTCGGCGGTTTGAATGGTGATTTTGCAAAACTCCAATTTCTAAAGGCGACCAATGCACGACGGGGAAAAGCCGCTGCTGGCCATCAAGGAATTGAAGAAAACCTACCAAACCCACGACGGCGAGTTGGCGGCTTTGGGGAGCGTTACCTTCGACATCTACCCGCGGGAGTTCGTCTCCATTGTCGGCCCGTCCGGCTGCGGCAAGACGACGCTCTTGAAGATCATTGCCGGCCTGGTCGACAAGTCGGGGGGAGAACTGTTCGTGGACGAGAACCAGTTCGACCCGCGGCGGGAAGTCGGCTTTGTCTTCCAGAAAGCGCTTCTCCTGCACTGGCGGAAAGTTCTCGACAATGTTCTCCTCCCCATTGAAATCCTCAAAATGGACCGGGACAAATACCGGGAGCGCGCATTTCAGCTGTTGGAATTGGTCGGCCTCAAGGGCTTCGAGAATCGTTACCCGAACGAACTCTCCGGCGGCATGCAGCAGCGGGTGTCGATAGCCCGCGCCCTCATTCACGATCCGAAGCTTATCCTCATGGACGAGCCGTTCGGGGCTTTGGACGCCTTGACCCGGGAGCGGATGAATTTGGAATTGCACCGCATTTGGTTGGAGGCGAAGAAGACGGTACTGTTCGTGACCCATGGCATAAACGAGGCGATTTTCCTGTCGAACCGGGTGATTGTGTTGTCGGCGCGGCCGTCCAGGATGGTGGCGGCGGCGGATATCGCCTTACCGCTGCCGCGTACTTTGGAAGTGCGGACTTCGGCCGAGTTCGGCAAATATGCCTTGCAGATTTACCGGGAGCTGGAAATTCAGTGAGTGGGGAATAGCAAGGAAGGACCGCCAAAATGGAGCTTGGATTATTTTCGGTCAGCTACGCCGGCCTTTGGGGACAGACCCGTCTGGACCTCCCCGCCTTCATCGACAAGGCGGCCGGCCTGGGATACCAGTCGGTGCTTCTCATGGCCAAGCGGCCGCACTTGTCCCCGCTTGACGCCGACGCCGAATGTTTGCGGGCGGTGCGGGCGGCTCTCCAGAGGAACAACCTTGGCCTGATCGGCCTGGCTTGTTACAACGACATTCTGCTGCGGGGGCCAGGGGAAGTGCCGCTGGAGGAATTGCAACTCGCTTACATCGAGTCCGCCTCCCGCCTGACGGCCGAACTGGGAGGGAAGTTGGTCCGCATCTTCACCGGTTACAGCCACGGACACGAATCCTATGCGGCGGAGTATGGGCGGGTGTTGTCGTTTCTTGCTGAGGCGGCGCGTTTGGCCGGGCGGCACGGGGTGACCTTGGCGCTGCAGAATCACCACGACTTGGCGGTGGGGAGCGAGCTCCTTGAAGCGCTCTTGGAGGAAGTGAATCTCCCCAACCTCAAGGCCGGTTTCGATGCCTGGTCGCCGTTTCTCCGCGGGGAGGACCTCTACGTTTGGGGTAAGCGGATGGCGTCCCGTACTGCGTTGACGATTGTCGCCAATTACCGTCGTTTTCCGCGTTATTCTTATCTACCGGGTCTGGTGAATTATCGGCGGGAGGAGCCGGATTTTGTTCGTGCCACTTCGATGTCGGCGGGGGAGATTGATTATCCTGCGTTTTTCCGGGGGTTGCGGGAGGGTGGTTTTGTGGGGCCGGTGGTTTATGAGATGTGTTCGCCGTTGGGGGGTGGGGCGGGGGTGGAGAATTTGGATGCTAAGGCGGCGGATTTTTTGGCGTATATGAAAGCCCTATAAGAAGGTGTTTATAAAAAAGCGGTTAAAATAGAGGTTAAAAAAGCGGTTAAAACATGTTAAACTATGTGGTTCCCTCCCCCTTTGGGTATTTTTTAACCGTTTTTC
>JAVBTZ010000021.1:0-4414 GCA_031555915.1 Planctomycetota bacterium
TCACCCTGACGCAACAACCGACGAACGCGTCTCCGAGCCCTGTCTCGCCGCATTCCCCTCCGCTCGTTCTTCCGCACCCTGTCCCGCCGCATTCCCCCCACTCGTCATTCCGGCGTCTAAAACGGGTGCTGCACCCCCAACGGGCGGTTTAGCCGGAATCCAGGGGGATAAGCGCCGACGGCAGTGGAATCACCCTGACGCAACAACCGACGAACGCGTCTTCGCACCCTGTCCCGCCGCAGTCATACAAAGCCCACACACAAAAAACTATTCTCCCCCGCGTGAACGGCGCTATAACTCACGATTGGAAGTAGTGCTCTGCGCAGAGCCGGTAAATGTGGTTCGCGGTACCCGAACGGAAGTCCCGGTTGCACGGGGTCCGTAGGGTTTTTTGGAAAGGCGTGTGGGTGCGGTTTAACCTGGTCGGGGAGAAAGGCAGGTAGTCGGTCAAGGCCGGACTCTAGACACGCCTGGGGATATAAGGACCGGATATTCCCGCCTCATAACCCTGCGGATCTCGGTAAGGGCTCGCCGGAGCTTCCGTTCTTCTTTAACCCAAGAAGAACGGAGTCAACCATGCCTTCACAACCGCTCCGCCCATTCCACCACTTCACGCACGCACCAGTCCGGCGTACTCGCCCCCGACGTCACCCCAATCGAACCCACCCCGGCGAAATCCTCCGCCCGCAACTCCGCCGCCGTTTCCACTCCGACCACTTTCCGGCAACCCGCCGCCGCGGCGGCTTCCATCAAGCGCCGGGTATTCGCGCTGGTCGCCCCTCCCACCACAATCACCGCCGCATGGGTGGCGCCCAAACGCCGCGCCTCCTCCTGACGCCGATGCGTGGCCCGGCAAATCGTGTCCACAATCACCGCGTCGGCCTGGTGCCGGCGGAGTTCCGCCGTCATTTCGGCAAAAAGCGCCACGTCGAAAGTGGTCTGCGCCAACAACAATGCCGGTGCCGGCGGCAATGCCGCCAAACAACCGCGCAAATCATCCAGGTCGGAAACCACCCGGCCGCCCTCGCCGGCCGCCCCCGCCACCGCCAAAACTTCGGCGTGCCCGGGGTCGCCCGCCAGAAGGACCGTTGCCCCCCGCTCCGCCGCCTCCTTGGCGATACCCTGGTTGCGAATGATGTGGGGGCAGGTCGCGTCAAGCAACAACACGCCGGCCTCGGCCAAACGCGCCCGTTCTCGGGGCGGCAAACCGTGCGCCCGAATCAAATACGGCTTGTCCAAATCGGCCCGGGGGCCGATTCCCCTCTCGGCCAGATATTCCGTCACCTGCCGGTTATGGGCCAGGGGTCCGTCCATCCGCGCGCCGCCGTAGCGTTCGCGGGCTGCAAGCGCGATGGCGATGGCTCGCCGCACCCCTTCGCAAAACCCGGTCTCCCCGGCCGTTTCCACCCGCCTGCGTCTTCCCCTATAGGACAGGCCCGTCCTTGAGGCGCTGCAAGCGGTGCACGAGGTCGCCCTGGTCGCCGTCGGCTTCCCTAAGTTCCGGGTCAATCTCCCGCAATATGTCGGCGAAGGCAATGTTCCGCTTGGCCAAAAGATACGCGCCCTTGAAGAAGGCGACGCCGCGCGCCCCCGGCAGCGCCGCCACCACCACCGGTTTCGGCGACTTGTCCGCCAGGTGCAAAAAATGCTCCGCCGCGTCGTGCGACAGGTCGCCGGGATCGGCCGGAACCACCTCGGTCTTCACATGTTCCAGTCCCGTGGCGCGAAAACCCGGTAACGGCGCCAGAAGAATCAACAAGCCTATTTCCGGCACCGCCGCCAATTCCTTCTCCAAATCGTGCTGGGAGGAAAGCCAATAAACCCCGTCGCCGAGAACCTCCAGGTTGGCGTTGGCCAAGGGCGTCAGGGCGGCCGTAAGCGGCTGGCTGTCCGCCACGACCAGGGAGCCGGATTCATCCGGCTGGGGAACGGGCGGTTGCTCTGCGGCTTTGTCCGGGGAGACCGGCGGGACCGCCAGGGCGATGCTTTCCGAAGAGGCGGCTTGGCCCGAGGAGATGCCGCTGGTTGGCGCGAGCGGTTTGGCTTCGGGCTGGGCCGGCGCGGTTCCGGCGGCTGGGTTGCGGGCGGCGGTCTGTCCTTCGGCGACCGCGGCGACGCTGGTTCCCTCGACCGTTTCCGAATGGGCGGCCGGGACGGAGGAGACCTTCACCTCGGGGGACTTGACCGCCGCCGGAGGAGGGGCGACAAACGGCGCCGGGGCGGGGCGGCTGTCGGGCGTGACGGTTCCGCCGGTTTCCGGGCCGGTTTCGGGTGGGCGCAGGGGCATGGCCGGCGCTCTTCTCCCTTCCGGCAGGGTGTGGATCTGGTCCAGGGTGGCGGTGGCGTCGCGGGTGATTTCCTGGGTCGCGTGCGGGGCGATTAAGTGAACGGGACCTGGGGTGGCCACGAGTCCCGCGTTGTCCTCTTCGGGGCGGCGGTCGACCTGGCCGCGTTGGGAGGGGGAGGCTTGGCTGGCGTTGGTCCGGCTGTTCTTCGGGTGGGGTTCGCCGGCGCGTTGCGGCGGGACATACACCAGCATCAGGATAAGGAGCGCCAAAGCCAGCAGGTGGGCGGCCAGGCGGCTTGTCGTTCCGATCTTACTGCGCATCGTCGTCTCCTCGGGGTTCGCCACAGGATGGAATGCCAAAAGGTAAATTATATTAAACCGGGGGGCGATGCGGAAGCGTTTTCACAATTTCAATACGCGGCGAGTATATATCCGGAAACGGCGCCGCCTCTTGACCCTGCCGCGGGCAAAGGGATAATGGCTGGGTTGGATATGGATTGAAGCCGACTATTTTCGGGAGTTTCGCATGCGCTACCGAGCCGCCATATTTGATCTCGACGGAACCCTGCTTGACACCCTGGCCGATCTCGCCGACAGCATGAATGCGGCTCTCCACGAGCGGGGCCTCCCCCGGCATCCCGTGGACGCGTACCGTTTCTTTGTCGGCACGGGGCTGGCGAACCTGGTGAAAAAAGCCGCGCCGGCCGGGTCCGACGCGGCACTGTGCGACAGCCTCCTCCGCGACATGGGGGAAAATTACGCCAAGAACTGGGCCAAGAAAACCCGGCCCTATGCTGGGATTACGGACATGCTGGCCCAGCTTTCCGCCGCCGGCGTCAAGCTGGGGATATTGTCCAACAAGCCTGACGAATTCACCCAAATCATGGTCCGGCATTATTTCCCCGGGGATGTTTTCGCGGCGGTGAAGGGGATGACGGCGGATGTGCCGCGGAAGCCGGACCCCGCCGGCGTGTTTATCCTGACGGAACGCCTGGGGGTCAAAGCGGAGGAAACGGTCTATTTCGGCGATTCGGACATCGACATGATGACCGGCCTGGCGGCGGGGATGTTTACGGTGGGGGTGACGTGGGGATTCAGGCCGGCGGCGGAACTTCGCGAAGCGGGGGCGGAGGCGCTGGTGGACAGGCCGCAGGAAATAGAGCGTTATTTCTTATAGAAAACGAAAAAAGGTGAGGAACGATGGGGATTATCGGCGAACGCATCCGGCAGAAATACCGCACCATGAGCTATCCCGACGGACCGGCGCCGGAATTGCCGGAACGTTGGCGGGGGGAACCGCTGGTGGGAGCGATGCGGGCGGCGGAAGCGGCGGCTCTGTGCCCGACCGGGGCGGTGGCGGCGGCGAAAGGCGGGGCGGCGCTGGATATGGGGCGTTGCATTTTCTGCGGGGAATGCGCGGCGGCCGGGGTGGAATTTTCCCGGAAGTACGCCATGGCCCGGTTCAGCCGGCCGGGCTTGAAGGTCGCCGGCAAGGGCGGGGAAAACCAAGCTGCAAACGCGGAGGCGCTTAGCCCGGAAAAGAGCGAACGCCTGGCCATGATCCGGCGGGTGTTTGGGAAATCCTTGAAGTTGCGGCAGGTTTCCGCCGGCGGCTGCAACGCTTGCGAAGCCGACTGCAATGTGCTGGGCACCCTCGCCTGGGACATGGGCCGGTTCGGGATTTCCTTCGTGGCGTCGCCGAAACACGCGGACGGGATTCTGGTCACGGGGCCGGTGACGGACCACATGAAATTGGCCCTGGAAAAAACTTGCGCCGCCGTGCCGACTCCCCGGGTGGTGATTGCGGTGGGGGCCTGCGCCGTTTCCGGGGGAATTTACGCCAGTAACCGCGAGGGGCGGGGGCGTCTTGACGAAATGTTTCCGGTCGACCTGTATATCCCCGGCTGTCCGCCGCATCCCTTGGTGATATTGGAGGGGCTGCTGCGGTTGTTGGGGCGGGTGGGGGAGCCGGCGAAATTATCCTGAAGGGCAGCTCTAAAAATGCTCTTTTGCCCGGATACTTCGTCTGGGCTTCGCTCTCGCGTTTTGTAACACAAACCACCACCGCGTGTTACAAAACGCTGCCGCTACGCCCTTCCTCGTCTGCGGGCAAAATAGCTATTTTTA
>JAVBTZ010000073.1:0-16726 GCA_031555915.1 Planctomycetota bacterium
GATTCCTGCCCAGCTCCAGCCCCGGCAGGTCCCGTACACTTCGCAGGAAGAGTACACCGTTCTTGAAGTCGTTCCCCCGCAGTTCAATGACGTCCCGATGGAAGTCGAAGTCAGCCCGGCTTACGACCAGATCACCGTCATTCCCGCGCAGTTCCGTGACGTCCCCAAGCGCATCGTTGTTGAACCCGCCCGCAAAGCCTTCCAGCGCGTAGCCTGCGATGACGGCAACAACAACCTTTGCTGGACCGTCTGCGAAACTCCCGCCAAGTACCGCGATGTCATCACCAAGGAACTCGTGTCCGACGCCCAAGAACGTCGCACCCCGGTTCCCCCCAAGAAACAGACCGTCATGGTCCGCAAGGTCGTCCGTCCGGCCCAGGTCCGCGAAGTGAAGGTTCCGCCGAAGCAGAGCACCTACACCCAGCAGGTCGTCGCCACCCCGGCCCGTACCGAATGGCAGACTGTTCCCGCCACCACCCAGCAGATTCCGGTCATGGTCGAAACCAAGGCTCCCAGCTACACCAGCCAGGCCATTCCCGAGAAGAAGGACACCATCACCCGCCGCGTCCTGAAACAGCCCGCGACCATGGTATGGCGTCTCCAGAGCAATGCTTACTCCCAGCAGTATCGTCCCATCAACTAATATGAGTTGATGTGATAAGGAGTAGTGGTTGCGAAAAGGATATGAGCGCTCACTCTTCGGAGTGGGCGCTTTTTTTTGCTTTTCAGGAGGAACAAAGATGAGTTTGGCCGAATTTAACCTAACCACCGGTAAACGCGGAATGTATATGATAACCAGGCAGGTAGCTGAGGCGGTGCGGGAGGCAGGGGTAGAGGATGGTTTGGCGGTGGTGTATTGTCCCCATACGACGGCGGGGATTACTGTCAACGAGAATGCGGATCCCGATGTAGTGACCGACCTGTTATTGGGTTTGGACAAAGCTTTTCCCGATCGGGCCGAGTTCAGACATAGCGAAGGCAATTCAGCCGCGCACCTGAAATCAAGTTGTGTTGGGGTCGGTAAAACGCTGATCATCGAGGGGGGAAAGCTCCGGTTGGGTCGCTGGCAAGGGGTCTATTTCTGTGAATTCGACGGGCCGCGGGAGCGGCGTTTTTTAGTAAAAGTACTGGCCGGATGATCGCCCAGGCACAAATGCCGCATGCAGACTTATTGAAAAGGTGAATTTAACCCCAGAGACACAAAGGACACAGAGAACCGCATTTTTAGAAGCGCCTTAAGGAAAAATGCGGTTCTCTGTGTTCTTTGTGTCTCTGGGGGTAAATAAACTTTTCCCAATTTCAATCCGCCGCCAATATAATTCCCCCCACCCAAAAAAAAAGCGGTTCAACCGGGGGAGGGGTTGAACCGCCAGGGCCTGGGGGGAGGCCCTCGGGGATGGGTCTGGAGAAGAGATGCTTTTATCTGCCTGCAACCACTTTTATTTTAAAGCCACCCCCGGTTAGGGAAGGAGGAGGAGTTCCAGCCGGGGGTTGGGAGAAGGAGTAATTTTTATCACTTCTATTACATCAAAGACCTGTCGCCGACTTCGATCCCCCCCTCGCGCCAATTTCTTTTTTTTTATTTTTTTGTGAGGTAAGAGGATTGGTTCTGGGGCAAAGACGGATAAAATGGGTTGATAATAATATTATCGGACGGAGGGCGGGGAACTTGAGCGAAAAAAACGAATTTCTTTTACATGTTTGTTGTGCGCCCTGTTTCGCGGCGGCTGAGGCTTCCCGGTTTCGCCTGGCGGAGGGGGGGGAAATCCCGGCCCTGGCGGGGATATTTTTTTATAATCCTAACATCCATCCCTTATTGGAGTTCCGTCGGCGGGTAAAGGCCCTGAAAGTTTATCTTGAAAGGGAACGGCTTACAGCGGAAATTGATGAGACCTATGGTTTGGAGTTTTATCTTGACAAGGTGGCGAAGGATGCGGTAAATCGCCGTGACCGCTGCCGCCGTTGTTACCGCCTGCGCTTGGGAGAAACGGCCAGAAAGGCGCGGGAGAAAAATTTACCCTATTTTTCTTCGACTCTTTTATCCAGTCGGGAGCAGGATCGGGATTTGCTTATCGAAGTGGGTCGTGCGGCGGGGCGGGAGTATGGGGTCGAATTTTTTTTGGCCGACTGGCGAAAAATCCTGCCTGACGAAAAAAAAATGCGGGGGATTTACAAGCAGCAATATTGCGGCTGCATTTTTTCCGAAGAGGAACGCTTCCGCGATAGCAACAAACATCTATACTGACAAAAAAAGCCTAACCTAGGAAAATTTGCTTACCGCCCAAGCGCCTCTGGTCTTTGGAATGAGGGTGCCTTCATGTTGCGTTGGTTGTTAAAACTCATCTTCCTGGCCGCCTTGGCCTTTGGTTTCTATCACATTGCCTTTGAGGATGCCCCCGATTTGCGCCTGCCTGGCGCCAGCGGCGAATTGCTGGCCGCCAATATGCCCGGCAGCAGCAGCACCGGCCAGCCGGAGGTGCGGGTATTGGTCGCCGACGCCCTGGACCAGGCCATTCTCACCATTAACGGCCGGGTGCGGATGGAAGCGGTGACCATGCAGATGCAGAAGCAGTCGGGTGATTTTACCCAATCGGTGGCGGTGGAGGTGACGCCGACCGGCCAGGGGATTAGGGTCGGGGCGGAATTGTACGTGCGGGTGCGGATGAAGAACCTTGATTCACAGCCGCTCCGTCTGACCTGGCGTAGCGGAAACGATCAGACCACGGTATCCATTCCCCACGAAATCGAGATATACGGCACCCACATCATTGAAAACAACAAGAAATACCCGAAGGTTCGCGTACTTGCCCGCCTGCCGATTGAGGAATACCTTTATGGGGTGGTGGCTGGCGAAGTGCCGACCAGTTGGCCGTTGGAGGCTTTGCGGGCGCAGGCGGTGGCGAGCCGCACTTTTGCCTATTTCGAGGTGAAGAGCCGCCGGAACGAAGAATACGACGTCCATGCCAGCACGCGTTCGCAGGTATGGCGGCCGAGTTTGGCGGTGGAGCCGCAGGTGCGGCGGGCGGTGGATTCGACGGCGGGGATTGTGGTGGTGGAGAAGAACGCTCTGGTGAAGACTTTTTTCCATTCCGAATGCGGCGGTTTTACCGCCGATGCGCGTTGGGTATTTACCAAGACGCCGATTTTGGCCTTGTCGGGGGTGCGTTGTCCGCGTTGTTCCGACCGGGGCAACAAGCCGACTCCGTGGTCGGTGGCGTATACCCGGCAGGAGATTGCCCAGCGCTTGCGGGCGGCCGGGGTTTTGCGGCAGGGCGGCGAGATCCGCATGATTCAGGGGCTTGACCCGTATGGAACCCCACTGGGCGGCAATTTGGGCCGGGTGGTGACGGTGGAGGTGACGATGGCGGGCGGGCGGGGGCTGACGGTGCGGATACCGGCGAACGAATTCCGTCTGGCGATGGGGGCGGACAGGAAGAACATTGCCAGCACCTACATGGTGATTTCAGGCGGGGACGAGGCGAATATAACTTTCAGCGGCTTGGGTTGGGGGCATGGGGTGGGGTTGTGCCAGTATGGCGCGTCCTATGCGGCGGACAAGCTCCGGTACAATTTTTTGGATATTCTCGCCCTCTATTACCCTGGTTCCAAGCCGGTGCGTTTATGGGGGAAATAAACCGCATTTTTAGAGCTGTCCTGCGGTTCATTTCGACAACCACTTGGCAATCCGCCGGGCGTAAGGCGGCATAAAAACATACATCAAGAGCCCCACCATGCACATCGACTGGATAAGCTGCCGCAAGCCAAAAGTCCCCAAAAACGGGACCACTTCAATAACATGCCCCAAAAGCCAGGGGAGAGCCATCGACAACGGCCAAATCACCGAAACGGTCGCCAACCACTGCTTCCAGCGGCGGGGCGGGCGGTTGCCTTCGGTGACCGAGGTGAACCAATAGTCGACGCCGCTGGCGATGTCGAGTTTTTCCGGTTCTTCGAGGTGCTGCTTCAATTCTTCGATAAGGGTTTGGCGGGTGTCGGAGTGAATCCAATTTTCCGCGTCTTCGCGGCTGGCGAAGCGGGCGGCGATTTCGTACTGATGCCCGCCGGCGGGCGGGCGGACGATGTGGCTGCCCAGGTGTCCCTTGAAGCGGGAGACGGCCTCGATGGCTTTACGGAGCCAGGCTTCGTAATCGTCGTGATGATCGGCTTTGGCGCGATGCTTGATGATGAAGGAGACCTGGTCGGAGTAAGTCGTCGCCTCGCTAAGGAATCGTTTGGAGCGTTTTGCCGCGCCGGCGACGGCTTTATCGGATTGACTGGACATTCTGCGCTTCCTTTATAGTGGACTACCTCTCCCCGTTTTCCCCGAACAGCCACGCCAATTCCTGGTCAAGAAAACGGATTTCCCGTAGCGGCCGATACTCCCCCAACCATTCCATCCACGCCTCGGGACCTTCCCTTTCCAGCGCCGCCAGGGCGGCGAGGGAGCGGATCTCCTCATCCTTGGGGAAAACCAGGGCGCCCTCGCGTTCGAAATCCTTGCGGTAGCGCGGCCGGGTTTTACCGAGGGGCGGCCTTTTTTCCGGAAAAAGCACGACGTGGCGGCAGGTGGCGGCGGTCGGGGCGGTTTCAGGCTCTTCCATGAATTCTTTCAGGCGGGTTCTGAAGGCTAGGATACTGTCCTGAAGAATGGCCCGCAAGTAGAGCCGGCGTTCGCCGCCGTTTCCCTCTCCCTGCCGCCGGCGGAGGAGAACGTGGAACCTGGGGGCGCTCCCGTGGTCAAGGTTGCCGGAAACCGTGACGTCAAGCGACCGGCCCGGGACATGGGCGGCAGGTTCGGCAGCGACGGCGCGGGCAAAGGCGGCCAGGGCGGGCAGCCAGAATTCGTCTTCGCGGCTTTTATCCCTGGCGTCGCCGGGGCGTACTTCGGCCCGCAGTTGCAGATAACGGGCGGTGAGGGGGTGCGTTTCCTGGGCCGGGGGAATCTCCGCCATTACCTCCACCGGTTCGGCGTCGGCATCGTCGTGGGTAGCGGCGGAAGGGGAGATTGCCTCCGCTGCCGCTTCGGCCACGTCCCCCGCCTCCTCGACCTCGCCGGCCGTTGCCGGTTTTTCCGCCTTGGTTCCTTCCCCTTTATCCTTATCATGAAAACCGTCGGTCAGGCAGTCGGTCTCTTCCACCCGGTTCTCGGCCAGGCAACGCTGGATATGCCGCCGGCAAAGTTGCAGGATATAACGGGGAAACAGCTGAATATCCGCGAAAGCTTCGGGTCGAAACGGCCAGGTGGGATAGGGCGGCTGGTAGCCGACCGCGGCCGCAGCCGCCTGCATCCGCGCCGCCACCAAAGCCCGGGCCTGGTCCGGCTCCCGCACGGGCAGCAGGGGGATGGCCGCGTCGAAACGTTCCAGAAAGGGCCGGAAGCTGAATTGGTTGAAAGCGCTCCAGGTGCTGGCCAGGCAGGACACCACCACCAGGGTGCGGCGGGTGAGGTCGATGAGGGCGGACAGTCCTTCAGCCGTTTCCGCGATGATGCGTCCGGCGGCGTGGCTGGCTTCGGAGGCGCTTCCCAGGCCGGCGAGGGCGAGACGGCGTTCGGCGAGGGCGTCGAGTTGGTCCAGGGCGATCACGGTGCCGTTTCCCCCGAGGGCGAACAGCCAGGACAGCCCGGCCGCCGCGTTTTGCGGCTCGGCCTGGTTGTTGTCAAAGCCGAAGGTCCGTCCTTCCTCGTTGGCGAGCGGTTTTCCCTGCAGCCAGCGGCGGCAACAGTCGGAGACGCCTCGGTCGCCGGAAGCCAGCAGCAGAACCGCGCGAATGGTATCGGCATAGGCCCCCACTTCCCAGGTATGGCGGCCGTGGAGATCGTCCAGAACTTTACGGACCAGGTGGCGGAGGTCTTCGCGGAAATAGGCGTCGATGCCGTCGGGGAAGCCGCGGCCGCCGCTTTCGCGGATGATGGCGTCGGAGAGGGAGAGGTGTTGCGGGTGGCCGTTGGCGTCGGGGCAGTGCAGGGACTCGACCATGCCACGGAGAAGCGCCGGCCAGAAATCGTTGGCGCCGGTCATGTTGACCATGACGAAGTAGCCGCCTTTTGCGTTGGTGTGCTGGCGGAGGATGGAGAGGAGGTGGGTTTTCCCCACGCCGCCGGCGCCGGTGAGGACCAGTCCCAGCGGGGAACTTTGGCCGGAACCGTCCATGAGGGCGTCGACTTCGCGGAACAGCCGTTGCCGGACGCGTTCGTTAAGGGCGGGGATGTCGGAGGGGTCGTTTTTCCAGACTTCGGCCAGGCGTTTGACGCTGTCGAAGTTGGCGGCGGCAAGCGCCTGCAATGGCAGATCCATGACACCGGCCTTTCACACTAAATACGCCACATGCACGGCATAGCCGGCGATGTCCAAGGCCGCCTGGCGGTCCGCCGGCGTGATTTCCTCCGGATTATCCAGAGGATACAAAACCAATTTGCCATGTTTTTGCAAGGATAACAAAGCGCTGTAGAACTCGGCCGGAAGCGTTGCCCGAAGAGCCGCACGCAGGTCGGCCAGGCGGACGCGTCCCGAGGAGTCGGCCAGGCGGCGGACGGACTGGAGCATTTCGTGCCGGAGTTCCGGCCCGGTCAAGGCCGGGGTTGCGGAAAGGGACTCGGTGTTTGTCGGCCCGGGTTTGGCCGGGGGCGCCTGCCAGAGTTCCTTTAGGGGCAGCTCCCGCGCTTGCAAATAGTGCGACAAAACTTTCAGCAGATTGCCCAGGACTTCCGTGCCGGCGGGGGAACGGGCGGCGATGGCTTCGCCGGCGTGCTGCTCCAGCCATTGCCAGCCGGGGTCGGCGAGGCTGATTTTGGTGGCTTTTACGGACCGCTTGCCGGCGGTGCGGCTTTCCTTTTTTTCTATTATCAAGCCCAGGGCCAGCAAATTTTTCCGCGCGCGTAGGGCGGGGCGGAGGCAGTCCAGCCAATCGCTGCCGCCTTTGGCGGCCAGTCCCCACAGGGAGAGGGTTTCGATGGGGGTCGGGGGTTTGGGGTCCATTTGGCGGATGCTTTCTGCACAGGTCTCTGCCGATAAAATTTACGAAGACAATACTAAACTCGACGAAGAAGTTCGTCGGGATGGATCGCTGCAATTGGCGATGCGGCGAAATCGCGGACATTGCGGGTAACGATGTAATTAGCCGACCAATGCCGGGCGGATTCGGCTAACAGGGCATCCTCAAAGTCGTCGATCGGGGAATGAAAAGCTAGCAGACAGAGATCGCGGGTAGTGTCCAAAACCTCCAAATAATCCATTATATCCAATAGAGAAGTTTTCAAAGCCTCCCTATCGGACTGATGTTTCCTGAGAAGGTAATAGATATCGGTCACGGTGTTCGCGGTCATGGCTCCGGTGTGTTCGCTTCCGGCAACCACCGCCATTGCCATTTTAGCTGCTTTGGCAAACGGCTCCCGCCCTGCCAGTACGTCCACGATGACGTTGGTGTCAAAGACCAGCTTCATACCTGGCGAGCCTTTCGTTGCGGGCTTCTTCCTCGTTGGCTGTAGAAGGTATAATGCCACACAGCGAATTGAGAAGCGCTAATTTATCCTTTGGCGGCGGCGTGAGCCGGGCAATGCTTCGCCCATCTTTGGTGATGACGATTTCCTCTTCCCCCACCAAATCCAGGTAATGCTCGAGTTCGGATTTAAATTCGGATAGCGTGACAATCATCTGCCCTCCTTTCGCGGTTGGGCAATCTCCCCAAAACGTGGCAACCGGCTTTAATTATACCTGTCGCGGCAAACACCTTCAATCCCGCAATAAAAAACCGGTCCCGGCCCAAGCCGAAACCGGTTTCGCAAACATATCCGAACTTGAACCGCTCCCTGCTCCTACTCCTTCTTCGCCTTCGCCCGCTTCACCGCTTCCGTGAGCAGGGGAACAATCTTCAAGGCGTCCCCGACCACGCCGTAGTCCGCCACTTCAAAGATCGGCGCCCCCGGGTCCTTGTTGATGGCGATGATGATCTCCGACTCCTCCATCCCCGCCAAATGCTGAATCGCCCCGGAAATCCCGCAAGCCAGGTAGAGGTTCGGACGCACGGTTTTACCGGTCTGCCCGACCTGACGATCCTTCGGCTGCCAGCCGGCGTCCACGGCGGCGCGGGACGACGAAATCGTGGCGTTGGGGAACTCCGCCGCCAGTTCCTCCAAAATCTTGAAGTTCTCCGGGGCGCCCATGCCGCGGCCGCCCGAGACCAGAATCTTCGCGTCCATCACGTCCATCCGCTCAATCACCTTCTTGATGACGTCGAGGACTTCCACATTCTTCCGCTCGGCGAGACCCGGGACCTTGAACTCCTCGATGGGGCACTTCGCCCCCGCGACCGCGTTCTGCCGCTGCATCACGCCCGGGCGCACCGTCGCCATTTGCGGCCGGAACTCGGGGCAAAGAATCGTCGCCATGATGTTGCCGCCGAAAGCGGGACGGGTCATCATCAGGTGGCCGGCCCCGAGGGGATTGTCGGCGCCGGATATGTCCAGGCCGGTGCAGTCGGCGGTGAGGCCGGTGTGCACCCGGGCGGAAACGCGCGGCGCCATGTCGCGGCCGATGGCGGTCGCGCCGTAGAGGACGATTTCCGGTTTCTTGGCGACGACCACTTCCGTGAGGGCGTGGGTGTAGGGTTCGGTCATGTACGTTTCGAGCGCGGGGTCGTCGACGACGATGACCTTGTCCGCGCCGTATTCGGCCATTTTCTGGGCGGCGGCGGCCAGCTTGTGGCCGAGGATTACCGCCGTGACTTCGCTGTTCCGCTCCTTGGCGAGAACCTTGCCCTTCCCCACCAATTCGTAGCCGACGCCCATGGGGCGGCCTTCCAGTTGTTCGACAAAGACGAATACGCCTTTATAATCCTGAATATTCATAGGAAGCATTCCTTTTAGTGAGTCAATGTTTTCGTCTCAACCGAACGTTGTTACAGAATGAACTTTTCCGTAAGCCGGTCGACCAGCCAGTTCGCCGATTCCTGCGGATCCATGGTCACGACCGTGCCCTTGCCTTTGACCCCCTTGGTGAAGGAGCGGAAGACCCGGGTTGGCGATCCCTTCAGGCCGATATTGGAGTCGGCGACGTCCAGGTCGGGGCGGGTGAGGGTGGTGACTTTCATCGTCCGGTAGCTGTCGAAGATGCGGCCCGGGGTCATGTAGCGGGGCTTGTTCAATTCCGCGAGGGCGGTGATGAGGCAGGGGAGTTTGGCCCGAATCATGTGGTAGCGGTCTTCGTATTGGCGCTTCACCGTGATGTAGCCGTCCTTTACCTGGATTTCTTCGGCATAGCTGATGTTCGGTAGCTTGAGGTGTTCGGCGATCTGCGGGCCGACTTGCGCGGTGTCGCCGTCAATCGCCTGGCGGCCGGTGATGATCAGGTCGTAGGGGAATTTCCTGATGGCCGAGGCGAGGGTGGAGGAGGTGGCCCAGGTGTCGGCGCCGCCGAAGGCGCGGTCGGTGACGAGGACGGCGTCGTCCGCGCCCATGGCGAGGGCTTCGCGGAGGGCGGCGTCGGCCTGCGGCGGACCCATGGAGATGACCCGCACGTGGGCGCCGTATTGGTCCTTCAGGCGGAGGGCGGCTTCGAGGCCGGCCTTGTCGTCGGGGTTGATGATGGAAGGGACGCCGTCACGGATGAGGGTGCCTGTTTCCGGGTTCAGTTTGACCTCGTTGGTGTTGGGGACCTGCTTTATGGAAACGATGACGTTCATGCGGAAAACTCCTGTCTTGTTTACTGAAGTTTTGCAAAGCCGCGATTAAACCGCCAATCGCCGCTTCGTAAAAATCATTTTTGTTTGAATTTCACGGATTGCCGATTTTTCCAAATCGCCATTCGGCGGTTTTGAATGGTGATTTCGAAAACTTCAGTTATTACAGCACCGACGCCGCGATGACCATGCGCTGCACTTCCGAGGTGCCTTCGTAGATTTCCGTGATCTTCGCGTCCCGCATCATGCGTTCGACCGGATAGTCGCGGGTGTAGCCGTAGCCGCCGAAGAGTTGCACGCACTTCGTCGTGACGGCCATGGCGGTCTCGGCCGCGAACAGCTTGGCCATCGCCGATTCGAGGGAGTATTTCTTCTTGGTGTCCTTCGCCAGGGCGGAGGCGTAGACCAGGTGGCGGGCCGCTTCGATGCGGGCCTTCAGGTCGGCCATCTGGAACTGGGTGTTCTGGAAGGCGGCGATGGGTTTCCCGAATTGTTTCCGTTCCTTCACGTAGGCGACCGTTTCATCGAAGGCGCCCTGGGCGATGCCGAGGGCCTGCGAGGCGATCCCGACCCGGCCGCCGTCCAGGGTCAGCATGGCGATGCCGAAGCCCTTCCCCTCTTGCCCCAGCAGGTTTTCCTTGGGGACTTCGCAATTTTCGAACACCAGTTCGGTGGTGGCGGAACCGCGGATGCCCATCTTGGCTTCCTTCTTGCCAATCGAGAAACCGGGGTAGTCCTTCTCGACGATGAAGGCGGAGATGCCTTTGTTGCCTTTCGACTTGTCGGTCATGGCGAAGATGATATAGGTGTCGGCTACGCCGCCGTTGGTGATGAAAATTTTGGTGCCGTTCAGGATGTATTTGTCGCCCTGGAGGACGGCCTTGGTTTGCTGGCCGGAGGCGTCGGTGCCGGCGCCGGGTTCGGTGAGGCCGAAGGCGCCGAGTTTTTCGCCGCGGGCCATGGGGACGAGGTATTTCTTTTTCTGGTCGTCGGTGCCGTGCTTGTTGATGGGTTCGCAGCCGAGCGAAGTGTGGGCGGAGACGACGACGCCGGTGGTGCCGCAGACGCGGGACAGTTCTTCGACGCACATCGCGTAGGTGAGGGTGTCGCAGCCTTGACCGCCGAGGTCTTTCGCGAAGGGGATGCCCATGAAGCCGTACTTGGCCATCTTGGCCACGGTTTCATGGGGGAAGCGTTCCTCTTCGTCCAGCTCCTGCGCCAGCGGCTTGACTTCCGCTTCCGCGAATTCGCGGAACAGTTGCCGCGCCATTTCGTGTTCTTTCGACAGTTCAAAATCCATTATCTTCTCCAGGTAAAAATGGTGGCGCCCAAAAATTACGACGAACACCGTGATGTGGGGAGTGGCGGAAATCAATACTTGCAGTTGAAGCGCTTGGCGAAGGCTTCCTTCAGTTCATCGCGGAAATTCGGGTGGGCGATGTCGATAAGCATGCGGGCGCGGTCGCGCATGGTGCGGTACCTGAGGTTGGCGATGCCGTATTCGGTGATGATGTATTCGACGTCGCAGCGGTTGGTGGTGACGACGGCGCCCTGGTCGAGGAAGGGGACGATCTTCGAAATCTTGCCGCCGGCGGCGGTCGAACCGAAGGCGATGATCGAGCGCCCGCCCTTGGACAAGGCGGCGGCGCGGATGAAGTCCACCTGTCCCCCGACGGCGGAGATCTGCCGGGTGCCGACCGTTTCCGAGCAGACCTGCCCCAGAATGTCCACCTGCACGCAGGAGTTCACCGACACCAGGTTGTCGTTTTGCCCCGCCACGTAGGGGTCGTTCACGTAGGTGGAGGGGAACATGTTGACGGCCGGGTTGTCGTTGACGTACTCGTAGAGCCGGTCGGTCCCCATCAAGAAGGTGGCGACGGCCTTGCCGGGATGGAAGTTCTTTTTCGAATGGTTGACGACCCCGGCCTCGACCAGGTCCACCACGCCGTCCGAGAACATTTCGGTGTGGATGCCCAGGTCCTTTTTGTCCTTCATGAACAGGAGGACGGCGTCGGGGATGGCGCCGATGCCGAGTTGCAGGCAGTCGCCGTCCTTGATGAGTTTGGCGCAGTTTTCGCCGATGGCTTTTTCGACGTCGGTGATTTTCGGCGGCGGGAGCTGGATGATTTGCGCGTCGTGTTCGACGATGGCGGTCATCTGCGAGACGTGCACGAAGGTGTCGCCGAGGGTGCGGGGCATGCGTTTGTTCACCTGGCAGATGACGGTTTTGGCGCGGCGGGCCGCGATTACCGTGTAGTCGACGGAAACGCCGCAGGAGCAGTAGCCGTGTTCATCCGGCGGGCTGACGCTGATTACGGCCACGTCCAGGGGCATGGTGCGGTGGAAGAGGTTGGGGATTTGCGAGAAGTAGCAGGGGGTGAGGTCGCCGCAGCCGGCTTGGATGGTGCCCCGGGTGTTGCCGCCGACGAAGGTGGAATTGACCTTGAAATGCGGTTCCATGCCCGGTTTCGCGTATTCGCATTTTCCCATGTCGACCATGTGGGTGAGTTCGACGTTGTTGTAGTTCATGCAATTGGCGACCATGGCGTCGACGAGGTGGCTGGGTTCGCCGACGGCGTGGCCGATGGCGACGCGGTCGCCGGACTTGATCAATTTTACCGCTTCCGCCGCTGTGGTGAGTTTATCCTTGTAAATCTGCTTCCAGTCCATGCTTGTTCCTCCAGGATGACGGGTCTAGTATATTGCCACGAAAGCCGTAAAAAAGCTGATTGAAGCCGTTTGACCGAACATCGTTCCCTTTAAAACCGGATTTTTGCGAAATCACCATTCAAACCGCCGAATGGCGATTTTGCACAGTCAAAAACCCCGGAAATTCGGGCTAAAACGATTTTGCCAAGTGACGATTGGCGGTTAAATCGTCGCTTGGCAAAACTTCAGTTAAATAATATTTAACCGCCGGTTGCGAAAACCGGTTTGTCTACGCAGACACGGTAATAGGGACTGAGAAGGCCGGGATAATTAAGCAAATATTTCCTTGTTATTGTAGTGGGTGTTTCGGGAATTTCAACCTTATTATTTCCTTCGCCGGGAACCCGGCAAGCAAAACGCGGATCCCCATAGGGATCCGCGTTGGCGGCAAAATATAACGATAAAAGGGTCAAAAACACTGCCCGGCGGTTGCCAAGGCAAAGTTAGAACCGCTCTAAACCGCCGCCCGGGTCGCGGCCAAATCCTGGTCGGGGGTGGAGATGGGGGTGAGGCCGAATTTGTCGTGCAGCACCTTCAGGACAGCCGGCGTCACGAAGGCGGGGAGGGAGGGGCCGATACGGATGTTCTTGATTCCCAGGCTGAGGAGCGTAAGCAGGACCGCCACCGCTTTTTGCTCGTACCAGGAGAGGATGAGGGAGAGGGGCAGATCGTTTACGCCGCAGCCGACCGCCTTGGCGAGGGCGCTGGCGACTTGGATGGCGGAGTAGGAGTCGTTGCATTGCCCCATGTCGAGGACGCGGGGGAAGGGGCCGATGGCGCCGAGGTCGAGCTTGTTGAAACGGTATTTGCCGCAGGCGAGGGTGAGGATGAGGGTGTCCTTGGGGGTTTTTTCGGCGAATTCGGTGTAGTAGTTGCGGCCGGGTTTGGCGCCGTCGCAGCCGCCGATGAGGTAGACGTGCTTGACGTCGCCGGCCTTGATGGCGGCGATGACCTGGTCGGCGACGCTGCCGACGGTTTGGCGGGCGAAGCCGATGGGGATGCGTTTTTCCGCTTCCGCCTTGGTGAAACCGGGGAGGGCGAGGGCGGCGTCGATCAGCGGGGCGAATTTGCCGTTGGCGAGGTGTTTGACGCCGGGGTAGCTGACGAGGCCGGTGGTGTAGACCCGGTCGATGTAGGAGGGCTTGGGCGGCATGAGGCAGTTGGTGGTGAGGAGGATGGGCCCGGGGAAGTCGTCGAACTCCTTCTGCTGTTCCTGCCAGGCGCCGCCGTAGTTGCCGACGAGATGGGGGAATTTCTTCAGGCCGGGGTAGGCGTTGGTGGGCAGCATTTCGCCGTGGGTGTAGATGTTGATGCCTTTCCCCGCGGTGGCGACGAGGAGGTCGTGGAGGTCGAGGAGGTCGTGGCCGGAAATCAGGATGCATTTGCCGGGTATGGGGGTGATGCGGACTTGGGTGGGTTCGGGATGGCCGAACTTTCCGGTGTTGGCGGCGTCGAGGAGCTGCATGGTGTGCAGGTTGACGTCGCCGGCCTTCAGGGCGTATTCCAGGAGTTGGTCCATGTTGCTTGGTTCGGCGGCGATGAAGTCGAGGATTTCGAAGAATTGCCGATAGAGGTTCTGGTCTTCCTTCCCCAGGCGGAGGGCGTGGTCGGCGTAGGCGGCGGCGCCTTTCAGCCCGAAGAGGATGAGGTCGAGGACGCCGGCCTTGTCGTCGCCGAGGCGCTGGTGCCGGGCTTCGATGCCGAAGGCGTGGGCTTGTTCCTGCATGCCTGGGATGTCGTTCATTTGCTCGATGGTGGCGGCGGGGGGGAGGTGCTTGCTGTCGCCGGACAGGGACTGGAATTTGCCGGCCAGGCGGGTGCGGATGGCGAGGCCTTTCTGGATCCATTTGGCGATGTCTTCGGGGGTGAAGTTGACGTTGGTGACGGTGGTGAAGAGGGCCTGGACGACGTAGGGGCCGGCTTCGGGGTCGTCGTAGCCGAGCTTCGCCAGCCGGTGGGCGTAGGCGCTGACGCCGCAGGCGGTGGTGACGAGGAGGTCCTGCAGGTCGGCCGTTTCGGCGGTTTTGCCGCAGATGCCGCGTTGCTTGCTGCAGCCGGTCCCCATGGCGGTTTGTTCACACTGATAACAGAACATGGTGGAGTTCTCCTTATGCTTCTCCCTTTTGCAGGGATGGGTGATTTCAGCGGTTGGTTCGACGTTTTTCATATAGCGGTATACTCGGCGGTTTGAGTAATTTCGTAACGTGTCCCGAATGGCGCTGAAATAAGGGTAACCTTTTGCGAGGTGATGATTTAAAATAATTTTTCACCACAGAGAACACAGAGACCACAGAGAACCACTCTTAACTGCGGAATGACGTATAGCCCCGGGCTTTAAAACTATTTATAAAAATGGAATTCAGGATTAACTTCCATCCGTAGTTTAAGGTGGTTCTCTGTGGTCTCTGTGTTCTCTGTGGTAAAAAATTATTTTAAATCACCGCCTCGCAAAGAATTAACCTTATTTCAGCGCCATTCGATCGTGTCCCCGAACTTCAGACTAGGGGTCTACACCAGCACCTCCCCTTCGGCCGACAAGGTTACCACGCTGAGCGGCACTTTCAGTCCCGAGCGATCCACCGCTTCCTTGGCCACCCGCACCAGCCCGCCGCAGCACGGCACCTCCATCCGCAGCACCGTAAGCGAGGCCGGCCGCGCCGCCGTGATGATTTCCGTCAATTTCGCAATCTGCGGGCCGTTCTCGTCCAGCTTCGGGCAAGCCAGCAGGAGCGGCCGGCCCTTGAGAAACCGTTCATGGAAATCCGGCGCGGCGGCGGCGGCGCAATCGGCGGCAAGAAGGATATTCGCCCCCTTGAGGTAAGGCGCATGCGGCGGGACCAATTTCAACTGGACCGGCCAGTTGATCAGTTGCGACTGAGCCTGGGCGCCGCAGCTCTCCTCCCCCTCTTCGCAACCGCAGCCGCAACTTGCCTTCGCCGGAAGCGCCCGGGCCATCTGGCCGGGACAGCCGCAGGTAAGCGGTTCGGCCGCCAGGGCCGCGCGTTTCTGCGGGGAAGGTTTCAGGACTTTCGCCGCCGTGCCGGGGCAGCCGCAAGGCAGGGGGTTTTCCGCTTCGGCTTGGGCGGCGGCGGCGTTTTCAGCCGCCAATTGTTTGAGGCGTTGTTCCACCGCCTCGGCGTCGTAGGCTTCGGCGGGGCGGACGGTGAGGGTGATGGCGCCGGTGGGACAGGGGGCGAGGCAGTCGCCGAGTCCGTCGCAATAGGAGTCGGAGATGAGTTTGGCTTTGCCGTCGACAAGGGTGATGGCGCCTTCGTGGCAGCTGTCGACGCAGATGCCGCAGCCGTTGCATTTTTCGGGGTCGATGTGGACGATTTTGCGTTCGTTGTTCGGCATGGTTATCCTCTTCTCTGATGGGGGCGTAAAGCCCTGCGCCAGCGCACGGTGGTGGGCCGTGGCAGCAGGCGAGGCGGAGGGTGGTTTCTCCGCTTCATGCTAATATATGTCAGGGTAAATGCGATTTGTTAACGCGGGGTCGATATTTTTTTATTGTTTTATTGTTACGGTGATCCTCACTCGAATTTCATCGCCGCCAGATCGTTAGGCAACCGCTCCACCAAATCGTGTAGCGTGGTCTTGGTGAAGTACTCCCAGATTTTCTCCTGCAAATCGCTCGTGATGCCGCAAAATTGACAAAGCGAAGTCGGACTGCACACCCGGCGTTCGAAAAGGCAACCACTGGCGGACAACGGCCCCTCCACCGCTTCGACAATGTCGATGATGCGAATGTCCTCCGGCCGGGCCAGGAGCCTCACCCCCCCCGACGGCCCCCTGGCACTCTCCAAAAACCCGGCCTGGACCAGCATTTTCGTCACCTTATGGAGGGTGTGCCGACTGGCCTGCAAGTCGACCGCCAAATCGCCGACATTAAGCCAGTCGTCCTGGCGGCAACGTTTCCTCTTCGCGACCTGTAACATGGTGTGCAGCGCCAAAGCGCCCATTTCGCCGATATTCAATAATCCCGCCATACCCGTCCGTCCTTGCCTGCTTCGCCGTGGGGAAATCCCTAATGTACCGGTATATTGAATTGTCCCGGCAAAGCCCGGCGGAGGCAATGGGAATTTAACTTGGTAATGTGGTACATCAATACCATTACTGTCAGTATTCTACCGCCTCCCTGGCGTAATGCAAGTTAAAATCTGTTTTTTCGGCTGAATTTTTTTTTCGGCCGACACCAATTAGTAGTTTATGGCGGAATATGTCTGGATAGGAGGCGGAGCTATGGATCAGTTGGCGAACACCACGGCGCAAATCGGCCCTGAGGCGCGGGATATTATTGTCATGTTGGTGGTGGGCTTGGTGATTGGTTTTATCGCGAACGTCA
>JAVBTZ010000092.1:0-5990 GCA_031555915.1 Planctomycetota bacterium
GAGTGATTTTTCGTTTTCGTGCCCTTGGGCAAGGCGAAGCTTCGCAGGCAATATCGAATATATTGTCAAGAAGCTTCAACGCAGACCAAGGGCACGAAAACGGAAAAGCACTCGTAAATTTAGACTTTACGGGGCACTAGGGCGCTATTAGCGCCCTACGGCGGGCAAAAAAAAATCGCACCGGGCTGCAAAATGCGGTCCGGTGCGATTGGTTTTTGGGTCGGGAATGCGGGCTACCGTTTCCGTTTTTTATGGACCGGCGGCTCCTCGTCGTCGTCATCCTCGTCTTCGTCTTCGTCTTCCTCGTCGTCTTCGTCTTCTTCCTCGTCTTCATCCAAATCGTACTCTTCGTCGTCTTCGTCAGCGTCTTCGTAGGCAAAGTTTTCGTCTTCGAAGTCGAGGTTGTCCATGGAGAAGGCCGCTTCCTTGACTTCGTCGAACACATCGCCCGGCAGGACAATCGGGTCCTTGTCGCCGCTGTGGAAGAGGAGGGTCTGATCGTTACGTTTCTGGATCACCGTCACGTTGCGCAGGTTGACGATAACGTCGCCGACCAGGCACATGCCGGCTTCGGGGACGATGGTGAAGTAGTTGTCCTCGTGGTCTTCGTGGTCTTCCTTATTCATGTCCATATTTTCCGCCTCTCTTCAAGTGGTGTCGCGCCAGTGCTTACTTGCATAAATCCCCAAACCTTTTTTAGGGCAAAAAAGTCGACTTATACTCAGCTTCCGGCCAACCAGGGCCGTCCCATTTCGTCTTTCCAGGCGATATCGGCCAGGCTGTAGCGTGGCCGTGGCGGCGGCGGCGGGTGTTTCGGGTGGCCGGTGGGGAAGAGGGCGATGGGAAAATTGTACTTCTCATCCAACTTCAATGCCGCCATCACCTTCTGCACGTCGAACAAACCCACCCAGCAGCAGCCCAGTTCCAGGGCGGCTGCCGCCAACAGATAATGCTCGCCGGCGATCATGCAGTTGGCCCGAATGAAGATATCATTGGCTTCGCGGGAGCGTTCGGGATTTTCCTTGTATCTTTCTTCCACCGCCGCCAGCGTCTCCGGGGAGACCGCGCCGACGTCGGCCAATTCCTTGGCGCGGCGCAGGCGCTTTTTGTAAATGCCCCGGTCTCCCAGGAGGACAGTTATAATCGGTGCCTCACCGAGACATGGCTGGTGGTGCCCCGCTTCGGCCAAAGCGGCGCGGAGGTCGGGGTTTTTCGCCACGAAAAACCGCCAGGGCTGGGCATTGGTGGCGCTGGGGGCCAAGCGGGCGGCTTCGAGACAGGTCTCGATATCCTTGGAGGCCACCGGTTCGTCGGAGAACTCCCGGCAGGAACGGCGGTTTCTGATAACTTCGAAAAAATCCATGCTAGTCCTCTATCAATACGTCTGCCGACATTTCCTTGGGTATCTTCACTCCCATCAATTTGAGCATGGTCGGGGCCAGGTCGGAGAGTTTGCCGTGGGGGATGAGCTTGGCCTGCCAGCTGTTTTCCGCCACGTAGATGCATTCGACCGGGAAAAGGGTATGGCTGGTCTTGGTCATGCCGGTGTCGTAGTCGACCATTTGTTCGGCATTGCCGTGGTCGGCGGTGATGAGGATGTCGGCGCCGATTTCGAGGAGCTTGGGGACGACCAGGCCCAGGCACTTGTCCACGGTCTCGACCCCTTTGGCGGCGGCGATGGGGTCGCCGGTGTGGCCGACCATGTCGCCGTTGGCGAAATTGACGACGATCATCTTGTAGGGATTGTCGTGGATGCGGCGGAGGAGCTCGGCCGCGACGAACTCGGCTTCCATCTCGGGGTGGCTGGCGAAGGTGGCGGGGTCGAAACGCCCTTTGACCTCGACTTGATCCTCATCCCGATAGGGGGTGGTGGATTTTCCGTTGAAGAAGGAGGTTACGTGGCGGAACTTCTGCGTTTCGGCCAGGCGCAGCTGCTTGAAGCCGGCTTCCGAGACGACTTCGCCGAGGAGTTTGTCCATGCCGCCGTCCCCCCCCATGGCTCCCAGGATATAGTGGGTGAAGGAGTCGTAGTAGCGGGTGAGCCCGGCGTAGGCGACGGCCGGTTTGGCGGAGAGCTTCCCCGGGTACTTCGGGTCCACGAAGGCCATGGTGAGTTGGATGGCGCGGTCCTGACGGTAATTGGTATGGAGGATGGAGTCGCCGTCCTTGACTCCCTGGTAATCGCCAAGGATGTGGGGCGGGATGTATTCGTCGACCATTTCGGTGCCGTCGGGGGTTTTGTCCTTGGCGTAGGAGTCGTTGACGACGGACATGATGTCCGTGCCTTTCAGGGCTTTGGCCGAGACGATGGTGGCGTAGGCCTGGTCCGTAAGGGCCCAGTTTTTGGAGCGGTCCATTCCGTAATAACGACCCATGCAGGTGCCGATGACCGTGCCGCCCACCTCCTGCATGACTTTCTGGAGTTTGGCGATATATTCGGCCGAAGAGCGCGGGGGGGTGTCGCGGCCGTCCAGGAAGGGATGGATGACGATGCGCCCTTCGGGGAATTCCTGTCTGGCCCGGCGCATGATTTTGAAGAGGTGTTCCTGGTGGGCGTGTACGCCTTCGTCTTGCAGCAGCCCGAGCAGGTGGAAGGCGCTTTTATTTTTCTTCCAGTTGTCGACCAGGCGTTTCCATTCGTCGGTGGCGAAGAGGGAGCCGTCCTTGAGGCCGTCGTCGATACGTTTCAATTCTTGTATGACGATGCGTCCCGCGCCCATATTGAGGTGTCCGACTTCGGACGACCCCTGGTAACCGTCCGGCAGGCCGACCGGTTCGCCGGAGGCGTCGAGGAGGTTCCAGGGGTAGCGGGATTTCAGACTATCTATAACCGGGGTTTGGGCGTGCCAAACCGAGTTGCCGCGGGGGTTGGGGTTGAATCCCCAGCCGTCACGGATAAGTAGGACTACAGGTCTGACTGGCATGGGTTTATCTCCTTAAGTATGACGTTAGTTGCAAGCAATACAGGTCATGAGTTGGGTGTCTCTAGAATATGCTGTTAATTTTTTGGCGATAAGCGTCGATGATCTACCCAAATACGCTTTGCCAAGGACAGCCTGGAAAAACCCACAAATTATACCGAAAGGTCATTTTCATGTCCAAACCTTTACGCTTTTTTATTGCCGGCATAATTCAGGGTTCGCTACCGGATGCGATTCATCCCCAGGATTATCGCGATAAAATCCGTGATTTACTGCATAAAACCTTCCCCGGTTCCGAAGTATTCAATCCGGTGGAAGAATACCCCGACAGCATTAGTTATGATTCCAGCCGCGCCAGCGCCGCTTTTTTTGATTTGATGGATCGGGCGGGGCAGACCGATGTGTTGATTGCCTTTGTGCCGGAGGCGAGCATGGGTACGGCGATAGAGATCTGGAATGCGCATCATGCCGGGTCGTATGTGTTGTGTGTCTCGGGCTTGACTTTGAATTGGGTGGTCCAGTTCCTTTCCGACCGGGTGGTGCCGGATTTGGCCAGCTTCGAGGAGTTGGTCGTGCAGGGGGTGTTGGCCACGGAAATCCGGGCAAAATTGGGAGATAGGCCGTTGACGATTTGACCTGGAGGTGTTATTCTTGCGTATTACTAGAAAAAATTTTTTCAGGTGCTTTTTGGGGCGGCCGTTTCTTGGGAAAGGGGCGGCGGGATTGGTGTGTCCTCGATAAATTAATCAACTCATAGGAGATAATAAACATGTCCGTCACCCATGTGACCAAATTGTCGGCGACTGTCCTGGCCTGGGCCCTCCTCCTCGGCTCTGGCCTGAGCGCCCAGGAACCATATGCAACCTACGGAGGATACGGCAATTACGGCGCTCCGACCGTATCGGCCGGTTCCTTCGGTTTTGACGACAATCCCGTTCCCCCCTTTGGCTCGAACGAGTACCGGAGTGGCGGCGGCAGCGCCTCCATGTTCTCGCTAACCCCCGGTTCCGCCCCAACCGCCGCGCGCCAGTCCACCCTGGCCCAGCCGCGCGTATATACCCCCCCCACCGCCAATAACCAGGCCTCGGGGTTGGACAAGGCCCCGCCTTATTTCGACGCCACTAGCTATGCCGCTTACGCCGCGTCCCTTACCGCGAACAATTCCACGCCGGCGGCGGGCGCTTCCGCCACCACCACCACCGCCGCCAGTCCGGCCGCTTCCTCTTATGGCAGTGCCGCCACCAGCGTCTACACCGCCACTCCCTCTTACGCCACCGCCGCAGGTAACGGCGCCGCGCCTTACGCCGGCACTCCGGTCGACGGCACGCCTTACGCGCCGGCTCCTTATGCGGTCGACAATTCCATGCGGGTGACCAGCCAGGCCGCCCCGGCCGAAAGCACGGCCGACTTGGTGCGGGGATCGGGGGCGATTCCACCGGTCGGCGGTTTCATGGCGCCGACCGATCCCAGTCATTCCGCCGAAGCCGTAGCCGCCAGTATTGCCGGCGCCCCGATTACCGGCGCGCCGATTGCCGGCGCCTTGTTGGCTCCCGCGCCGGTGCTGACGCCGACCTACGCGCCGCTCCCGACCGTTCCCCAGGTCGCCGCCGGCGCCATCACGCCGCCGGTGTCTTCGGTCAGCGCCGCGTTGGAAGCGGCCCTGCCGCAGTTGCAGATGCAATTGCAGAATCCTTACGGCAGCGGTGAAACGCCCGCCGCCACCTACGACCCCAATCTGAACGCCTATGTTCTGCCGCCGATTTACGCCAAGGTCAATCTCTGGCAGACGCCGCAAGGGGATCTCCTGACCAGTCCTCCGCCAGGACTGGTAGCCGCGCCGGCGGCCCCGGCGGCCCCGGCGGCCCTGCCAGGCGCGGCGGCCCTTTCCCAGGGCTATTACGCCCAGGCCCAATTGGCCGCGCAAGCGCAAGCGGCCGCGCAGGCGCAAGCGGCGGTGCAGGCGCAAGCGGCCCAGGCGCAACAGCAGGCGCAGCAACTTGCCGCCCAGCAGCAAGCCCAGTACCAATTGCAGCTGCAACAAGCGCAGTATCAGCAAGCCCAATTAGCCGCGCAACAGGCCCAGCTTCAGGCCGATCGGCTCAAGGAAGCCCAGTGGCAGGCCGAGCAGCTGAAAATCCAACAAGTTCAAGCCGAAAAGCAGCTCCAGCTTCTTCAGGCCGACGCCGAGGCGAAGGCCCAGGCCGCCCAGCAGGCGGTCGCCAACGCTCAGGCGGCGGCGGCGGTCGCGGCCCAGGCGCGTCAGTACTCCGGTTATCCCGGTGCCGGCGCCGCCGGTTATGTTGGCGTTCCCTCTACCGGGGTGATTTCCCCCGCTTATTCGCAGGTTTACGGCGCCGGTGTCACGAATGATCGGGTGGTCAGCCAGATGTTGCCGAGCGGGGCTGCCGATCCGAGCGATCCCGGCTATTGCGCCGCCTGCCCGGCACCGGTGACCGCCACCATCACTCCTCCCGGCGCCCGCGGCGGCGCGCCGGACATTTCGCCGGAAACGATTGCCGCGTCGCCGGTTCCTGTAGCTATAACTCCTGGTGACGCGTGGCGTTACATGAATTCCGGCATTCAAATCGCCGTCCTTGACGTTCGGGACGATCTGGAACGCGATGTCGACGGCCACATCCCTGGCGACATTTTCGTGCCGTTGAATCCTTTTGCCACGTTCCCGCAGCGGGTCTACCGGGCGATTCCCAACTTTAACATTCCGGTCATAGTCTATTGCCGCAGCGGCGTTCCCTCGGCCAATGCCGCCGACACCATGGCGAAGATGGGTTATACCCGGGTGTTGGTGCTGGGTTCGTTGGGCACTTGGCCTTACGCCAAGACCAAATGAAGCTAGGCTTATCTTCAACCTAAAATTTACGGGGAATGCGGCGTCTACAGCCGCATTCCTTTTTTTTTCGCGGAGTCGGCAAAAATTTTTGAAAGGCGGGCCGGAATTTCGGAAATTATCGGACGTTGGCCATACTAACCTTCAAGATTCGCTTACAGACCGAAGACCTGAGGGTATTCAGGGGGGATAAGATGGAGTAGTCGACAGCTTGAGGTGTAAGC
>JAVBTZ010000206.1:0-12810 GCA_031555915.1 Planctomycetota bacterium
TACAACGCACGGCGCCGGATGCAGAGCCGCATCCGGCGCCGTGACAATATAACAGCATGCCGCCAATTCACCCACTTCGAGAAGCAACACCGCCATCATTTCACCTTTCGCCGCAAGGACAGCTTGCTGTCCGTGATCACATTCATGACCACCTCGACGCAATTCGCCATGTCGGTCAAATTCGCCCGCTCATACTGGCCGTGCGCCCCATACATCCCGCAACCCAAAACCACCGATTCCAAGCCCCGCCGGTTGAAAATGTTCGCGTCGGAGCCTCCCTGCGCCGTCACCAACTCCGGCTCCAACCCCGCCTTCGCCACCGCCGCCTTCACCTTCTCCACCAGCCGCGACCCCGAGTCCACCCTATACCCCTCGTACCCCACCTCGACATCCACGTCCACCTGGGAATAACGAATGCGAATGGCGTCGTCGGCGTCACCGGGGACATCCTCGCCTATGCCCGCACCGCCCGGCCCCAAGGCGAAAACGCGGTTCTCCCGCACCACCCCCTCAATCGTGCCGATGACCCTCTTCACATGGAAATCGAGGACGTCCTTCCTATGGCTGCGGAGTTCGTATTCGGCGTAGGCGGTGCCGGGGATGACGTTGATGGCGGTGCCGGAATGCATTATTCCCAGGTTGGCGGTGGTGAACTCGTCCAACCGGCCCATGGGAAGACGCGCCAGGGTCTGGGCCATGACGTAGGCGGCGTTGATTTTCCGTTCCGGAAAAGCGGCGTGGCCGGCGATGCCGTGGACGGTTATCCGGAAGGAAACCTTGGTGGGGGCGGCGACGACGATTTCGCAAGGGCGCGAGTAATCCAGGACCAGGCCGCCGTCCAGTCCGAGATAAATGTTTTCATCCAGTTCCGACGCGCCGAGACATTCCATTTCTTCCGCCACCGTGAAGGCGAACACCAGGTCGCCGTGTTTTTTCTCCCCCTTGGCCAAACGAGCCAGGACCTCTAAGAGGACCGCGACCGCCGACTTGTCGTCCGCCCCCAGTATGCCGCCGCCTTCCCTCGACACCCATTCGCCCTCGACCACCGGTTTGGCCGGGGGATTGCCGAGTTTTTCCACCGTGTCCACGTGGGCGCTGAGGAGGAGTCGGGCGCCTTTTCCGGTTCCCGGCACCTTGACGACGATATTGCCGCAGTCGCCGCCGAGGGCCTGGGCGGCGTCGTCTTCCAGCGGTTCGAAGCCGATTTCGCGGATTTTTTTGGCAAGCACCTTTACCACTTCGCGTTCATGCAAAGAGGGCGAGGGCACCCGGCACAGGTCCTGGAAATTTTCCGACAGGGAGGAATTCTTTTTATTTGGCATGTGGCCCATCCTTTGAACGAGGCGGTCAGCGCGGGTCGTTTGTTTGCGTGGTAGAGGGTTACGGGATCGCCGGGCGGAACAAAAAGGACCAAGGCACGGGGCGGCGGCGTCCGGACAAATTCGCTTCAATATCAATCGGATTTTACCGTTTCCCCCTGGAATTGGCAAGTGTCGACCCCGCGACAAAAACGCGCCGGATAATTTTTCCCCCGAATATGGGGAATACGGTATACAATGAGGTATACTCGTGCCGTATGACGTTTGGACGGCGGGGTGGTGGTGCCGGAACCGAGGGACGACGTTGAACTTTTCCGACGGGATAGTTATGAAAAAAAAGGTCGATGCGCTAACCATTATCCAGGAGTCCCTGGGGACTTTCGAACATCGCCAACCGTTTTATCCCGGCATGTTCGAACCGCTGACCCCGCTGTTCCACGATCTCGGCTACGACTCGGTGGCGGTTTATATGGTCGAGGATTATCCCGACCGCATGAACCGCATCGCCGGTTACGGCGGCGAGGGTTATTTTCCCGAATTGGTGGTTCTCAACCAAAGGAAGAGTCTGCATGAAGAACTTGGCGCGCTGGTGCAGGATGTGCCGAACGTGATGACGGAACGGCTGTTCAATCACGACCGGGAGCTGGGCGCGATTGCCGTGACTTGCAAGAACACCAAGGCGGCCGAGACCGGCCAGGCGTTCAAGCTGCTGGCGCGAAGTTTGTCGGTAATGTCGTACCTGGAACGGATCCGCAAGAACGACCGCCGGGAAAGGGTGGAGCGGGATATTTTCTTCGCCCAATCCCTCACCAGCCGCATGCTGGTCCGGACGCCGCCGAAGGTGAAACACATGCGGCTCGGCTTCGAGTTCATCCGCTCCCTGGACGCCTGCGGGGATTTTTTCGATTTTGTGCCGAAGCGGGACGGCAGCCTGTTGGGTCTGGTCGGCTGCTGCAGCGGCCAGGGTTTGAAAACGGTCATGGAGGTGGTGAGCATTTTGAAGTTCATGCATGTGTCGTTGCATGGGATGGAGAGTCTCGGCGATGTTTTGCGCGGGGTGAATCATCTCCTGGTAAAGGAAAGGCGCCGGGCGCACCAGGCCAGTCTGGCGCTGTTTCACATCGACGTCAAGCAGGGGAAGTTGCGGATAGCCAAGGCCGGCCGGCTGGGGATGCTCCTCTGCGGGCCGCGGCGGCAAATCAACAACATCACCGCCTCGGGTTCGACTTTCCTCGGCATGGTCGACAAGCCGAACATTTACGAGGAGGAATACGATTTCCGGCCGGGCCAGGCGCTGTTTTGCGTGACCGAAGGCTTTTACAACGCCAAGAACATCATGGGGGTGCCGCCGTCGCCGCATTGGTTTTTGCGTTCGGTGGAGGAAGTTTTGGGCTACAAAAAACGCCAGGTGCCGCTGGCGAACGCCATCTTCGATTGCGTCAACCGGGAGAACGATCATACGGTAAGGCCGGAGAATTCGCTTTTGGCTTTGTCGGTGGAGTTTATGTCGGGGCCGAAGCGGACGGCGAAAGACACTTGACCGCGTGACGGAATTGCCGCAGGCCCCAACCATTTCACTTGGCGGCAGGGGCGTTTTTCTATCGCCCGGCGTTTTTTTTCTGGCATTTTCCCCCCCACTCCTTAACTTTCACTAGTTACCCTTCATCCCCTCCATACCTCCGGTTCCGCCTGGGTGGAAGCGGGCGGCGGGTGTTACGGCGACGGAAGGAACTATCGATCACCGGCAGGCAAGCACGGAGACGCGAATAATGAGCGAAAAGCGGCCCAGAATGCAAAAGAAAAAAACCAATCCCCTCGACAGCTGGAGCCCCCACGACGCCGGCGAACTCTACGGCGTCGACCGCTGGGGCAAGGACATCTTCGCCATCGAGGAAAACGGCCACGTCTCCATGTGCGCGGGGAGCGCCCCCGTCGACCTGAAGGCGCTCGTCGACGAAATCCGCCTGCGCGGCCTCGAACTGCCGGTCCTCATTCGCTTCACGGACATTCTCCGCCAACGCTTCCAAGTCATTCACCAAGCCTTCCAGCACGCCATCGACAGCTATGAATACACCGGCGCCTTCCGCCCGGTCTATCCCATCAAGGTCAACCAGCACCGCCATATCGTCGAGGACATCGTCAACCTGGGCGCGCCTTACCACCACGGCCTGGAAGCGGGCTCGAAGCCCGAACTCCTCATCGCCATCGCCCACCAACGCGATCCCGAGGCCCTCCTGATCTGCAACGGCTTCAAGGATCAGGAGTACGTCGACTCGGCCCTGCTGGCGCAAAAGCTCGGCCACAAGGTCTGCCTGGTGGTGGAAAAGCTCACCGAACTCGATCTCATCCTCGATCGCGCCCGCGCCCTCAAGGTCGAACCGTTTTTGGGCATCAGGATGAAATTGTCGAGCCGGGGCAGGGGACAGTGGGAAAGTTCGTCGGGGGACAAATCGAAATTCGGTCTGCGGTCCAACGAAATTCTCACCGCCCTGTCGACCCTCCGCCGCCGCCGGATGCTGGAAAGGCTCCAGCTCCTGCACGTGCATATCGGCTCGCAAATCACCGATATCCAGCGCTTCAAACAGGCGGCCCGGGAGGTGACCTGCATTTTCCGCGAAGTCTGCCGCCTGGGGGCGCAGATTAAATATGTCGACTTCGGCGGCGGCCTCGCCGTCGACTACGACGGTTCGCAAACCAATTTCCCCTCTTCCGCGAACTACGGCCCGCGCGAATACGCGGCCGACATCGTCGACGCCCTGGCGGTGGCGTGCAAGGAGGGGAACATCCCCCATCCGAACATCGTCATCGAAAGCGGCCGGGCCCTGGTCGCGCACCACTCCCTCTTGGTGGTGGAGGCGATATCGTCGACCGACCTGGAAAACGGCGTGGCGCCGCCGCCGATTCCCAAAAACGCCAACCAGGTGGTTCTGGACATGGAGGAAATCGTCAACCACATCAGCGCCAAGAATTATCAGGAGGCGTATCACGACGCCCTTCAGGCCAGGCAGGACGCCCTGACTTTGTTCAACCACGGCAAGCTGACCCTCGAGGAACGGGCGGGGGTCGAGACGCGTTTTCGGGCGGCCTGCCACAAGATTTTGCAGTTGGTCCGCAAGCTCGATTACGTGCCGGACGATCTGGCGGGCCTGGAAGCGATGCTGGCGACGACTTATTTCTGCAATTTCTCGGTCTTCCAGTCGATCCCCGACCATTGGGCCATCCGCCAGCTCTTCCCCACCATGCCCCTGCACCGGCTGAAGGAAAAACCGACCGCGGCGGGGATTCTCGCCGACATCACCTGCGATTCGGACGGGGTCATGGACCAGTTCGTGGATTTGCGGGATGTGCGTTACACCTTGCCCCTCCATCCTCTGCGGAAGGGCGAGGCGTATTATATCGGGATTTTCCTGGTCGGGGCGTATCAGGAGATTTTGGGCGATCTGCACAACCTCTTCGGAGACACGACGGTGGTGCACGTATCGTCGAACGACAAGGGTTACATTATCGACAAGACGATTGGCGGCGACACGGTGATGGAAGTGCTGGCCTATGTCCAATTCACCCGCGACGGGATCAACTCGCGCATGCGCGAACGCATCGAAACGGCGCTGCAGAACGGAGCGCTGACCCTGGAGCAATCGGCGTTGGTGACGCGGCATTTTGAGCGGATGCTCGATTCCGACACCTACCTGTGTATTTGAAAACTCTTCCCAACGAGGTTACCTCCATATGCGTAGTGAACCCAAACGGCAATTCCCCCATCCCAGCATTCGCCGCTTGCCGTCTTACCTCCGGCTTCTTCGCCAGCTAAAGGTGGAAGGGGCGCAGAAAATTTCCTGCACCAGAATCTCCCGCGAGCTCGACCTCGATTCCACCCAGGTCAGAAAAGACCTCGCCCTCACCGGCATTACCGGCCGGCCGCGCATCGGTTACGAACTGATGCCCTTGATTGAGGCGATTGAGAATTTCCTTGGTTGGAACGAAAAAACCGACGCTTTTCTGGTCGGTTCCGGCAGTCTCGGGCACGCTTTGATAGGTTATGACAATTTCCGTACTTGCGGCTTGAACATCGTGGCGGCTTTCGACGTGAACGAGGCGAAAATCGGACAGGAAATTCATGGCCGGAAAATATACCACCTAAAGGAAATGCCCGGCCTGGCCCAAACCATGGGGGTGAAGGTGGGGATTCTCACCGTTCCGGCCCAGTCGGCCCAGACGGCGGCGGATGTGATGGTGGCGTCGGGGCTCAAGGGGATTTGGAACTTTGCCCCGGCGAAATTGGATCTGCCGGATAATGTGCTGGTGGAGAATGTTGAATTGGTGAGCAGTTTGGCGGTATTGTCGGTCAATTTGTCCGGCCGGGAGAAGTGAACCGTTTCCGCCAAGGCATCGCCCCCCAAAGGTTGCATCGAGGAAATGTCTCAGGCAAAGAGGGGGAGGGATTGCAATCATTTTTTAAGTGTGGTATAGTACAGGCACTCAAAACATGACCAAATGGGCGGTGATTACTATTTTGTGTAGATAGGATGGCCATGCCCTTTCAACCCAAAAGTCCCAGTACCAGAATGTATATGCGTGAAGACGACCTGACCGACGAATTGTTCGGCAAGATATGTAAATACATCTATGAAAAAGCGCGCATCAACCTTGGCAAGAACAAGATGGAGTTGGTGCGGGCGCGTTTCGGCAAGGTGATTAGACAGCGGAAAATGTCGGGGTTCCGCGAATATTTCCAGTGGATGACCACCGACACCAGCGGCGAAGCGCTCCGCGAAGTGATGAACGCGATTTCGACCAATTTGACTTCGTTCTTTCGTGAAAACGAACACTTCGTCTTTCTGACCCAAGTGCTCCTGCCGAAATTCGCCCAGCGGCCGAAGGTGGGCGGTAAAATCCGCCTGCGCGGCTGGTCGGCCGGAAGTTCCACCGGCGAAGAAGTTTACACCATGGCGATGACCATCTCGGAATTCATGACCCGTCCGGAGGAATGGGACGTAAAATTACTCGCCACCGATATCGACACCGAGGTGGTGGCGACGGGACAGCGGGGGGTTTACGCCAAGGACCGGGTGACGGGGATTCCGCCGGCCCTGATCAAAAAATATCTGGATAACGTCACCGACGAAAAGGGGAAGCCGGCCTATCAGATGAGCGAGCGGTTGCGGCGGCTGATCACCTTCCGCCACCTCAACCTTTTTTCGGATTGGCCGTTCAGAAATAAATTCAGTTACATATTCTGCCGCAACGTGATGATTTACTTCGACCGTCCCACCCAGGAGGCGTTAATCAACCGTTATTACGACAATTTGGAATCGGGCGGTTATCTTTTTATTGGCCATTCGGAAAGTCTTAGCGGCGTCAGCCACAAGTTCGAGTATGTGAAGCCGACGATATATATGCGAAAATAAGACGAAAAATGATCTTTGAACCTGCATTGACAAGTTGTGATTTATCGTCCATAATGACAGTTGGGATGAAGCCATAAAAAAGGAGACGGCATGAGCGTAGCTGAAACCACAAGCAGTACCTCCCGTGGGGGCAAATATCTTACATTTGTCCTGAATAAAGAGCAATACGGTCTGGAAATCCTCAAGGTTAAGGAAATCCTCAGTCTGTTGCCCATCACTCCCATGCCGCAGGCTCCGCATTTCGTCAAGGGGGTCATCAATCTGCGCGGCAAGGTGATTCCGGTAATTGATACCCGTCTCAAATTCGGCATGCAGGAAATTGAACACACGTCCGAGACCTGTATCATTGTCGTGGACGTAACGGGGACGTGGATGGGCATGATTGTCGACACGGTTAAGGAAGTCATGGACATCCGTGACGACCAGATCGAAGACCCGCCCCGCTTCGGCTCCGGCTCCGACCACGAGTCCATTCGCGGTCTGGGTAAAGTCGGGGATCAAGTCAAGATTCTCCTGAACATCGACAAGGTGATGGCTGATATGAATGTTACGCAAATGCCTTCCTTCGATTTATAATTGCTGATCGTGGGCAAATTCAGCAAGGTTTTTCCGCAAAAGCTACGCGCCGGTGGGATACGGCGCGTTTTTTTGCCGAAAAAAACCCCTGACCCGCCTCACGGGTGAGGGGCGGCAGGGTACTTTTGCTAAGGAGTTATCATGCAAGGACTTAGGCTAATCCTGATCGTGATGCTGCTGGCTATGGCTGGGGTGAGGGGAGGTGAGGAGGAAATTGACCTGAAAGACCATCCCGGGCAAACTGTCGCGGCGAAAAAAATCTTGATCCTGTATTTCAGCAAGACCGGAAACACCAAAACGCTGGCGGAAAAAATCCAGGGGTTTGCCGGCGGCGATATGTTTCAGATAATACCCAAAAAAGCCTATCCGCTGGATTACAAGACCACAACCGAAGTGGCGCGGGTGGAACTTGACAAGCAGTCCCGCCCTGAGGTGGCGGAATATTTCCCTGTGGAAAAAATCGCGGAGTACGATACCATTATGGTTGGTTATCCGATCTGGTGGGGAACGTTGCCGATGGCATATTTCACCTTTTTGGAACGTTACGACTTGGCCGGTAAAACCATCATTCCTTTCTGCACCCAAGGCGGCAGCGGCTTGTCGCGTAGCGTCGACGATCTCAAGAAGCTTTTTCCCAATTCCACCGTGACCAGGGGAATTGCGATCAAGGGAACCGAGGCGGAAAATTCGGATCGCGAAGTCAAGGCTTGGCTCCGGGAGGTGGGTCTTCTGAAAAAGTGAGGTGCAAAACATGAGCGAAGCAAAAAGCGACATCCCCTTCATTTACAACGTTTTTCCGTCGCTTTTGGGCGACTGCGACAAATGGGCGGCGCATGTGGAGCGGGCGGTGGACATGGGGTTTAACTGGATTTTCATTAATCCAATCAACCTTACCGGCGCGTCGGGTTCACTATATGCCATTCGCGATTATTTTTCCTTCAACCCCACCTTTTTCCCCTTTGGCTCTTTTGAGGCGCAAAAGGGCAGGTTGACGAAATTTGTCTCGGATTGCCGGGAAATGGGCGCCGAGGTCATGGTCGATCTGGTCATCAACCACACCGCTTACGACAATCCGCTGACCCGTGACCACCGCAACTGGTATAAATTGAACGCCGACGGTTCGATCAAAAATCCCGGCTGCAAAGACGAAAACGCGCCTGGCGGCTACACCGTGTGGGGCGATTTGAATGAAATCGACAACGAGCATTCGCCGGATCGGAACAATCTCTGGGAATATTGGTGGAAGGTGGTGGACATGTATCTGTCCTGCGGCGTGCGGGGCTTCCGCTGCGACGCCGCTTATCAGATACCGAACGACCTCTGGCGGCTCTTGATTCAGCGGGCCAAAAATCGCACGCCGGAGGCGAGGTTCTTTGCCGAGTCCCTGGGCTGTCCGGTGGAGGAGACGATTGGCCTGGCCGGCGCCGGGCACGATTATGTGTTTAATTCGGGCAAGTGGTGGGATTACCGGGCCGATTGGTTTACGGATCAATTGCGGCTGGGGACGGGCAAGGTGCATTCCATCTGCTTCCCCGAATCGCACGACACCCGGCGTTTGGCGGAGGAGTGGCAGCAGGATTTGGACCGGATCAAGCAGCACTATTTTATGACGGCGTTGGCGTCGTCGGGGGTCTTGATCTTATTGGGGTTCGAGTACGGGTTTATGAAAAAGCCGCACGTCGTCAACACCCGCCCGCACGATTACGAGGGCGCCAAGTACGATCTTACCGATTATATCCGCCAGGTGAACGCCTTGAAGCGCGGGCACCGGGTTTTTGCCGAGGACAACCGGCTGGAGCGGGTCGATCTCGGTGACGACGGTTTGTTGGCATTGAAAAAGATTTCCTTGGACGGCAAGGAATGCGGGGTCTTGTTATTCAACCGCAGTGGCGACGGCAGGCAGATTGAGGTGCGCCCTCTCACCGAGCGTTTGCATGGAGCAGGTTACAAAGCGACCACGGCGGCGAATGTCCAATTGCCCGTGAAGGCGGAGCGTTTACGCCTAAGCCGCTATGGGGCGGTGGCGTTCAGGCTGTATTGATTCGTTGCCAATTCCGAAAGGACCCGAAGCATGATCCGCTATCTGGCGACGGTGGACGCCGGCACAACCAACACCAGGGCGTCATTGTGGAGCTTGCAGGGGGTTGGCGTCGATGCGGTTTCGCGGAACGTCGGGGTGCGGGACACCGCCATCGACGGGCACAACCAAAAACTCCGCACGGCGGTTCGCGATTGCCTGGCCGAACTCGCGGCGAAACACGGTCTCGGCGAGGGAGGTCTGGCGGCAGTTTACGCCAGCGGCATGATAACCTCGAACGTCGGCCTGTTCGAACTGCCGCACCTGGTCGCGCCGGCCGCGAAGGAGGATTTTATCCGGGGGGTTAGGCCGGCCACGCTCCCCGACGTCTGCCGGCTACCCATCAACTTCATCCCGGGCCTGAAAAATATGGCCGGCGGCGTTACCATGGCCAACCTTGAAGCCATGGACATCATGCGGGGGGAGGAGGTGGAGGCGCTTGCCCTCATGGAGTTTTTGCCGGCCGGCCGGGAGTACCTGGTAGTCCTCCCCGGTTCCCATTCCAAATTCGTGCGGATCGATGCCCGGGGTCGGCTGACGGGTTGCCTCACTTCCATCGCGGGCGAGCTTCTCGACTGCCTGACCACCCAGAGCATTCTGGCCGAAGCGGTGGGGCGCGCCTTTGTGTCGGCCGAGAGCTACCGGCGGGAGATCATGCTGGCCGGTTTCGCCGCAGCCAGGGAAACCAGCTTCGCCCGAGCGGCTTTTTTGACCCGCACCATGAAGATGTTTGTCGATCCCGACCCCGCGCATTGCGCCAATTTCCTGCTGGGAGCGGTGCTCGCCAACGATGTGTCGGCGGTACGGGCGAGTTCGGCGCTGCGTGCCGGGCCGGAGGTGGAGGTGGTGATTGCGGGCAGGGAACCATTGCGAAGCGCCCTGGCGGACGCATTCCGCGAGGACGGTCGTTTCAACCAGGTCAGGGTGTTTGTGCCGCCGGACAACCTGCAATTGTCGGGTTACGGCGCTTATCTACTGGCCAAGGCGCGGGAAAACTGGTGAAACGTTGACTTTATGCGAAAACAACTATTGAAGGAAATTGCTGATAAGCGGATTATCGCGATTGTGCGCGGGATTCCGTCCGGCGCGGCGGTGGAGGTTGGCCTGGCCCTGCTGGCCGGGGGCGTTTCCATGCTGGAAATAACCTTCGATCATGCCGCTCCCGACGGCGTGGAGGAGACCTTGCGGACCTTGTCCCGCCTCGACCGGGAGCTGGGGGAACGCCTATGCCTGGGGGCGGGTACGGTCTTGACGCCGGAGGAAGTGGTTGCCGCGAAGCAAAGCGGGGCGAAGTACATAATTTCCCCGAACTTCGAACCTGACGTCATCGCCAAGACGCGCGAGTTGGCTTTACTGTCCATACCCGGCGCCTTTACCCCCACGGAGGTGGTCTCGGCCCATAAGGCCGGCGGCGACATCATCAAGTTGTTTCCGGCCGGCCTGCATGGTCCCGACTACGTCAAGGCCTTGCAGGGGCCGCTCGGTCACATACCGTTGGCGGCGGTCGGCGGGGTCGAGCCGGGCAACCTGGCTGGATTTTTCCAGGCCGGGGTGGTTTGCGTGGGGGTGGGGAGTAATCTCGTCGACGCCAGGAAAGTGAGGGCGGGGGATTTCAGCGCCATAACCGCCGCGGCGCAGGCCTTCACCGCCAACCTTCCCCAGGGCATGAACATACCGGGAATAGTCGATACGGCGTCATGCAGAAATCGGGGCGACGCACCATTTCTAATCCGCCAAGGCGGATAGTTTCCCGACGTGCCTGACCTTGCCGGCGCGCCGCAAGGCGTCCCGTTCACGGCAGAAGTCGTAATTGGCCTGCAAATTGAACCAAATTTCCGGTCCATTTCCAAAAGCGTCGCCAAACAACATGGCTAAACGGGGATTGATTTTTCGTTTCCCCCTAACCACATCGTTGACGACCACAATGCTTTCCCCGATGTGCCGGGCCAACTCTGCCTGGCTAATACCGTATGGCTGCAGGAATTCTTCGAGCAGGATCAGTCCGGGATGATTCGGCGCCTGCTTTTCAACTGCGATTCCTTTGTTTTTTGGCCTGATTTCAGGCATGATCGCTCCCTAATCATGGTAATCGACAAATTCAACCCCCTCAGCCGCCCCATCGATCCAACGGAAAATAATCCGGTATTGATCGTTCACCCGCAGGCTCCACCAATCCGCCAGTTTTCCTCCCAGCTTCTTAAGCCGATTTGAGGGAGGGACACGCAGAGCGTCGATCCGTTCCGCCGCATCGATCATTTGCAAACGGTTGGTGGCTTTTTGGGCAATTTCAGCGGAAATATTTTTGGGACGTTTGCCTTTATAAAGCTCCACCGTTCTTTCATCTCCGAAGTTGCGTATCATCCCCATCCCTCTCCCCGTCCAGCTTCAGGTATAATATTCATATGAGGCGCTGAAGTCAAATCGGGAGCAAAAGAAGGTCAGGAGGGTTGTCGGAGGCGGCGGAAATCCATATAATTCTGAGGTCGGCCCCGGCGCGGGGCTAGGTCCCGGCAAGCGTATTATGCGACGCGAGGTTCCATCCCGTATGTTGGCATTTCCGGCCCGAATCCTTCTCGCCTTCTGGTTGGCCATCCTCCTCCTTTGCCCCCCCGCCCATTCCGGCGAAAGGGTGCTCGGCCGCCAGCGCGGCGCCTCGGTCTCGGCCGCCGCCGACCGCATCCGCCTAGCCCGCACCATCTACCGCCACGATTTCGAGAACTACCGCGACCCCGACACCGGACGCCTCCTCCCCGAAGCCGCCGCCATCGGGCAGGACGCCTGGCCGGATTTCTGGGAACCCGTGCGCGCCACCGGTTTCCCCGAATACCTTCTCGGCAGCATCCGCGTCGTCAACGACGATTCCGGACTCATCCCCGGCGCCTACCGCGACATCCCCAACCGCGTCCTCCGCATGGATTTCGACGGCACCCGCATTGGCATCCGCACCCACACCCCCGTTCCCGTCAACCCCGCCCTCGCCTACGAATTTTCCATGCTGTACCGTTGCCAGGACATGAAAGGCGCCCGCATCCGCGCCGGAGTCGACTGGATGCGCATCGAAAACACCGCCACCAGCGTCCTGCGCTCCGACGCCGTCCCCAACCTCGACACCGGCCAAAGCGACTGGAGCGCCGTTCCCTACCACATGCTGGTCGGCGACGTGCCGGCGGAAGCCAACGCCGCCCGGCTCTTCGTCATCGTCGACCGCGATCCCGCCGCCATCGGCGGCGCCTATCACGGCGCCATGTGGCTGGACAACGTGGCTCTCCGTTCCCTTCCCAAAATCCGCATCGACCCCCCCCGCGCCGGCGCGGCCGACCCCAACCCCATCAACCCCCAGCGCAACGACCGGCGTTTAGACAAAATCACCCACCACGGCAAAACCCGCAATGTAAAAAGCAACCGTTAATACCGCCAGGTCGACAAAACC
>JAVBTZ010000194.1:0-9124 GCA_031555915.1 Planctomycetota bacterium
CCACCAAGACGTTACGTCAAGGTGGGTTTGTTGTCAAAAATAACTGGCGGAGAGACAGGGATTCGAACCCTGGGTACAGTTTCCCGTACACACGCTTTCCAAGCGTGCCCGTTCGACCACTCCGGCATCTCTCCGCTTGGATTTTGGTTATAGTTGTAAAAAACATCATGATAACATAACGAAGTGAAAAATTCTCTACTTTCATACCGTTTTGTCAAGATAATTCTGGACCGGTAAAGGACAAACTCAGAAATCGGGAAATGGTCGACAGGACCCGAGACACAGGCAAAAAAGAGAAGTCAAGGCCACAGCGAAAACGCAGCGCCGCCGGCTCGCCCCATATCTCCGCAGCGCTGGGACCAAACAGCACCACCGATCGCGGGCATAAACCGGAAACGTCACTCACCGCACATGACAAGTGCGACACCCCGCTGTCATTCCCCACATACAAATACGCTCGCGACAAAAGAATGGACAACTCGTGCAATGACAAGTCACGGAACACCTCGCCCGCGCCAATCATGTCACGAAGCTCATCCGCCAAATGACCGTCCGCTTCGCCAGACAACAACGCCAAACCACTGAAAAAACCGCTCGCACCAGAGCTCCCAATACCTTTCACGCCAGATGACATTAGACCTCTCGCCAGCTCCGCATAATGCGCCAAGGGCCAATTCTTGCGGGAGCTACCGGAACCGGGATGGATCAGCAAATATCCGCCACCCCCAAACGGCACCCGAAAAGTGCCAGGTTCAACCCGCCACCGACGCCGTATGCAATCAGTCACATTCGGTAGCTCCGGACAACGCCGCAAGCCCCCGCTTACACAAACCTCGGCCCCTATCTCGGTTAGCCACCTCACCACTCCGCCGCTTTTCGAAACGCTTTCCGGAAAACCCGCGCCGCACCACACCGCGCCGGTTTTGACCAGGCCGCGCAGGTTATCCCCTATTATCCGGCCCCGCTCATCCAATCCCGAACCGGTGAAGGAAAATACCAATAGGGCGTGGTCAAACACCTCTCGCAACAGCGCTGGAATCGCCTCCGCGGCAACCCTGCCATCTCTACGCAAAAATAACCAGGAAAAAACCCGGTCTTCCCAATCATAAGCCAGGTCCGCCCAACCTTCGCGCACCAACAAGCGGCCACGCTCACCAGGCGCCACCAGCACCAACTGCACGCCGGGAAAGGCGTTTTTCAAAAATGACAGCAAGCCCCGCGCCACCAAAACATCCCCCAACGCACCCGGGCGTATGACTACAATCTTCCGCAAAATTTCCGACACGTCGGTGTCTCCTTTATTAAAAGCGAAAGGTACGGCCGACCAAAATTCCTTTTTGCAGGTAAAAAAGGTCTTTTCCCCGACGCATCCCTACGTACAATAAAAATTACCAATTCCTCCACGGCAATTCCATCTTTTCCAAAAGAAAGGCAACAAAAATGAGCGGTCTCGCCATACTCGTGGTCGCTAGCGTCTGCTTTTTGCTGGCTTATGTCTTCTACGGACGCACGCTGGCTAAAAAATGGGGCATCGACCCCAAGAACCCCACGCCCGCCCACGCCATGAACGACGGCATCGACTACGTCCCGGCCAAACGTTCCGTCGTCTTCGGGCATCAGTTCGCCTCAATCGCCGGCGCCGGTCCCATCAACGGTCCCATCATCGCCGCCATGTTCGGTTGGGTGCCGGTTCTGCTGTGGATTATCCTCGGAGGCATCTTCATCGGCGCCGTACAGGATTTCGTCTCCATGTACGCCTCGGTAAAAACCCAGGGCAAGACCATCGGCCACATCATTGAATTATATATCGGCAAGACCGGCAAGCGCCTCTTCCTCGCCTTCACCTGGCTTTTCTCCATCCTGGTCGTCGCCGCTTTCGCCGACATCGTCGCCGTCACCTTCAACGGCATCGCCCAGGACGGCGCCCTGGTCAAGGCCAACGCTTCCGTCGCCACCACCTCCATCCTGTTCATCATCGCCGCCATCGGACTCGGTTTTTATTTGCGCCGCTTCAATCCGAGCGGTTATGTCTCCGGGGCCGTCGCCATCATCCTTCTGGTCATCTGTATCGCGCTCGGCCTCGCCTTCCCCTTCTACCTCGCCAAAACGCCCTGGCTCTATTTCGTTTTCGCCTACATCTTCGCCGCGTCGGTGGCGCCGGTTTGGGCCTTGTTGCAACCACGGGATTATTTGAACTCGTTCCTCTTGGTGATTATGATTGTCGCCGCCTTTGTCGGGGTCGTCTACGCCAATCCCAACATGAACCTCGCCCCCTTCACCGGCTTTGAAGTCAACGGCCTACCCCTCTTCCCCATTCTTTTCGTGACCGTCGCCTGCGGCGCCGTGTCCGGATTCCACGCCCTCGTGTCATCCGGTACCGCCTCGAAGCAGGTCGACAACGAGCGGGACATCCTCCCGATTTCCTTCGGCGGGATGCTCCTGGAATGTCTCCTTGCCATCATCGCCCTGGTCACGGTGGGTTCCTTGGCGGTGGGGGGAGTTTTGCCGAAGGGATCGCCCCCGGTGATTTTTGCCCAGGGCGTGTCCAATTTCCTCACCGGGCTCGGCTTGCCGTATGACACGGTCTACACTCTCATCACCCTTTCCGTTTCCGCCTTTGCCTTGACTTCCCTGGACTCGGTCGCCCGGGTGGGACGGCTCGCTTTCCAGGAATTTTTCCATAGCGCCGATGCGAAAGGGGAACAGGGGGTCATCGCCGGGTTCTTCTCCAACCGTTATGTCGCCACCCTGCTGACTTTGCTGGTCGCCTATCTTTTGGCGCTCAGGGGTTACGCCGACATTTGGCCGTTGTTCGGGTCGGCGAACCAATTATTGGCCGCCTTGACTTTGATCGCCTGCGCGGTATTCCTCAAGCACACCAACCGCGAGGGCTGGATGCTTTATATTCCGATGCTGGTGATGCTGATGGTGACTTTCTCCGCTTTGATTTTGACGATTGTGAAGTTGGTGGGAAGGTTGAACCGGGACGGCGGCTTTTCCCTGGCCGGTGACGGTTTGCAGCTGGTGTTTGCGGTGATTCTTCTGGGGCTGGGAATATTGGTTGCCACGGCTGGGATTAACCGGTTGCGGTCCGGCAAGCCGGCTGGCGGCAAATTCACCGCGCCGGCGAAATGATCCAAACGGCGCGATAACAGTCCGATTACCGGGCTGTTAAGGTTCGGGATGAACCTTGGGCTCTGCCGTAGCTATGCTGGCGGAAGGCGTTTGGAGACGCCTTCCGCCGTTTTTTTCCAAGGGGACTCGCCAAGAAAAGATTCATATGAACAATACCGGTATGAGGTTGTTGTCGCCACTGATCCCTAAAATTATCCAGGCATGTCGAGGGCCGAAGAGGCTACGCGTTGGTTTATTTTTAGTGGTGGTTCTGAACTTCACGACGGTGAATTGCCTGGCCGGCGACCTTTTCGACCTTGATTTGGAGCTGTCGCCGCCGGAAGTCGCGGCTGCCGCGGAGGAGAGCGCCACGGCTCTCGTCGCCGACCCGGCGGTCACGGAAGTAAGCCGCGCGCGGCCGGCGGTGTTACTCCGCCTGCCGTTGGTCCGGCAGGGACGGGACAATACCTGCGGGGTGGCTTGTGTGCAGTCGATTCTACGTTATGCCGGGCCGGAGTTTGATCTGCGTGAAGAATTGGTTATTGGGCGGGTGGGGACGGACGATTCGGGAACGCCGGTCGACGGCATGGTGAATTTTCTGAATCAAGTCCGGCTCCGCGAGGCGACCACGCCGGAGGCGACCGCGTTGGCGGCGACCGGCGGAGGTGAAAGGGAAATTCCGGTGATACGGGCGGAGTTCAAGGAAAACCTGACCCAGGAGGATCTAATCCGTTGCCTTGACGCCGGAGCCCCGGTGATTTGCCTTTTGCAGGCCTGGGATGAAAACGCCGAGGGGTTGTTCGAGATTCGCCACGACTATGACCGGATTTGGGCTTCCGGGCACTATGCGATTGCGATTGGCTATGACGAACGGCGGATCTATTTTATGGACCCCTCCACCATGGGCACCTACACCTACATTCCCCGCGACGAACTCGACCCGCGCTGGCACGGGGTCGGCGACATTACCGAGGAGGGGATTGAGCGGCTGGAACACGCGGGCATCGTCATAACGGTTCCGAATCCTCGTTATGCGCCCGACGAGTTTTTTAAAATCCTCTGAAGAAATTTTGCAAAGACCGCGTCAATAGCCGATGCCAAAGCGCTCCCGAATGGGGGCGCTTTTTTTTGCTGTTTTGAAAAAATCTACTAGGAAAAGATTTTTCTCGCCGCTGCGTGAACAAAAGTAAAACACAACCATGACGATGAAATTGGGAGTTAAAGCAAGCCACGAAAAAACGCCACGGCAGAAGGAGAAAAGCCATGTCCTGGGAAATACGCCAAGAACGGGAAAAGCGCGAACGCGAGCTGGAGACGTTCCGCCGAAAGCGTGAGGAATTCGGCCGGGATCTTAAATGCATCGCCGGCACCGCCGAAGGCGAACGCCTATTCCAACGTCTTATCGATTACGGGCAAATTTTCGCCAATGTCCGCCGCTCGGGCGAAGACGCCGCCTACGCCGCCGGAAAAAAAGCCGCCGCCCTGGAACTATGGCACACCCTCCGCCTGAACCTCGAACCGGAAAGCTTCATCCGTATCGCCCTCGCCGTAACGAAACCGCAGCGGGAGGAAACGTCGGACACGCAGGATAACAGCCCCGGACCCGATCGGGACCGGGAGGAATTCATACAGGAAGAGATTTGTTGAATTAGGAGAACACATGAACGACAGGTACGACCAAGCACAAGAACGCTACGCCGAACCGCCGCTGCCGGGGGGACGTGACTCGCGGCCGGAGGAAGCGGGCGGACGGGCGGTTGACGCCGGCGCCGTCCGGGCGGTCCGGGCCATCGCCCGGCCGAGGGCCGAAGCCGAGCGGTCCGACCCCGGCATGCTGACTGGGGACTACGCCCCGGATTACCGCGGCGGCCAGGCGGGTGAACGTCCCGGTCACTTCCGCGACAACATCCGTCCCGAGTCCAGGAGCGGCCACATGGGAAATCAGGACGGGGACAAACCGGGAAACCTCACTGAAAACGACGCGTTCCTGCTGTCCGAGCCGGCCGACGCGTACGGCGAGTTCAACTGGCCCGAAGGCTACCGCGCCGACCCCCGGGCGATGTCCCGCTTCATTCCGGTGGCGAAGAAACTCGGCCTCGACAAAACCGCCGCCCAGGAACTGGCCAGCGTCTACGCCGAACTCGATCAGGATCGGCAAAGGGAACAGGCCCGTTTCATCGACCGGAACAACGCCGAATGGCAGCGGGAGATACGCAGCCACCCCGAGTTCGGCGGCCGCAATCTCGCTCGCACCGGCGGGGAGGTCGCCGCCATGATGCGGCGTTACGGTAGCCCCCTTCTCATGGAACAAATCCGCCAGATGAACGTTCAGAACTGGCCGGAAATGTTCTACTTCCTCGCCCGGGTCTCGCAGGCGGTCACGGAGGATTGCTCGCCAAGCGGTTCCGGCGACTCGGCCCGGGCCATGTCCACGGCGGAACTGCTGTTTCCCGGCCTTAAATAAAGCCGCCAAGACCCTCCCCGCGTTTTCACCCAAACAATCACTTTAACCAAAATTCTACAGGAGCACTCATGTCCACCATCGGAATGCGCAGCCTCACCCTCGCCGATTACGCCAAACGCATCGGCCCCGACAAGCAAATCGGCCGGGTCATGGAAATTCTCGAACAGTCCAACGAAGTCCTCGACGACGCCATGTTTCTCGAAGCCAACAATCTCACCACCCACCGCACCGTCATCCGCACCGGCCTCCCCGAAAGCTACTGGCGCAGCCTCAACCGCGGCGTCCCCAAGGCGAAAAGCCGCACCGTGCAGGTCGACGATCGCATCGGCATTCTGGAAACGTGGTCGGTCGTCGACGCCGCCCTCGCCGAACTGAACGGGCAACAGGCCGACTTCCTCCTTTCGGAAGAACGCGCCTTTCTGGAAAGCATGAACCAGGAAGTCGCCAAAACCATCTTCTACGGCGACCTCGCCGACAACGCCGCCGCCTTCCAGGGTCTCGGCCCCCGCTACAATACCCTGAACCCCAGCAAGGCCGAGAACGCCGCCAACGTCATCGACGCCGGCGGGACAGGCCCCAATTGCACTTCGGCCTGGCTCTGCGTCTGGGGCGATTTGTCCCTGCACATGATTTACCCCAAGGGGACCGCCTCGGGGCTCCGCCGTGAATACCTTGGCCGCTGTCCGGTCGTGGACGACGACGCCAACGAATACATGGGCTACAAAACGAACTACTCGTGGTCGCTTGGGCTGTGCGTCCGCGATTGGCGCTATGTGGTGCGGGTCGCGAACATCGACACGGCGCAGCTCCAGACCCTTCTGGAAGGCGGTTCCGCCGGAGCCTCCGGCGCCCAACTCATCCGCTGCATGATTAAAGCCCACAACCTGATTCCCAACATCCGCCTCGGCAAAGCGGCCTGGTACATGAACCGGGAGGTGAAAAACCTTCTTGACCTCATGGCGGCTGAAAAGTCGAACGTCAACCTGACCATGGCCAATTTTGCCGGAGAAAACGTGACTTCGTTCAAAGGCGTGCCGGTCCGCCAGGTCGACGCCATCGGCAACAACGAAAGCCCGGTGACGGCCTGACCGTTGCTACCGGTCCAGCCTGACAAATTTGCTTACCTGATATCTATTATGATATCGCTTCAAACACAGGAGTTCATCATGTGGGATCTTGACACCACCTTCTCCACTCGGCAAACCCTTACCGCCACCACCTCCCAGTCCGAGAACGTCGTCGACGCCGGGCAAAGGGACATCGGTTTGGGGGAAGCGGTCTACTTGCAGGTCGCTCTCGGCAAAGGCGGCGCCACCGCCCTCACCGTCACGGTTGAAAGCTCCGACAACGCCGGCATGACCGGCGCCGTAGACCGGGTCACCTACCTCGTCGACGCGGAGCGGGTGAAAGCCGGCGGCGTGGTTTTAGCGGCGCCCCTTCCCAGCGGCTGCGACCGTTATCTCCGCCTCTCCTACTCCGGCGCTTCCGGCGCGAAAATCACTTCCGGCCTGGTCCAGGCGGCGCAAACCCCGACCCTGAGGTAAACCGCGCCGTCCCAGGCGCGGGCGCCTCAAAACCTTAATTAACCCTTCTCAACTCACGGCCGCGGATCGGGGCAACACCAGTCCCATCCCCTCTCTTCCCTTTTACCCAAAGCTACCGATCCGCGGCCAATTTTCGTGACCAACCTTACTCAAGGACAAACCGCCATGGCCTCCAAAATGGACATCATCAATCTCGCCCTGGCCAATCTCTCGCGTGAACCCATTCAAAGCCTGGCCGAAGCCAATCCGGAAGCGCTGCAATTGAAAATCCATTGGGAAACCGCCCTCGCCTCCATTCTGCGGGATCACCCCTGGGGCTTCGCCATGCGCCGGAAAATTCTGGCCCAACTCGCCCACCCCACGCTCGGATTCGGCCACGCCTACATCTATCCCGAGGACTGCCTTCAGGCCCGCCGCCTCATTCCCGCCGGCACCTCCGGCGGGACCGCCCGCCAGCCCTCCTACCCCTTCGAGGTCGGACGGAGCCTTGACGGCCGCCACAAGGCCATCCTCACCAATCTTCCCAACGCCGCCCTCGAATACACCACCCGGCTGGTCCCCTGCGAAGAATTCGACCCCCAGTTCGCCGGCGCCCTGGCCTGGCGGTTGGCGGCGGAATTGAGCCTGGCCATTCATGCCGATCCCCAGTCGCACGCCGCCGCCCTCTCCACCTACTCCGCCCAGTTGCAATTGGCCAAGGCCCTGGACATGCGGGAATCATCCTCCCCCCGCCTGCCGGACGGCGATTTTCTCACCTCGCGGTATTAAACAGGAGCTGCCATGCCGAAAGTCTCTCTTAATCAATTCTCCTTCAATCGGGGGGAACTCGACCCCGCCCTGCACGGACGCAGCGACTGGAAATATTACTACTACGGCGCGGAAAAACTTAGCAACCTCATCACCCGCAGTCACGGCGGCGCGGTGAAACGGGGCGGCCTCAGGCTGGTCGCCCGCGCCCTTTCGGACGACCGGCCGTCCCACTTCATCCCTTTCCGTTTTTCCGTCAAGCAGTCCTACATGCTGGAATTCGGGCATTACCAAATGCGGATTATCAAGGACGGCGGCCTGGTCGTCTACCCGGCCGGCCACGCCAAGGCGGGGCAGGTGGTGGTGCTGGCTACGCCTTATCCCGTGGAGGTTCTGCCGCAACTGCGTTACGCCCAAACCGCCGACGTCATGATCCTCACCCATGCCGATTACCCCCCGCGCCGGCTCTCGCGGCACGACCACCACGACTGGCGCCTGGAACGCCTGGTCACGAACGAACGCACCGCCACGCCGGAGAACCTCCGCATCACTTCTTCCGGCGGCGACAACTCGCGTTATCTCGTGACCGCCGTGTCCAGTACCGGCGGCGAATCCCCGCCTTCCGACATCGTCACCGCGGTGAACGCCAACCTGATCGGCGGGCCGTCCTCCGGCACCTTTTCCGAACTCTACGCCTGGCTCCGCGAACACGATTATTCCTACGTACCCGAGAACCTCCGCTTTTATGAAATGGATGCGAACGCCAGGATAGCCTTCATGGAGGGCTGCGGATATCAGACCAATTCCATCCGTCTAAGCGGAACCACCTACCGTTGGCATCACGTCAAACCCGACGCTACCGTGGAGTCAATCATATACTGGACGGCGGAGGATCTTTCCAGCTTGCTCAACGAATGCTTCGCCGCCTGCGACAAGGGGTTCGCCGGCACCGCCAAAGCGTCCCTCATGGCGGGAATCGACGCGTACATCGCGGCCTACAACGACGGGCTCGCGGGGAGCCGCATCACTTCCCTTGCCTGGAACGCGGTCGCCGGCGCCAACGGCTACCGCCTATACCGTTCGCGCACCCAGGGCGGCCACACCAGTTTTTTTCTCATAGCCACCTTGACCGCCACCGCCTACACCGACCAAAACGTCGCCGCCCAGTCCACCGGCCTCCCCGCCGACAATGATCTCTTCAGCGGCGTGGACGATTATCCCGGGGTCTGCGCTTTTTTTGAACAACGGCTGATTC
>JAVBTZ010000005.1:0-43279 GCA_031555915.1 Planctomycetota bacterium
GATCTCCCGAATAAACAGGCCTACCTGGATCATTTCTACGAACTCTCCCCGGAAATCCAGCCGAACGGCAAAAAAAGCGCCGACGAAGCCTCCCGCCACATCAAGACCGCCTTCCAGGCCGGCTACGACCGTTTCGAATGGATGCACCAGAAACTCAACGGCGAACCGGTGCCGGCGGAAATCACCCTGGTCAAGGTCAAGACCAAGGACGGCGACGTGGTCCTGGGCTATACCCGCGACCTCCGCTCCTCCAAGTCGGTGTCCGACGTCGACGACCTGGACTGGATGACCAATGTTTTCAACAGCCTGCCCTTCCCGGTCGGCGTCGCTTCCAGTTCCGGCAAGTGGCTGTTCATGAACAAGGCCGGTCTCGCCATGCTTGGCGCCGCCGGCACGGATGAACTGGCCGGGGTCTCCGCCAGCGATTGGGGCGGAAGACTCAGCCCCCTGGCGGCCAAAAGCGAAGTCGACCCCCAGCAGCATTATATCGACGGCAAGACCGACAAAATCTACCTCCGCGCCTCCTCCCCCCTCAAGGATTCCTTCGGCGGGCTGGTGGGCCGGGTCGAATGCCTGCAGGAGGTCACCGAGCTCTACGAGGCGGAGGAACGCATCCGAATCATGATCGACGCCGCCCCCCTGTGCTGCAACTTCTGGAATGACAAATTCGAAAACGTCGACTGCAACCTCGAAGCGGCCAAACTCTTCGAATTGCCCGACCGGAAAGCCTATCTCGACCGTTTCTTCGAATTGTCACCCGAGTATCAGCCGAACGGCAAAAAAAGCGCCGACGAGGCCTTGAAACACATCACCACCGCCTTCAACGAAGGCTTCGACCGTTTTGAATGGATGCACCAAAAACTGAACGGGGAGCCGATTCCGTCCGAAATCACCCTGGTCCTGGTCAATCACCGCAAGGGCAAGGTGGTTCTCGGCTATACCAGGGATTTGCGCCAAGTCAAAAAAACGTCGTAAGAAATCAGCTCGTGTATTGTACCTTGGCAATCGTATGCGCAATGCCGAATCGACATCAGCACAGCGGAATGCGGGCGGCACGGCCGCTTCCGCCAACCAGGATGGTTTGCCATGGCAGGCAAAATTAAAGTAATGATCGAAGAATTAATTCAAGTGCGAACCAAGGGCAATCCCCACATGATTGCCCCGTTGAAGATCAAATTGATCATGAAGGGAATCGACCCCGAGATTTACAACGAGGCGTCCGAGGACAATCCGGTCGTCATTCAGAGGCTGCAAAACATCGCCAAGGCCATGGGGTGCAATTTATAGACCCGGGCTGTCAATAGAGGACCGGCGATTGCGAACAGGAAACCGCACTCCCTCCAGGGGGATGCGGTTTTTTTTTGGAATTTGCCGCCGCGTCACCCCGACTTGCCAAACACCAGAACCGACGCATATAACATTTCCAGGCGCATTGACGGCCTGTTTGAAAAAATCTATAATGCCACCTCTCCCCTGGCCTACAAGACTGGATCAGCATGTCGCATTGAAAGGCATTCCCTTGGATACCACTTCACGTTACGCTTTTCCCCTGGCCATCCAGTTGGGCCTCAAGGACGATCTGCATGACCCCTCGTTCCGGCATATTCTGGAGACGCTGCAGGAATACGGCTTTTACGGCGTCGAACTGAATGTCACCGATTTCAAGCGTTATCCCGCTTCCGCCTATGTCGAGTTGCTGGCGAAATACGGCCTGAAGCTCACCATGATCGCGACCGGAGCTTACGCCAAAAAGAACAACCTGTCCCTGTCCTCGCCCGACGCCGGCGTCAGGCGACAGACGCTGAATCGTCTACTTGACATCGTCAAGTTTGCGGCTGAAGCGGGCTGCGGCGTCATTTGCGGCTTCATCAAGGGGCCGGCGGGAATGGAACGCGAAAGCGCCCTGGCTAATATCAGGGACAGCCTGAACCAATTGAACCACCCGGTCCGCGAAGCCGAGACGCCCCTCCTGCTGGAAGCGACCAACCACTATGAGACGACGGTGGCGGTGTCGGTCCCGGAGACGGTCAGCCTGATTGAAGGACTGGGGAACCGCTTCCTCCGCGTCCTGCCCGACACCTATCACCTGCATATCGAGGAGGCGGACACCGTCTATTCCCTGTTGGCCGCACGCGGTTACTATGATTCGTTTCACATCTCCGACAACAACCGCTTCTTCCCCGGTTATGGGGCGATTGACTTTTTCAAGATTTTCGCGGCGCTGAAAGGCATGGACTACCGTGGCATAATGGCCATAGAAGGCAATTGGCGCGGCACGCCGGAAGAGGACATCGCCCTGACCTGCAAATATCTTTTGGGCGTATCCAGAAGAATCGCCCTGTTGCCCCCGGTCGCCCGGGCAAAACTCTAAGAGTGGAGCCTTCCAAAGAACATACATTTTAGCCAGCCCATGAAGGGAGACTGTCTATGCTGCAACAAAATGCGATATTGGCCGCCCCGCTGTCCGAACTGATCGACATGGCGGTGGAGACCAACGGAAGCCCGGAAAACCGGGCGTTAATCGCCAACGCCAAGCCGGTCCGCCTGAAATTCGGCATCGGCCGTTCGGTCTATGCCAAGGCTTTCGGCTTCAAGACCATGGATTTCTTCGACGACCCGGAAAAATGCCTCACGGTACAATTACGCTGGAAGCTCTTCAATTTCCACGTCATGCGGGACGACACCCCCTTCACCCCGCTGGTGGGACAGGACCTTTCCACCGCCTTCGAGCCGAGCCTGTTCGGCCTGGAGGCGCGGTTCGAGGAGGGGAAGGAACCGACCTACGGCCTTCCGGTCATCAAGGAGCCGGCCGACCTCAAAAAACTGCGGATCCCCGATTTTTATCAATCCGGCTTAATGCCCAGCGCTCACGCCGCCTACAGGAGTCTGAATGAATTATGCGGCAAGAAGCTCAAGGTGTTTTTCCCCGGTTGGGCCAGGGGACCCTGGAGCATGGCCACCATCCTCCGCGGCTTCAACGAACTGTTTCTCGATTGCGTCGACGACCCCGATTTCGTCAAGGAACTCATGCAGTTCATCGTCGACTCGCGCCTGGCCTGGGACAAACAGCGGCTGGACTTCCTTAACGTCTCCCCCACCGACGACAGCTACCGCTGGATGTACTGCCTCTACCGGCAGAACTGGAACTCGGACATCTTCGAGGACGAGGTCGACAGCACCCTGTTTTCGCCGCAAATGAACCGGGAGCTGGTCATCCCCTACCAAAAGCAGATGGCCGATTTCTACGGCGGCGCCGGCTATTACCACAGCTGCGGCAACCTGACCCCGTTCCTGCGGGACATCGCCAGCCTGAACATCAAATATGTGCAGCACATCAGCGGCTGGACCGACTTCAAGACCGCCGCCGAGACCCTGCCCCCCCGAGTGGTGCTGCAGTGTTCCCTCAACGCCACGGACGACGTCATGCTGGCCGACGCGGCGCGCATGCGGGCCCGCCTGCGGCATTTCATCGACCATTCGCTCGGCCGCACCATCGACATCTGTCCCGACGCCCTCTACGAAGGCGGCTGGGACACGATTGAAAAAGTCAAAACCATGATTCGGATTTTCCGGGAAATCTATCCCTAGAGCGATTCCGCCCGGGGACGGGGTTCTTGCAATGATTGGGTTATTTTTTCTTAAAACAGGATACAGGAGAAAACATGAAACGTATCGCCCTGGTAATGCTCGCGCTGGTTCTGCCCTTCGCCTTGTCCGTCGCCCGCGCCGGCGCCGAGTACACCTTCACCCTCGCCACCCACTTGGCGGACGACGCCGTCGAGTCCCGCTCCTTCCACTGGCTGGCCAAGCGGGTCCTGGAAAAAACCAACGGCCGCCTGCAGATTAACGTCTCGACGGCGGCGGCCCTGGGCGGACAGCGGGAGATTATCGAATCGGTCAACAACGGCTCCCTGGAAATGGGCATGGGTGAAAACGCCCTGTACAGCAACTACGACCGCGTCTTCGGCATCATGACCCTGCCCTTCATCCATTCCTCGGCGGAAAAATATTTCGCCGCCGCCGACGGTGAAATCGGCAAACGGCTCAACGCCATCATGGAAAAGAAAACCAACATGACCATCCTGGCCTGGACCGACGGCGTCCGCACCCGCGACGTCTACGGCGTCAAACCCATGAACGGCCTCGAAGACCTCAAGGGCATGAAAATCCGCACTCCCGAGTCGCCGGTCTATGTCGCCACCTTCAAGGCCTTCGGCGCCAACCCCACCCCGATTCCCGCGCCGGAAATGTACACCGCCTTGCAGCAGGGCGTGGTCACCGCCATGGAAGGCACCACCGAGACGGCGGTAAAGTACGGCATCTATGAAATCGCCAAGCATTGCCTGGAAACACACCATATCCGCAACGAATGCTCGATTGTCATGAACAAGGACGCCCTGGCGGAACTCCCCGCCGACCTGCAGGCCGACCTGCATGCCTCTGCCCGCGAAATGGTGCAGTACAACCGTGAACTCAGCCGCACCGCCGGCGACGAATTCAAGAACAAGATGCTGGCGTCCGGCATCACCTTCGTTCCGGTCGACCCGGCCAAGGCCGCCGCCATGGTCTCCGGGGTCTACAAGGAATTCGTCGGGAGCGACCCGGTAATGAACGAAATTCTGAACCTGCTGCTGGAACTGAACAAGAAATAGGGCCGGGGGACGGGAGGAAGGCATTTCATGGAAATTTTGCGTAAATTCCTGCAGCATCTGTCGGCTGCCCTTTTCTGCTTCATACTTATCATTCTGGCGGCGGCCGTTTTTTGGCGTTATGTCCTGAACGACTCCATCATCTGGGCCGAGGAGCTGATTCGCATCGCATTCATCTGGATGTTCTTCCTGGCCATGCCCGAGGTATCGCGAAGCGGAACGCACCTGGCCCTGGACCTCCTCCCCACCTCCCTGCGAGGCGGGCCGAAAAAGGCGCTCTGCCTTTTCATCGAGGCGGTCAACCTAAGCTTTCTGGCGATTCTCCTGTATTATTCAATCAAGATGGCGGCCATCAACATGACGCAAAAAACGCCGGCCCTGCTCATTCCCTACGGGTTTCTCTATCTCGCCATCAGCATCGGCTGCGTCCTCATGATCCTGGCGACCTGCCAAAGGATTTACCAGGTGGCCACCGATACCGTCCCCGGCAAGCCGGCAGAGGAGGTAATGGAATAATGCTTACCGTTCTGTTTATCATCTTCCTCCTGCTCCTGACGCTTGGCGTGCCGATTGCGTTCTCGATGGGGATGGCGGTGGTGGGCTCCTTCATGTACGGCATGCCCAGGGGGATGATCAACATCCCCACCAAGGTCTTTGCCGGTCTGGATTCGTTTGCGCTCATGGCCATCCCCTTCTTCATTCTCGCCGGGGATTTGATGACGGCGAGCGGCATCTCGAAAAAGCTCATCAACTTCGCGGATCTCCTGGTCGGCTGGATTCGGGGCGGCATCGCCCTGGTGACTGTCGTCGCCTGCGTCATTTTCGCGAGCGTCTGCGGCTCCGCCGCCGCCTCGACCTCCGCCATCGGCGGCATCATGATTTCCGCCATGGCCGAAAGGAAATACGCCAAAGGCTTCGCCGCCTGCCTGGTCGCTTCCGGCGGCACCCTCGGTCCCATCATTCCCCCGTCGATCCTGGCCGTCCTTTACGGCAGCGCCACCGGTTTGTCGGTGGGGGCGCTATTCATCGCGGGGGTGGTGCCGGGGTTTCTCCTCGCCGCCTCATTCGCCGTGGTGTCGATACTGTATGCACGAAAACACCCGGAGATTGTGCAGTCCGGGCACCACATCGGCTTTGCCGAAGGCAAGCGGATCTGCATCGAGGCGTTTCCAGCCCTGTTAATGCCGGTCATCATCATTGGCGGCATTCTCTCCGGCGTGGTGACCGCAACCGAAGCTTCCGGCATCGCCTGCATTTACGGCATTGCCGTCGGCTTCCTGACCCGCAGCCTGAGCGTGCGGCAATGCTGGGAGGTGTTTGCCAAGTCGGCCGTCAGCGTCAGCCGGCTGATGATGATCATCGGCGTCGCCACCCTGTTTGGCTGGATTCTGAGTATCCGCCGCTTCCCGGTAATGGCGTCTGAGTTCATGACCGGCATTTCCTCCGACCCCTACGTCATCATGTTCATGATCATCGGCTTTTTGATTTTCGTCGGCTTTTTCATGGAAACGGTGGCGGCCCTGATTATTCTGGTTCCCGTACTGTATCCCTTGGGGCAATTGATCAAGTTCGAACCCGTGCATTATGCGATGCTCATCATCGTCACCCTGCTTTTCGGCGCCATCACCCCTCCGGTGGGGATTCTTCTCTACATAACCTCGAACATCGCCGGCATACGCTTCCAGGAATCCCTGAAGTATATCATACCGTTTGTCGTCGCCTTCCTGGCGGTGATCGTCATCCTGGTCTTCTTCCCCTCCCTCACCACGGCCTTGCCGAAGGCTTTGGGGCTGATGTGACGCTAGTTCCAGCGAAGCGGTGTTATACCGGTATCGGTTGCGTGCAAAAATCTTGACAGCTCAGGTTCAGAATCAGGGGCACTTCTTAAAATACCCTTTTGCCCGGGAGAAAAAAAATGTCTACATGCAAATTGGAAAAGACCATTCTTGCGGTTTTGTTCGTGGCGGTGTTTGGCGGCGTCGCGATTGCGGGCGACGGAAACGCGCCCATAACCCCCGCGCGCGCCCAGGAAGTGGCGTTGGGGCAAACCGGCGGGGGGGAAGTCGTCGAGCTGGAAAGAAGGCGGGGGGCGGACGGGACGCAGTATTTCCACCTGGAAATTGTAAACGGGGACCAACGCTATGCGGTCGAGGTGGACGCGGCGGACGGCAGCCTGAACAAATTCGCCAAAATGAATCAGCAGGGGGGACGATTCGCGACTCCTCCGGCGATGCCATCGACCCTGCCCGCGCCGGTACAGACCGGAACCTCCCTTGCCTTGGAGCAGGCGCAGGCGGCGGCTTTACGCCTGACCAACGGCGGCACGGTCGTGGAGAGCGAGGTGCGGGGAAAGGGCGGCAGGGTCGTCTACGAATTCGAAATCGTGCAAAACGGCGTGAAGTACGAGATTGATATCGACGCCGCCAACGGCGGCGTGCTCGAATTCCAGGAGTCGGGGCGGCGAATTTCCGGCGGGTTCGGGCAGCAGTCCCTGCCTGGCGCCACGTCCGGTTTCGCCGTTGGCTCCGGCGCCCGGTTGGATCGCGCGGCGGCAGAGGCTCTGGCTACCGGGGCGGTTGGCGGCGGACAGGTGACCGGTTATGAATTCGACACCGACGACGGCAGAATGGTGCATGAAATAAAGATTTGGCGGGATGGGCGGCGTTACGAGGTGGAAATCGACGACGCCACCGGCGCGGTGCGCGAGATGTCGGTGAAATGATATTTGACGCCTTACTTAAAAACACGCCGGGCTATTTCCTGCATTTTTGCCAGGGCGTGTTGGAAAAACAGGCGGTATGCTTCGCAGAAGCGGTTCTGGCCCGGGGCGCCGTCGCTCAGCGGTTCGCGGTCCCGCCGACAACCGCCGCGGCAGAGGAAAAGATATTCGCAAGCCTGGCAGGTTGCGGCCAGCCGCCGCGACGGCGCCTCGAACTTTCGGGCCGCTTCGCCCGACAGCATCCCCGTAAAAGTGTCTGACCTGACGTTCCCCAGCCGATACCGGTCCAGCGCGTAAAAGTCGCAGGGATAGACGCTGCCGTCGGCTTCGATGAGGGGATAGGTATGACATTCGCCGGACATGCCGCAGTTCTCCGGCGGGTGTCCGGCCAGCATATGGATGTAATTGTCGAAGCTGCGGATGGAGATGTAATCGCCGGCAAGAAAATCCCGCCGCCACAGATCAAAAAGGCGGCAGAGAAAACTTCCGTAACCGGCGGCGTCGAGGGAATGGGGGTGGGAGCCGGCCGCTTCCTCCAAGCCGTCCAGGCAGGGGATGAACTGGAGGTGGCGGAATCCTTTCCGTTTATAAAAATTATAGGTCTGGTCGGGGTGGGCGGCCATATGCCGGGTGAGGACGCTGAGGATATTGAAGTCCACGCCGTGGCGTTCGAGGAGGCGCACGGCGTCGAGGCAGCGGCGGTGGGTGCCTTTGCCGGCGGCGTCCGGCCGCAACTGATCGTGCAGCCGGCTGTCGGCGTCGATGGAGACGCCGACGAGGAAGCGGTGTTCGCGGAAAAATTCCGCCCAGGCGGCGTCAAGGCCGAGGCCGTTGGTTTGCAGGGTGTGTTCGATCGTGACGCGGTTCCGGTTGTGGCGGTTTTCGAATTCGACCAGCTTCCGAAAGAAATCCAGGCCGGCCAGGGTCGGTTCGCCCCCTTGAAAACCGAACACGCAGCGGTCAGTCGCCTCCGACAGGGCTTTGGCAACCAGCGTTTCGAGGATTTCCTCCGACATCATGCCGTAGTTCTTCACCGCGCGGGAGTCGGCGACATCGGCGTAAAAGCAGTAGCGGCAGCGCAGGTTGCAGAGGCCGGAGGCGGGTTTAATCAATAGCGACAGAGTTTGCATTCTGGCTTGCCTTGCAGTTGTCCGCCGGCGTTCAAACCGGCCCGTATTTATGGATATTGTAGACGCAGACCAACACGATTACCAGCATCAAGCCAATGAACAGCCGGCGCACCTCGTCGTGCCCCACCCGCCGGTGCCAATGTCTTCCGCTGATGCCGCCCGCCAAACCGCCCAGGACCATGCAGAGCAAATCGCCCGGCACGAAAGCGGGGATTTTCCCCGCCGCCAGAATGTAAAGGAAGTTGGCGGCTTGTCCGAACAGGATGACGTAAAGGGAATTTTGCGCCGCCTGCTTGGCGTCCATCGAAAAAAAGTAAAACAGCACCACCAAATTGATGGGGCCGCCGCCGATCCCGAGAAAGCTGGAAATCACCCCCAGAACAAATCCCACCGCCAGACTGAGCGCCTGACTGTCGAGATGGTGGGTGCGGATGCGTTTGCCGGCCAGGGTGTAGACGAGCGTTCCCAGGGTCAGGAAAAACAGGCACCAGGACTGGATGGACCCGAGCGCCCGGGGATTGGCCACGAACTCCCGCAGGCAGGCGAACAGCCATCCACCCGCCATGCCGCCAAGCGCCCCGCCTAGGGCCAAGGGAGTGCCCAGCCGCAGGTTCAGCCCTTTCTCCCGTTTGACCAGGGTGCACCCCACCGAATAGGCGGACATGGCGAGAACGGTGCAGCCGGACAAGAAATTGATGACCGGCACCGGAGCGACCTGGAAAAAGTCCAGGACCGGCTTGATGATTACCCCCCCGCCGATGCCGCATACCGCGCCGACGGTGGAGGCGGAAAAGCAGATTAGGAAGAAGAGAAGCGGCATTGGCATTCCTGGAAAGGTGTATTTGGCGAGAACGGTTCCATGCTCGCCGCGTATAAATTACCCTATCGGCCATACGGTCAAATTTGCCCCACGACAAAATCTACCCGGACAGACGATTATATACAAAATAAAACGTACGGCCCGCAGTAATCGGAATGTGAAATGATGTCAAGAAAAGTCTTGATCTTTTCCCGTAATGTTTTATTGTGTATCCTATAAATAATATTGAAGTAATCTGGCTCCAACGGGGCAATTTGCGGCTAACGGCACATGTTGAATTGTGGCGGGGCAGGTGTGCATTCCGCCATGATTGTGGTTATTTCGGACCCCGCTCAGCAAGGAAAATACATGCGACTATCAACAAAAATTTACTGCGTGATGGCACTTCTCATCTTGGTTGCGCTGGGTATTATGGGTTTGGGGCTGTACAGCATTTATACCTTGAACGACATAATCCAAAACACCAACCTGACCAGCAACCGTTATGTGGGTCTTACGAAAATGAACGACAACCTGCGGCTGCGGGTTATCGCCATGAAGGACATCCTCATTTCCAATAAGATACCGGAAATGCAAAAATTGGTTAACGAAAACTTCAAGGCGACCGAAGCCGGCATGGAAAGCGCCTTGACGTATTATAGCGCGAACATCCCCGCCAACGCCGCCGACGAAATGAAGGGCCGTCCGGCACTCCTCCGCGGGTATTGGGGGAGCTTCGTCAAGGCGACGGCGGATGCTTCCGCCCTGTCCCTGCAAAACAGCGTCAACGAGGCCCTGCGGATCAACTCGGAAACGATTCCCTACTGGGGCACCGCCGACGAAGAATTTTCCAAGCTGGCGATGATGCTGCGTAACGAAGACACCCACGATGCCGTCTTCCTATCCAACGAAGTGGCCGACGCCAAAGCCGACCTGATCCTTTTCCGGCTGCTTACCCTCGACATGATTAACGAAACGGACCAGAAGATCCTGCAGGCTCTATCAGAACGTAACGCGGCCATGCGGGCCAACATTATCAAGGCGCTTACGGACGTCAAGGCCGCCTCCGTGTCCGCCGAGGTGGCCGATCTGGCCAACAAACTCCATGCCGGGCTGATGGACAAGGGGTTCAAGGCCTATGACACCATCGTGCCGCTCGCCCTCGCGGATTCCAACAACCGTGCCATCACCCTTTACAACACGGAAGGGGTCAAGCACCAGACGGCATTCGAAAAATATACGGACCAATTGATGGCCAACTCCCTGCGGAACCAGGAGGCTTTGCAACAGCGCGCGTCAGCCACTTCCTCGACCATCGTCTGGACCATGATCATCGGCAGCGTCATCGGCATCATCGCCGGGATCATAATCGCCGGCCTGACCATCAACTCGATCAACCGCACCCTGCGGCGGGTCATCGGCGGGCTTAATGAAAGTTCAGGCCAGGTTTACTCCGCCGCCCATCAAATCAGCAGCGCATCGCAAAATCTGGCCGAAGGCGCCACCGAACAGGCGGCAAGCCTGGAAGAGACCTCCTCCGCCCTGGAGCAAATGGCTTCCATGACCCGTCAGAATGCGGACAACGCCAACAAGACCAACGAAACCAACAAACGCAACAACAAGCTTATCGGCGACGGCGCGACGGCGGTGAAGAATATGTCGACCGCCATGGGCGAAATCAACGATTCGGCGGAAAAAATCAGCCGCATCATCAAGACGATCGAAGACATCGCCTTCCAAACCAACCTGCTGGCCCTCAACGCGGCCGTGGAGGCCGCGCGTGCGGGTGAAGCCGGAAAAGGCTTTGCCGTGGTGGCGGACGAAGTGAGGAACCTGGCCCAACGCTCCGCCCAGGCCGCCCGCGACACCACCGAGCTTATCGAGGGCACGGTCGCCCGGGTGAAGAACGGAACGGAAATCGCCAGCCAGCTCGACAGCAGTTTTACCGAAATCGAAACGGGATCCTCCGCCGTCAGCCGTCTCATCGCCGAGATAACTTCCGCGACGAACGAGCAGGCCCAAGGCGTCGATCAGGTCAACACGGCGGTGGCGCAAATGGACAAGGTGACGCAACAGAACGCGGCCAATGCCGAGGAAACGGCTTCCTCTTCGGAGGAGTTGTCCAGCCAGTCCGCTAATCTCAGTTCCATCGTTGGCGATTTGGTGGTGATTGTGGAAGGGGCCGGCGCCAACAAGCGCATGGACTCTTCAGTTAGACCGGTTGGCGCGGCCAAGACCGCGGCCAAGGCCGCCCCGATGCGGACAGCGCAGCCCATGAAGGCTCTCGCCGCCCCATCCGGCGCCAGCGCGGCAACGGGCCGCTCCGCTCCGGCGCAGCGCAAGGTGGTGAATAGCTCGGACATCATTCCGCTGGACGAGGGGTTTGCGGATTTCTAGCGCTATGCACCAGCGCTTTTTCGAGACACGATTCGTTGGCATATATACCGGTATAATAGACTCCAGGGAGGCCGCCGTGCCTCCCTGGAGTCTTATCGCTGTCACCCCCCTCCCCCGCAGGTCAATCCTCCAAACGGCGGAGACGCCGGGCGGCTTCGGCCAGCGCTTGTTCCGGCGAGCGTTTCCCCTCAATAGCCAGGAGCAGGCTGTCCCCAAGCGTCTCGACAAACCGGCGATAGCCTATCCTGCCGCCGGTGGTCGCGGCCGACACCTCGTGCGGGCGGCTGGCGCGAAAACTTTCCAGCGCCATCGACAGCCAGGGATACAGGGATCGGAGTTCCGAATTCTTCCTCAGCATCGCCGCCATATTGGCCCCGCCGAGAATGGTGTTCGGCACCGCCATGCGGTCGGAGGTTATCCAACGTATCCACGCCAGCGCCGCCTCGGGATCGGGGCAGCCCGCCCGCACCCCCAGGGACCAACCGCCCAAGAGCGGAGTGTCCCCGGGAATCGGCGCGTAGCCAATCCGCCCCACCATCCGCGACTCGTTCTGATAGACCATATTGCCAACCGTGGCGCTGAAAATAATCATCATGGCGGAACGCCCGGCCACGAACTCCTTCACCTGCCCCTCCACCCAATTGACCCGCGACTCGGGCGAAGCGTAACGAAACGACTCCAGGTAATTCGCCAGGGCGTCCGTCGCCTGGCGGCTGTCCAGGGCCACTTCACCCCGCCCGTCCAGGGCCGTTCCCCCGAACGACCACAGGCGGGGAATGAATTCGCTGACCGCCCCGATGTAATGCCGCCCGCCGAGGGAAGCGCCGTATGCCACCGGCGACTGCGGATTGAATTCGCGGGTGAAAAATTTCGCCACCACGTTGAACTCAAGCCAGGTTTGCGGCGGGCGGAGTTCCCCGCGGGTCAGGGAGCGGTAGAGGGCGCGGATGTCTGGCTGATCGAACAGGTCGCTACGGTAGAACATGAGCTGCGCCCCAAAACGGAAGGGAATGGCGTACACCCCGCCCCGCCGCCGCGAATAGGCGTCGAGGACGGCGGCATTACCCTCGCCCATGAACAACGGGGATTCGGGCAGGCGGCCAAGCAGGTCGTCGAGACGGGCCAGTAGGCCGTCGTCGGCGAGTTCGGCAATAAGGGGCTGGTCGACCTGGAGAATGTCGTAACGTTCGCGGCGGGAGGAGTCGTAAATAATCCCGAACATGTCGTCGTAGTCGAAGGTGTCCAGGTCGACGCCGATGCCGGTAAGGTTTTCGAAGTCGGACAATAGCGGCTTCACGGAACCGATGGCGCTGAAACGCAGGAGCGCCCGCAAGCGCCGGCCGCGGCGGGCGACCTTACCAATGAGAAGGCTGGCGGCGGCGGCGCCCGGCGCGTCACCCTCGATGCAGCGGTAGCGGCCGGCGTTGGCGATGGGGTCCTTGATTTCCGCCATCAGGGCCAGGGCGGCCTCCTCCCCCATGCGGTGACTGTTCCGCGAAATCACCGTCGTGTCGGAGGGAACGCTGTCGGCCCAGCCCGCGTGGCCGAGCGTGACGAACTTCAGGGGCGGGGACGGCCGGAGACCGAGGATTTCCACCGCCTTCCGCGCGCTCTGGTACGCCGGCATGGAGGTGGTGATAATGGCGTCGGGGACGGCGTTTTTGTCCAGGTACGCGGCCAGGGCGGCGAAGGAGCTTTCCAAATCCAGGTTGGCTTCGACGATGTCCCCGCGCGTCTCCGGGCGCTCCCGGGCGGCTTCCGTCAGGGCGTCCTGGAACCCCCGCACCGCCAGGGCCTCCGACGAATAGGAGGCGGGTCCGGCCAGCAGCACCAGCCGGCGCCGGTCTTCGGCCAATAGCGCCCGGGTCGCCCCGCCTAACGTCTTCCGGTTGTCGTAATCGAGATAGGAAAAACGCCCGTAGCGGGGCTCCCTTTCGAGGAAAACGATTTTCGTCCCCGCCTCCTCCAGCGCCTTGACCCGGGCGCCGTCCTCCGGCTGGCAGGTGGCGAGGACGACCCCGGCGGCGCACTGGTGCAGGGCAGCGTCGAGAAACATGTTTTCCTTGGAGCGGAGGTCGGAGGTGAGGTGCAGGCTGACGACATAACCGTTATCGTACAGGACCCGTTCGGCGCCGGAAAAAATATTACGGAAATTTTCGTCGGCCATATTGGGCAGGATGACGGCGACGTGGTTGGTCCGGTTGGTCTTGAGGAGTTTGGCGATATAGTTCGGGCGGTAGCCTAGGCTGCGGGCGGCTTCGCGAACCCGGGCGGCCAGTTGGGCGTCGACGCTGTCGTTGCCGTTCATGACCTTGGAGACGGTGGCGAGGGACACCCCTGCCGCCTTGGCCACGTCCTTCATGGTGATTGATGCGCTCATGCGAAACCGTCCCGTTGGTCCGAGGAAGACAGGTAAAACTACCTTTTTTCGCATATTGCCGCCGTCTGTCAAGGGCTATGCGGCGGCAAAAAAGGCGCGCCCAACCGGGTGCGCCCCCATAACGGCCAACCCCCCCGACCTCCAGAGGCGGTCAGCAAAAAAAATCGGTTTAAAAGCGGTTAATAAAATCCAGCCTCGGGCTGGTTGCGGGGTTCCAAAGGGGGCGCAACCAGCCCCCTTGTCAATATGCGGTTATGTTTTAACGCAGTTAAAACAACCTCGCTTAGGAGCCAGCGAAGCGGAGCTCCGACAGATCAAAAAAGGAAGGAAACCACCTACTGATAAAACCGCTAATAAAGTAGGCAAAAGCCCAATCCTACTTGGCGAGGCGTTTATTTTTATTGAGATTCCCTTCCTTTTTTGCCCTGTCGGAGCTCCGCTTCGCTGGCTCCTACGCGAGGTCGTTTTAACTGCGTTAAAACATAACCGCGTTTCGACAAGGGGGCTGGTTGCGCCCCCTTTGGAACCCCGCAACCAGCCCGAGGCTGGATTTTATTAACCGCTTTTTTAACCGCCTTTTTTTACCACCTTTTTTACCGCTATTTTAATAACTCCCTCTCAAATGATTTCCCGCACATCATTGGACGGCAACAGCGGAAACGGCGCAGTCGGCAGCGTCTGGTACCAGTAGGCGACAGTGGTGAAGTCGTCGGTACGGGCAAGGTATTTGGCGTGCCGGGTCCGCCAGCCAAGATCCTGAAAAGTTATGCGCAGGTCCTCTCCGAAGCGAATCGGATCCATGATATGAAAGCGGTACATGCCGAAACGCTGCTGCGATTCGAGGCTCCCCTTCGGCTCGATTACCTGGTACATGCCGGCAAAAGGATAGGAGTACGGCGTGTAACGCTCCTTCACCAGCCAGTCGTAGGATCCAAGGAAATAGTCCTCCAGGCCGGTGCCGCAGATGGTGGGGAAGTCACGGTCGCCGTCAAGATAAAACTTCACCTCGCCCTCGCCCCACCAGTCGTTGGCGGAATTGGTGCCGACGAACATGGCCATGCCGACATAATGCCCCTTGCCCTTGACCCCGTCCAGCACGGTGTGGACTTCCTGGTAGGGGACCGGATTGGTCCGCCGCCATTGGGCGTGGAAGTAGGCGGCGTTTTCGGGGACGTCCCCAAGAACGTAGTTTATCTGGTAATAGAGGGTGGTGGTCAGGTCGCCCAGGTTTTCCAGGGTGATGCGGCAGCTCTTTCTGAAAGGCATTTCCCAGAAACAGGAGAAGCCGCCCTTCGGGCCGACGGTGACGGGGATGGACGCGAGGAAAGGGAATCCGCCGTTAAGGCCGCCGTCTTCGCGGTTCCAGCCGAAGGCGAAGAAATCGGGGGCGGGGCATTCCACCGAGGGCTGTTCCTGGCCGTCCCAGTAGAAGCGGAGGATGGAATTCCGGTTCAATTCGCGGCCGGTCAGCCAGATGTTTTGAATCGCCCCCTGGCCGGTAATCTCGGCGAGGGTGAAGGTCGAACCCGGTTCAACCAGGACCGACGGCGAAATTTTCCAGCCGACGCCCAGGTCGACCGCGAACTTGGCCCCGGTGCCTTCGGCGTACTTGCCGGCCTGGCCCTTGGCGCCGGTGAAGCTTTCGGGGCAAATCGAGCGCGTCACCGCGTTCGACAGAAGGGATAGATTGCCAAGGTTCATTCCCATGCCGTTTGCCATGCCCATGTGCTGTTCTCCCAATGTGTGTGAGTGAGTGTGTGTGTGTGTGTGCCGCGTGATTGCTTAGAGCGGTTCTTGATAATCCGCCAGTTTGAAACAAAGCGCGCTGTGGCCGTCCCCCAAGTCCACCCGCCCTGGCGCCCTGGCCCGGCAGACCTCCCGCGCATAACGGCAGCGCGGCGCGAATTTGCAACTGCGAACGGCGTACTCCTTCGCCTCCATATCCGGCAGGGCCACCTCCGTGTCCCACTTCTCCCCGACCTTCGGAATGGACTCGAGCAACAACTCGGTGTAGGGATGGGACGGCCGCGCGAGAATGTCCCGCGCAGGCCCCTCCTCGATGATCTGCCCCCGGTACATCACCGCCAGGTAGTCGCTGACGTAATAGGCGGTGGAGAGGTCGTGGGTGATGTAGATGAAATGGGTGTTGAACTTGCCCTTCAGATCCTTGAACAGATTGACCACGTTCATCCTGAGGGACGCGTCAATCATCGCCACCGGTTCGTCGGCGACGATAAGCTTCGGTTTGGGGATGAGGGCGCGGGCGATGGCGATTCGTTGCAGTTCGCCGCCGGAGAACTGATTGGGAAATTTGCCCCGCACCTGCGAAAAATCCAGGCCGATGGCGGCGAGAGTGGCGGCGATGGTTTTTTCCGCCTCGCCCCTGTTCGCACAGCCCGCCACCTTCAGGGCGGTGTCGAAAAGATAGCTGTCGACCTTCTTGTGCATGTTGAAGGCGGAAAAGGGATTCTGGAAAATGGGCTGGACCTCGCGGTAAAAGTCCGCCTTCGGCCAGTCCTTGCCCACCGCCGAAAGCTTCCGCCCCCCAATCCGCACTTCGCCGCCGGTCGGTTCCAATAGCCCCATGACCATGCGGCCAAGGGTCGTCTTGCCGCTCCCCGATTCGCCGACGATACTGAGTATCCACGGCGCCTGGCCCGGCAACGTCAGGGTGATGTCGTCCACGGCCATTATCCGCTTCCCCCACAGCATGCTGCCGATGCGGAAGCTGCGTTCGAGATGCTCGATGGCCAGCATGGCTTCGCTCATTTCGCCTCCCTCCCCGCCACTGCCGCCGTGCCCACGGGAGCGGTCGCCCCCGCCAGCTTGTGACAGACCGCCCGGCGGCTCCCGCCCAGCTGGACGTTCGGCGGCGCCAGTTCGCGGCAGGGCGGCTCGGCCTCGGGACAGCGCGGGGCGAAGCGGCAGCCGGCGGGCGGATTCTTCAAACTCGGCGGCGTCCCCGGGAGGCCTTCCTTCTGGCTGAGGTCGCCGATACGCGGCAGGGCGCCAATCAGCATCTTGGTGTAGGGGTGGGCGGGAGAGGTGAACAAGTCCTCGGTGGGGCCGATTTCAATCAGTTGTCCCGCGTACATGATGCCCAGACGCTTGGTTACCTGGTAATGCACCCCCATGTCGTGGGAGACGATGACCACCGAATTCCTGTTCGCCTTCTGCACCCGCGACAACATGCCGAGAATGCCCCGCTGCACCACCACGTCGAGGGCGGTGGTGGGTTCGTCGGCCAGGACGATGCGCGGTCCCAGGAAGGTGGCGAGGGCGATGAGAATCCGCTGCTTCATGCCGCCGGAAAGTTGATGCGGGTAGGCGGACATCACCTCCGGCGGCAGGTCGAGTCCTTCGAGATAGTTAACCACTTCGTCCCGCAGTTTGACCCCCCGGGTCTTTTTCCAATAGGGCTGGACGGCGTCCAGGAACTGGCTTTCGATCTTCTGCACCGGGTTAAGGACGTGCATCGCCCCTTGCGGCACGTAGGAAATGTCCTTCCACCAGCGGTTGCGGATTTGCCCGGTGGCGAGAACCAGCGGCTTGCCGGCGTCGACCGTTTCCAACTCGACCGCGCCGGCGGAGATTTCCAGCGGATACTGGATGAGGTCGTACATCACCTTGAGAAGGGTCGATTTCCCGCAGCCGGACTCGCCGGCGATGCCGAAGATTTCATCCGGCATAATCGTGAAGTCGACTTGGTCGACCGCGTTGACGTAGCCGGTAAGAAGCTTGTAGCGGGCGCTGAGGTTACGGAGTCGCATCATAGATGTTTCCCCCGGCGGTAGGCGCTGTACTTCTGGGCGCCGGACAAGGTCATGAAGAGCGACACGAAAATGAGGGTAATGGCGACAATGGGGGAGCCTATCCACCACCAGTTGCCGGCCAGCATGGCCTGGTACTGGTTGGCCCAATAGATCATGGTGCCGAGGGTGGCTTCGGAGTTGTTCGAGAGGCCGATTACCGCCAGGCTCGACTCGATACGAATGGCGGCCAGGATGGTGTTGACGAAGTTCGCCAGGGCCCAGCCGCTGACGAAGGGACGAATCTCCCGGGTAATAATGTTGAAGAGGCTTTGCCCCGAGAAACGGGCGGTGTCGATGAAGTCGCGTTCCCTGAGGGACAGGGCCATCGCCCGCGCCTGCCGCGCCGGCCAGGGCCAGTTGAACAGCACCAGTACGGCGGAGATGACCAGAACCGAAGTCCGTCCCTTCAGGAGGCTCCCCAAGAGTATGAGAATGGGGAGGGAAGGGATGACGATGAAGGTGTCGGTCAGAAGCGTCATGGCGCGGTCGACGAGCCCCCCCCGAAAACCGGCGAACAATCCCGCCAGCACGCCGATAATCGTCGCGAAGAACGCCACGATGATGCCGATGATGAAGGAATTCTTGATGGACAGTATGAGCTGCCAGAAGGTGTCCTGTCCCAGGCTGGTGGTGCCGAGGACATGGGCCCAGGTGGGCGGGCGGTTTTTCCCGAACGCCCCCCATTCCACCGGGTTCCCCTCCATGAAGAACGGAAACACGAAACCGGCGATGACCAGGGTCGACAGGATGACGACGCCAAGTTTCAACTGCAAATTCCAGTGTCGCATGGGTCTCTCCCCAATCTATTGATAGCGGATGCGGGGGTCGAGGAAGGGGTAAAGCAGGTCGATAAGGAAGGTGGCGGCGGAGATGGCCACTATCGACAGGGAAATCGTCCCAAGAATCAGGTTGTAGTCGGACTGGAGAATGGCGTTGTAGATGAGGGTGCCGACGCCGGGATAGGAGAAGAGAATTTCCGTGACGATGGCGCCCGAGAAGATGCCGCCGAGTTGCAGCGACAGGGTGGTGATTTGCGGCAGCAGGGCGTTACGGAGGACGTAACGGGTCATGATGCGGTTCTGCGAAAGCCCCTTGAGGCGCGCGAACTGGACGTAGTCCTCCTCGGCAATCGACATCGATATTGTCTTCATGCTGAGGACCCACCAGCCGGTGCCGATCAGGACCATGGACAGGGCCGGCAGAAACGAATTGTAGATGACGCTCCAAATAAACTCCCACGAATAGGGCGTGCCCCGCACCACCGTGGTCAAAGGAAAAATTGGCCAGATGTAGGAGAAAAGCATGATGAGGACCAGGGCGAAGACGTAATAGGGTTGGGGGTAAAGGAAAATGGCCGCCGCTTCCAGCGCCTTCGAATAGAACTTGTTCGGCCGGAAACCGGCCAGAAGTCCGATGAGGTTGCCTATCAGCCACGACAGGACGGTGGTGGTCAGGAGGAGGCCGAAGGTCCAGGGAAGGACGTCCCAGATCAGCTTCGACACCGGCGTCGGGTACATGCTGAGGGACGGCCCGAAGTCGAAAGTGAAGAGGACCCGCTTCAAGAACGAGGTGTACTGCTGCCAAAGGGACCCCGTCAGACCGAAATTTTCCATCAGGACCTGACGCATTTGCTGGACGGCGTCGGCGTCCATGAAGGAGGAATTGGTTTGGATTTGGGCGATGACGCTTTCGACCGGGTCGGACGGCATCAGGCGGGGCAGGAGGAAGACGGTCGTCACCCCGATGAAAATCACCAGCAGAAAGGTGACGAAACGGGAGAGGAGGAACTTGAAGAACGGCATGATGACCCCCTTTTTGGCGCTGCGTAAAAAAGTTGTTTCGCTTTTTCTAACCACAGAGACACAAAGAGCACAGAGAACCACAACCGCACAATCAATAATGCCCGAACGAGAAAGTGGTTTGCGATTGCGGTTCTCTGTGTCCTTGGTGTCTCTGTGGTTTCATAAAACGAGACAACCAACTTTTACGCGGCTCCTGAATCAGTTGCCGGTGGGTTGGTAATGGGCGGGCGAGAAACGGAAGTTGGACCACCACCACCAGGGACCTTCGAAGTGATTCTTGGCGGTCTGGAAATTCTTCCAATATTTGCCCGTGACCGGAACCAGCTTGGAGGTGCCGATCAAGGCGGCGAAAGGCTGTTCGCGGACCAGTTCCTGCATGATTTCCGTAATGAGCGGCACAACTTGCTTGTCGTCGGAAGGGAGGCCGACCAGCTTGTCGATGATTGCGCTGACCCGGTCGTTCTTCCACCTGGCGCAGGCGCCGGTGTTATGGCCGGTGGAAGGATTGGCGCCGATGGGGACGACCAGATCCTTGTGCCATTCACGCACGCGGGAGGTGGCGTCGGTGATGACGTTGATGGTGGGCCACATCAGGTGGGTGTCGTAGTCGCCCCTGAGATTGAGGGAAAAGAAGGTGGCGGCATCGGCGGGACGGACCACCACGTCGAGACCGAACTTCTGCCAGCCGGCCACGACGGCGAAGGCGGCCCGCTCGGCAATGACCTCGAATCCGGCCGGCGCAACCATGGAGAACTGCCAGGGACTGCCGTCGGGGAGACACCACTTGCCGTTCTTCTTGGTGAAGCCGTTTTTCGTCAACATCTTCTCGGCCTGGGCCGGGTCGTGCTTCCACCAGCCGGTGCCGAAGATGTCGATTTGCGCCTGGGGGTCGTCGGGCAGGTTGTCAATCCCTTCCTTCTTCAGCATCTTGACCATTTCGGCGGCGAAGGTGGGGTCGAAGGGTTTATAGCCGTCGGCGAGGGTGAAATCCTTAAGCCAGGCGGTCATGGGCGCGTGGTAGGCGGCGGAGAGGCCGGCGGTGGGGGGCATGGGGATGGCGCTGGCGCGAAGCATGCCGCTGTAGGCGGACATGGTGATGTTCTTCAGGTCAAGCGCGAGCAGGAGAGCCCAGCGGACTTCAGGATTGTCGAAGGGGGCCTTGCCGCAGTTGAACATGATGCCGCGGGCGGCGGGGTCGTCCATGTTGGCCCAGGGGAAGGTGTCGTACCAGGCTTGGGCGGTGGGGTTACGCTTGCGGAGGATGTCCCAGCTTTCGGGTGAAATGTCGCAGAGGATGTCTAGTTCGTTCTGGATGCCGGCCATGACTTTCTTCTCTTCCGAACCGAAAGTGCGGAAGAGAATGTAATTGGGCTTGGGTTCGCCGGCCAGCATGCCGGTGGCGCTGGCCTTCCAGTCGGGACGCTTGCTGTAAAGGAACCAGTTGCCCTGGGGATCGCACTTGGAGAATACGTAGGGGCCGGTGGCGATGCACTCGGAATTGGCGTAGGTCTTGATGTCGACTTTTTCCCAAATGTGCTTGGGGACGATGTTGAAGCTGGTGCCGACGACCACGACGCCGAGGAACTGTTCGAGGCGGTATTCGGGAGTGTTTGTTTCGATGCGAATGGTGTGGGGGTCGAGGGCGGTGATAGCCTTCACCACTTTCTTGTAGGCGGCGGAGAAGAGAATTTCGGGATTGTCAAGCAGCATTTCGCTCGTAAAGACCACGTCGGCGGCGGTGAAATCCTTGCCGTCGGACCACTTCACGCCCTGCCGCAGATTGACCTTGAATTTGGTGTAGCTGTCGTCCTCCGGCACGGCGAAGGACGCGGCCAAAACCGGGATCTGCTTGCCGTGAACCGAATCGACGTCCCACAGCGGCTCCCAGACAAAGGGACGGAAGCCGGTGCTTTGATAGACAACGCCAGGGAGGTAGGGGTTCCGCTGGTTGGAGTTGGCGGCGCGGCCGTTCAGAAGGTCTACTATGAGCGTTTCGTTTCGCGGGGTGCCGATGTCGGTCATTTCCCCCGCCGTGGCCGCCGCGGCACCAAGCACCACCAGTCCTAATGCTGCCAATAGAATTTTGGGCATTTTCATACGCTGATCCTCGCTTTTTGGTCCAACGAAAAACCGCCTCACGGAAACGATGCTATTTGAAAGGCAATTGAAAGCCGCCAGATCGCCAGCGGCGTTACGTCGGGGGGAAAGGTAGCGTTAGCGTGACGAAAGCAGGCGAAGGTGATACCGGCAAACGGTAGGCGAGTGGGCAATTAAGCCAAAGGGACAATGGAGCAACTGTTTGTTTTTCAGCTTTGCTTATGAGAATTGTACTTCGTGAAACGTTTTATTCAACGTTTTTTTAGCATTTTTTTTCGAGATCGACGCCGATCGTCGGCGATGCCGACGTCGCCGACGTCGGTGCCAAGCGGGAGGGATCCGACCGCCATTCCGCTTGGGCGGCTCGCAACGCCTGGTGGATCTTCTCCAGGGCGGAACGCCGGTTCATGAACCAGTCGGCCGACCAGACCCGGTGCAGCCGCCAGCCCAAACCAGTCAACACCATTGCCCGCAGGCGATCCCGATCCCGCGCCGTCTTGGCGCTCTGGTAATTGGCGCCGTCGCCTTCGACGCCGAGCAGGAAATGCTTGGGGTCGTCCGGATTCACTACGCCAAGATCGATGCGGTAGCCGGAGCAGCCCACCTGGGGAACGACCACGTAGCCGGCCGACCGCAGGGAATCGGCAACCTCCCGCTCAAAGGGCGAGGGAAAAGCGTCGGCCGGTTCAGCCTCGCCCACCGCCGCCAAGGCGGCCGGGCCATGCATGGCGTATTCCAGATAATTACGGAGATGCTTGACCCCGGTGGCGGTGGTCCGTTGTAAATCGATCTGTTCCGGTAGCAGGCTGGAAAAGACCACCGTCTCGTACTTCGCCCGGGTCACGGCGACGTTCAAGCGCCTTTCACCGCCGATACGGTTCAGGGGGCCGAAGTTCAGGCTAATTTTTCCGGTTGCATCGGGGCCGAAACAGACGCTCAGAAGTATCACGTCCCGTTCGTCCCCCTGGATGTTTTCCAGATTCTTGATCAGAACCTGATTAGGCTGGTCGGTGTCAAAATACCGGTCCAGTTCGCGCCGCCCCTTCCGCGCTTCGTCGAGAAGATCTTCAATCAATTCCTGCTGCGCCTGGTTGAAGGTTACCACGCCGATGGAATGGTCGCAGCGCGCCGGATCGGTGAGGCGGCGCATGACTTCGTCCGCTACTGCCTTGGCCTCGGCGGGATTGGTGCGGGTTTTCGCCTTGTCGTAGACGCCCGCGACATGGCGGAAGCTTACCCCCTGGCTGCGTTCGGCGCCGGGGAAGGTCAGGAGCCGGTTGTTGTAGTAATGCCGGTTACTGAAGGCAATCAGGTTTTCGTTGCGGCTGCGGTAATGCCACTTCAGTTTGACCTCCCGCATGAGGTCGCCGGCCAGGCAGTCGTCCAGAACGCTTTCCAAATCCTGATAGGCAAGTTCGGCGTCGGCGGCGTCCGAGTCGACCTGGCGCTGGAAAAAATTGGTGGGGGGAAGCTGCATGGGATCGCCGGCGATAATGACCTGGCGCCCCCGCGCCATTACCCCGACCGCGTCCCAGGTCGGTATCTGCGAAGCTTCGTCAAAAATGACCAGGTCAAACGGCTCCCGCCGTATGTCCAGGTATTGCGCCACCGACATCGGGGACATAAGGAAACACGGCAACAGCGACCGCACCAGACCGCCCGTTTCCTCCAGCAGCCGGCGGATGGACATGCTGCCCCGCTTCAGGGCCAATTGGTGGCCCAGTACCGAAATCTGCCGCGGTTCCCCCTCGGCCTTGGCCCGGGCGGTCCGCTCCGACAAGCGGGCGCACACCGCCTCCCGCGCCAACTTTGCGTAGGCGGCGTCCAGTTCCTTGAACCGGGCCAGATCCTCCTGCAATTTCGCCAGGGAGTAGGAGGCGTAACTCGCGTCCCCTTCCATCGTCCCCAACATCCATTCATGGCAGAAGGACGCGTCGAACAGCGTGAACAGTTGTTCCGGGGCTATTTTCCCCTCTTCAAAACGGGCGACCAGGGGCTTAAGCCCCGCCCCGCCGGCCCGGTTTCTTTCCTGCAGCCACAAACACCAGCCTTCCAACTGGTCCAGATTATCCTGCCAGACTGCCAGTTGTTTCCCTAAACCTTCACCGGGCTGCCTCTCCAGGGCGTAAAACCATTCGTTGTTCAGTTTGAGGCCGTTGGCCAAATCCCGCTTCGCGGCAGCCCACTCCTCCCCTGCCTCCTTCCACACCGCCAGGCCGGCTTCCATTCTTTCGGCTGCGTTGACTGCCTCCTTCTTGCCGCCGGCCAGTTCCGCCAGGTACAACCTAAGCTTTTCCGCATCTTCTTCTCCGGCCAAACCGGAAAGCTTCTGGATGGTGTCGCGGTATTTCTCGGTCCAATTTTTTATACCGCCAATACGCGCCGAATCGAGCGGGGCGGCGGCGAACCTGCCGCCCAATAAGGCCAGCAAACCGGGCGCATTTTCCCTTATCCAAGCCTGTTTGCCGCGACAGGCCAAACCTTGGACGATGTCCGCGTGGATTTGCTCCCGCGTGAGTTTGCCGCTGCCAGGTTTTAGGGTCGACGCGAGGGTCTTATGCATCCGCCCAAGCGCCAGGTAACGCCTTAGCCAGCCCATGCCGTCCAGGGCGGCGAAGTCCCGTTCGAGTTTTTCCAGATTCAATTCCAGAAAAGCGGAGCGGTAGCGGGCGAATAATTGTTCCTCCAGCCGGGTATTCTCCTGCATGGCGCCGGCCATTCCGGCCAAAAGCCGATCGGCGGCGCCGCCTTCAGGGTCCAGAATAAACCCCGGCGCCACTTCGGGCGTCGACCTTAGCAGGCCGCACAGCCGGTTGAAAAGGCGCTGGAGTTCTTCAAAACCGGCATTCAGCCTGACCGGCAGAAGCGTCTGGCAGGCGGCGGTGGCGCGGCGATAAGCGGGATAGACCCGAAGCGCCGCCCGCAGGAGTTCCGCCGTCTTGTATTGCGTCAACATGGGCTTCCAGTCCATGCTACGCACCTCGCGCCAGGGATGGTCGCCCGGCCGGCCAATCCTGACGGCGGCGGTCTGCAATTCCTTGACCGTTTGGCAAAGCTCTTCATAGGCGGCGGCGGCAAAGGCGGCGATTTCTGCGGGCGACCATTTCCAGCGGAGAATTTGCTGTTCTTGGAGAAAGCCCTGATAACCGATATTCTTCGCCACACCCCAAAAGAGGGATTGACCAAGGGGCCTCTCCCGGTGAAGCGCCTGGCAATGCCGGTTAAGCCGGCGTCTCACCTCGGCCAGGCGGTCGGCCTCGGCGTCCCAGTTCTTGGGCATGGCCTGATTCTCGGCGTACCAAGCCGCCTGCAACTGCGCCCTTACGGCGCTTCTCTCCGCTTTGCGGGAATGCAGTTCCAAACAGAAACGGTCCAGGCCGATTTCGTCGAGGCGCTGCCGCACCACCTCCAGGGCGGCCGCCTTTTCGGCCACGAACAATACCGTTTTGCCGCTGGCGAGGCAGTGGGCAATCATGTTGGCGATGGTTTGCGACTTGCCGGTTCCTGGCGGCCCGTTCAGGATGAAACTTTTCCCCGCCGCCGCCGCATACACCGCCGCCAGTTGCGACGAATCGGCCGACAGGGGACAGAAGGTGTCGCGAGGTTCGAAGCAGTCGTCCAGGCTCTCGGCGGCGGGGAAAGCGCCGTCCGGTTCCCCGCCCTTTTCGCGGCGGATCAGGTTCGCGATCAGGGGATCCCGCAGAAATAAATCGGGGTGTTCATCCAAATCCCGCCACATGAGAAATTTGGTAAAGGAGAAGAGGCCGATGGCGCCCTCCTCCTCGACCCGCCATTGGGCCTGGTCCTGCACCGCCATTCTGAAGGCGGCCAGGATTTGCGGGAGGTCGAGGCCGTGGTCGTCCTCCGGCAGCGGCAGGACGCCCGGGACGGCTATGCCGTGTTCGTGGCGAAGCATTTCAAGGAGGGTGGTGTTGACGCGCGGTTCGTCGTCCGCCAGGCGCAGGCTGAAGCGTTCGGCGCCGTTGCGGCGTTTCAATTCCACCGGAATCAATACCAGGGGGGCGCGGTAAACCGTCTCGCTGTCGCCGGTTCTTTGCCAATGCAAAAAACCGACGGCCAGAAACAGCAGGTTGGCGCCGTTTTCCTGCAGGGCGTTCCTGGCTTCGCGGAAAATGCCCTTGAGCCGTTTGCCGCATTCCTCCGCCGGCACTTTCAGGCGGAGCCGCTTACGTCCGAAATCTTCGGCAAGAAGTTCGGCTTCGGTCTTCTTCCCCTGGAGCGGGGCCGGCCCGGCGGCGGCCGGGCCTTCCTTTTCGCCGGGCGGTTCGGCGTCCCCAAGTGGAAGCAGTTCGAATTCACAGCCGTCGGCCAAGCGATCTTCCAGCTCGGCAAAGCTGTGACACACCACCGGCGCGTTTTTTTTGCCGTCCCTGAAATTAAGGAGACGGTTGAAATTCGAAAGATCCAAAAGATGCCGCTGCCAATTTTCCAGCTGAGCCAACGGTCCAACCGCGGCCAACGCCTGACCGTTCACCAGAGTGTCGCCGGCGGGAGCTGCGGGTGGTTGGCCGTCTTGGGGGTTTCCTTCCGCTTGCGGCGGTAAATTGCCTAGAGCCGGGCTACTCATGCTGACTCCGTCATGGGGCATATTGCGGGTGATTATCAATCGGCGATAAGCGTTTTCACAATTTAAATACGCGACGAGTATATACGCCCGTGCCTACCATGTCCATGAAACCCGGGGAAGATTCTTCCGTCCCGCCGACCGGTGCGAAACCGTGGCGCCTAGGCGGCAAATGTATGGACGTTTGCGTGCAAGTATCCCGCCGGGGCAAGTTCGGAATTTCTTGCCCCGGCGGCGGAAGAGATTGGCGAAGCGGTTCTGAAAGCGCCGTCGCCGTTTGCCGACGAGACAGGTTTTCGCCGGGGCGACAAAAAGAAGGGGCGGGGCTGTGTGGGGAGGGGGGGATTGGCGGAGTGTTTCCGTGGACTTTTTTTGGGCAAATCGCAAAACGGATTCAGTCGGCTCGGGGTTTAATCAGGCCCTGTTTGACTAGAAATTCCCGCGCCACCTCGCGTGAACCCTGCTGCTCGATATCGACCAGATAGTTCAGGTTCCGCATGACGTCGTCGTTCAGCTTGCCGGCCAGCAAGTTGAGAACCGCTTCCAACTCGGGATATTTCTGCAGAATGGCGGGCCTGACCAGGGGGGCGGCGTTATACGGGGGGAAGAAAGACTTGTCGTCCTGCAAAACCGTCAGATTGTACTTGATAAGCATGCCGTCCGTCGAGAAGGCGTCCGTAACATTGGTTTGCCCGCCCATGAGGGCGATATACTTCGGCAGGCCCGTTTCCACCGCGACCGTCTCCCGAAAATTGATGCCGTATTTTTTGCTTAAACCCGGCAGGCCGTCGTCGCGATTAAGAAATTCCATGCCGGTGCCGGCCACCAGTTCGGGGGCGACCATGGCCAGATCGGAAATGGTCTTGAGATTGTACTTGGCGGCTATTTCCGGCGGGACGGACAGGGTATAGGTGTTGTTGAACCCCAACGGCTCCAGGTAATCCAGTCCGTGCTTCTTGGCGAGATAGTCCTTGACGGCCGGATACACCTCGGCGGCGGACAGGCCCGCGGGACCGCCGTCCTGCCGCATTATGGTGGAATAGACGGTGCCGTCGTACTCCACATACATGTCGAGTTCACCCGCCTTCAGCGCCCCGAAAGCCACGCTGGTGCCGCCAAGATCCAGCATCCGCACCACCTTGATGTCGGTCCGGCCTTCCACCAGTTCCGAAAAGATGTGGCCGAGGATGACCTGCTCGGTAAAATCCTTGGAGCCGATGGTCATGGTTTTCTGGCCTTTCGCCATGCTGCCGTGAAGGCCGGAGCCGATGGCCAACAGGGTAACCAGGCCGGCGCCGGCGAGAATCGCCTTGCGGGTCGTCTTGAAGCGCTGAATCTTTTTCTTGTCGAAGGTCTTGGCGTCGGGGCGGGAGCCGATGGGGGTGACGGCGTTCTCGACCATCGCCGCCATGAAGTCGATGAAAAGGGCCAGAAAACAGGCCGGAATGGCGCCGGCGAGAATCAGGTTGGTGTTGACCATGCGAATGCCGGAATAGATGAGGTAGCCAAGCCCCCCCGCGCCAATCAGCGCCGCCAGGGTCATCAACCCGACCGCGGTAACCGCGGAAATGCGGATGCCGGCCATGATGACCGGGAGGGCAAGGGGCAGCTTCACCCGCATGAGCACCTGCATCTTGGTGAGGCCGATGCCCTTCGCGGCCTCGACCGTTTCCGGATTGATGTTCCCCAGGCCGGTGGCGGTATTCTTGATAATGGGTAGAAGCGAATACACCACCACCATGCAAATGCCCGGCAGGGAACCAATGCCAAGGATGGGAATGAGGAAACCGAGAAGCGCCAGGCTGGGGACCGCCTGCACCAGGTTGGCGAAAGCCATCACCGGCCGGTACAAACGCCGCACGTAGTTGATGAGAATCCCCAAGGGAATCCCCACCACGACCGCAATGGCGACCGCCGCGAAGGTGAGGCTCAGGTGCTCCATGAAACGGGCCCAGATTTGCGGCCAGTTCGCCGCCATGTAATTAAGGAAGTTCATTTCACCATACCCTGTCGTTGTCGATGAACTGCTGGCTCAAAGTCATGACCAGGCTGCTCTGGGTTATAATTCCGCATAAGATTCCCGCCTTGTCCACCACCGGCACCACCACCGCGTTGGTCTTGTGCACCAGGGTCAGGATGTCGGGGATGGAGTCGTCGGGACCGACGGCGATGGTGTCCTTCTCCGCCAGCTCCATGGCGGGGACGCGTTTGTCGGCGCAGGCGCGAACGCTCTTCGAATATACTATCCCCCGAAAACGCTTCTTCCCCGACACCAAAACGACCGAACCGACGCCGCGCCGGCGCATGGCCTCCAAACACCAGAGGGCGTTCTCATCGGCCGGGCTGGTGACCGGGTCGGGGATCATGATGTCCTTGGCGCGAATCAACTCGGGTGCGCTCCAGATGCGGTATTTGCCGACGAATTCCTTGATGAAGTCCGAGGCCGGATTTTTGAGGATTTCCTCGCACAGATCGTATTGAACGATCTTGCCGCCGTTCATGAAGCAAATCCGGCTGCCAATCTTGATCGCCTCCTCAATGTCGTGGGTCACGAAGACGATGGTTTTCTTCACCTTGGCCTGAATCATGGCCAGCTCGTCCTGGAGCTGGGAACGGGTAATCGGATCGACGGCGGAAAACGGCTCGTCCATCAGGATAATCTCGGGGTCGCAGGCGAAGGCCCGGGCCACGCCGATCCGCTGCTGCTGGCCGCCGGACAGCTGGGTGGGGTAGCGGTCGAGATATTCTCCGGGATCCAGGTCCACCATAGCCATCAGTTCGGCGCTGCGGTCGGTCACCTTCTTGACGTCGGCGCCCTGGAGGCGGGGGACCAGTTCGATGTTTTCGCGAACGGTCATGTGGGGGAAGAGGCCGGTTTGCTGGATGACGTAGCCGACGTTGCGGCGGAGTTCGATGATATCGCGTTTTTCGATGTCTTGGCCGTCGATGCGGATTTGGCCGGAAGTTGGTTTGATGAGCCGGTTGATCATTTTCAGGGAGGTGGTTTTGCCACAGCCGGAGGGACCGATGAGCACCACCAATTCACCTTTGTTCACCTTGAAAGATATATCGGAAAGAACGATTTTACTCTTGTAGTGTTTGCTTACCCGGTCAAATTCAATCATCCCGATAGAACTCCTTTCGTTAACTGCGCGGGGCGGAGGGGCGAGGGGCGCAAATCGGACGCGTGGCCTGGGGCTGGCGGATTTACGGGAGAAAAAGCAGGTTAAGCGGGGAATTTGCTTCTTGTGCACGTTTATAATTTTCGAAACAAGTATAACACAATTTGGCCGGGATTGAAACAAAAAATGCCCGCGGCAAGAAAAATATGCCGGGGCAAAGCTATGGTTGGCATGCCACGCAGTAATAATAGCTTTAAATTCTACGCTATTAAATTGGCATTTGTCATCTCCTCCCGCCCAGCTTCAGTGCCCCGCTGCCGAAGATGGCGTTAATCCCGTCCAAAACTTCGCGCTTCGCCGCAAAGCTGTAGCCCTCGCCCGCCCGCAAATCCACCCCCCCCTCCGCCCCCTGCAAACGGAAAAACAGCACCGTCTCTCCCCGGTTGTCCCGCACCAGCCGCTTCAGCTCCCTAAGCTTCCCCTCCTCCACCGCTTCCAGGTCCAAATGCAAAATCGCCCGCCGGGCCAACTTCTCCTCCGCCGCCTCCAGGGGGATCACCGTATTCACCACCAATACCGGCTCATCCCTGGATTTGTCCACCCGCGCCTCGATAAAAACCACCCCGTCCACCGTCAGCCACTCCTTCGCCTCCTCGTACACCCGCGAAAACACCACCGCCCGCGCCTTCGCGTCCATATCCTCCAATTCGACATTGGCGAAGCGCTTGCCGCGTTTGTCGTTCTTCACCGACACCTTGCTGATTAGCCCCCCCACCACCACCGCCGCCTCCGCCGGCAGTTCCGCGAGATCCTTGATGCCGGCGGTGGCGAATTCGTTCAGCCGCGCCGAATATTCCGCCAGGGGATGCGAACTGGAATAAAACCCCAAAACCTGCTTCTCGAACTGCAATTTCAGCCGTTCCGGCCACTCCTCGACCTTCGGCAAAACCGGCGCCGGCGCAGCCACCTTGAAGGCGTCAAACAGCCCCCTCTGGCCGCTGGCCCGGGATTTTTGTTCGCTGACCCCGGCCGCAATCGCCCCTTCCAGCCCGGCCACCAGACTGGCCCGGCCAGCCCCGAAGGCGTCCATCGCCCCGGCCTTGATGAGTGCCTCCAGGGCGCCCTTGTTCAGGCCGCGAAAATCGATTCGCCCGCACAAATCGTACAAATCCCGGTAAGGGCCGCCACGCCGCCGCTCCTCCTCGATGGCCGAGGCCGCGCCGTCGCCAATCCCCTTCACCGCCGACAGGCCGAAGCGGATGTCCTTCCCCTCAACGGCGAAGAAGGCGTCGGAACGATTCACGTCCACCGGCAGGACCTTGATGCCCATGGCCTGCGAATCGCCGGAATAAAGCACGATTTTGTCGGAGTCGCCCCGGTTGATGGTGAGGATGGCGGCCATGTATTCGCGGGGGAAATGGCACTTCAGGTAGGCCGTCTGATAGGCGATGAGGGCATAGCAGGCCGAATGCGACTTGTTGAAGCCGTAACCGGCGAAGACTTCGATTTGGTCGTACACCTTCTCGGCGATGGCCTTGCCCATTTCGGTTCCGCCCTGTTCGATGAATTTCTGGCGGTACTCGGCCATGATTTTGGCGTCCTTCTTGCCCATCGCCCGCCGCATCAGGTCGCCTTCCGACAGCGAAAAATGCGCCAAATCCTGGGCCAGGGCCTGGACCTGCTCCTGATAGAGAATCAGCCCATAGGTCTCCTTGAGAATCGGCCCCATTTTCGGATGCAGATAACTGAGGGGTTCGCGACCGTGCTTGCGGTTGATGAAGGAGTCCAAAAATTGCAGCGGCCCCGGTCGGTAAATGGCCACGGCGGCGATGAGGTCTTCGAAGACGTCCGGTTTCATGCGGGCGAGGAGCTGGCGGAAGCCTTCCGACTCGAACTGGAAGACCCCCTTGGCGTCGCCCCGTGAGAGCATCTCGAAAGTCTGGCGATCGTCCAGGGGAATTTTCTCGATGTCGAAGTCGGCCACGCGGGTGCGGCGGATGGTCTCGACCGCGTTCTTGATGAGGGAGAGCGTTTCCAAACCGAGGACGTCGATTTTGCAGAGGCCGAACTTTTCCAGCGCCTTCATTTCGTACTGGGTCGTCACTTCGCCGTCCCGCTGGGCCAGGGGACCGTAGTCGGTGATGTTTTTGTCGGCGACGAGGACTCCGGCGGCGTGTACCCCCGTGTTCCGCATAGCGCCGTCCAGCATGCCGACGCTGTCGAGGAGCTTCTGGGTCTCGGGGTCGGCGTCGTATTCGGCCTTCAGCTCGGGGATCTGTTTCATGGCCGACGCCAGCGGGGTCAGGCCCTTTTCCGGCTTGAACAAATCCGGAATCATCTTGGCCAATTTGTCGGTGCGGGGAAGCGGCACCCCCATGACCCGGCCGACGTCGCGGATGCCGGACTTCAGGGACAGGCAGCCGAAGGTGATGATTTTCGCGCAGTGGTCGGCGCCGTGGCGGTCGATGATGTGGGCGACCACCTCCTGCCGGCGCTCCTTGTCGAAGTCGAGGTCGATGTCGGGCATTTCGTTGCGGCCTTCGTTCAGGAAACGCTCGAAGAAGAGGCCGTATTTAAGAGGGTCCAGGTTGGTAATCCCAAGACCGTAGGAAATTATCGAACCGGCGGCGGATCCCCGCCCGGGACCGACCGGAATGCCGTTTTCGCGGGCGAAATTGACGACGTCCCAGACGATCAGGAAATAGTCGGGGAAGCCCATCTTGAGGATGACCGCGCGCTCCTTGTCGAAGCGTTCGCGAACCGCTGGCGGGAGGGGGTCGCCGTAGCGTTTTTTCAAGCCTTCCAGGCAGATCTTGGCCATGTATTCGTCGGAGGTCAGGCCGTCGGGGATGTCCAGGGTGGGGAGGTGGAAGCCTTTCAGGGGCAGGTCGAGATTACAGAGTTCCACCACCCGTTGGGTGTTTTCGACCGCGTCCCGGTAATCGGGGAGGGCGGCGAGCATTTCCTCGCCGGATTTCAGATGGCAGCCGACTTCGGCGTGCATGCGGTTTTCGTCAGCCAGGAGGCGCCCGGTGTTGATGCAGATCATGATGTCCTGGATGTCTTTGTGCTCGGGCAAAAGGTAATGCGAATCCGCCGTGGCGACCAGGGGGATGCCGGTTTTGTCGGACAGTTCGCGGAAAGCCGGCAGGATTTTCCGTTGTTCCGCCAGGCCGTTATCCATGATTTCCAGAAAGAAATTCTCGGGGCCGAAGAGATCCCGGTACCAGAGGGCGGCCTTCTCCGCTTCGGCGAATTTGCCGACCAAAAGAAACTGGGATATTTCCCCGCGGAGGCACCCGGACAGGCAGCAGATGCCTTCGGCGTGTTCCTGGAGGAGCGCCTTGTCTATCCTGGGATAACGGTAGAAGCCGTGCAGAAACGCTTCCGAGCACATGCGGGACAGGTTTTGATAACCGGCGAAATTCTTGGCCAGGAGGGTCAGGTGGTTGTAGGAATACTGGTCGCCGGCGGGTTTTTCCCGGCGATCCCCGGGGGCGACGTAGGCTTCGAAGCCGACAATCGGCTTCATTTCCATTTTCTTGGCGGTGGTGTAAAAGTCCACGGCTCCATACATGACGCCGTGGTCGGTCAGGGCCATGGCGGTCTGGCCCATTTCCTTGGCCCGGGCGAGGAGTTTGTCGACGAGGACGATGCCGTCCAGGGTGGAGTAGTGGGAGTGGATATGGAGATGGGCAAAGGGGACGGACATGGGAGGCTCCGGATAAGGGTGAAAATGAGTTTGACTTTATCTGTGTCAAAGTGGTGGTTCGAAGTCTGCATTGTACCACCTTTCCCCGCATTCAGGAAAACACTTTCAGGCCGATAATCCCCGCCACAATCAGCCCGAGACACAACAGCCGCGCCGCCGCCGTGGCTTCCCCGAACAGGTAAATTCCCAATAGCGCCGTACCGAGGGAACCTATCCCGGTCCAGACCGCGTAACCGGTGCCGACCGGAAGATATTTCAAGGACCACGACAGGAGGTAGACCGAAACGGCCATCGACGCCAGCGTCGACACGGACGGCCAGAACCGGGTAAAATTTTCCGAATACTTCAGGCCAATCGCCCAGCCGGTTTCGAAAAAACCGGCGATTATCAGGACTATCCAGGCGGTAGTCATGCGGTTATCCTTCACAGAAACGAAAAAGGCGGACCTCGGGGTCCGCCTGCGAATAACGGGATTTTACCTCAAAAAACTATTTAATCGCCTTCAATTCCACTTCGAAATAGAGGGTCGTGTTCGGGGGAATGGCGTTACCCGCCCCCTTCGCGCCGTAGCCGAGCTTCGGGGGAACAATCAGCGCCCGCTTTTCCCCGACCCGCATGTCCGACAACGCTTCGTCCCAGCCCTCAATCACCTGACCCTTGCCGACCTTGAAGGAGAACGGCCCCCGGCCGATCGAAGTGTCGAACACTTTGCCGTTCATGAAACGGCCGGTGTACTCGGCCTCGATGTTCTGCCCGGGACGCGGCTTCGGGCCGTCGCCTTTCTGCAGCACCACGTACTGGAGACCGGACATGGTGCTCTTGGCCTCGTTCTGGTGCTTACGGATAATCTTGCCGTATTCCTCGTCACTCACCTTGCCGCCCGGGGGGGGAGGGGGAGGCGTCCCGCCCTTGCCGGCGCTTTTCCCGGGATTGGCGTTTTCCTGCTGCAGCCGGCGGAAATCGGCGGTATTCGGGCGGAAAGACTGCGCGGCCGGGCCGACCCGGACGATTTCCAGGTGCTGGATGCGGTCGCCCTTCTGGATGGAGTCGACGACGTTCTGGCCGGAGACGACTTTGCCGAAAACGGTGTGCTTGCCGTCCAGGTGCGGGGTGGGGACGTGGGTGATGAAGAATTGGCTCCCGTTGGTGCCGGGACCGGCGTTGGCCATCGACAGAATGCCGGGGGAATCGTGCCGCAGGTTCGGGCGGATTTCATCGGCGAATTTGTAGCCGGGGCCGCCGGTGCCGGTGCCGGTGGGGTCGCCGCCTTGAATCATGAAATCGGGGATGACCCGGTGAAAAACAATGCCGTCGTAGTAGGGTTGACCGGGACCTTTGGAAGTGTTGTCGATAGTGCCTTCGGCCAGGCCGACAAAATTGGCGACCGTCATGGGAGTTTGTTCGAAGAACAGCCGGGCGACGATGACGCCTTTCGTGGTGGTGAAGCGGGCGTAGAGCCCCGGAGGGAGTTCGCCGGCTTCAGGCGAGGCGGCAAAGATCATGAAGAGGGGGGCGACGGAGAGAATGCCGGCCCGGATTAGCTTGTTCATTGACGGTCCTTTGTCTAATAAAAATTATGGATAAGGTTGGTTGCACCCCGTTTACTTAGTGTTTCGCCCGTTCCATCTGTCCCAAAGCCCGCACTTCCCCGGCCAGCCACAGGCTCCCCGTGACCAAAATCAGGCCGTCCACCGGGGTGAACTCCTCCGCCATTTCGAAGGCGTGGGCGGAGTCGATGGCGATGGCGGTTTTTATCCTGGGGAATTCGCCACGGATGAACTGGTCCAGTTCTTCGGGGCTGGTCGACCGGTCGGACTGATAGGGGGTCAGGATAATGCGGCTGAACAACGGCGCCAGAATCCGCAGCATGGTCCGGTAGTCCTTGTCCTTCGCTACGCCAAAGACCAGGGTGCGGTTGGTGGCGGAAAAACTTTCGAGAATCGTCTCCGCGGCCGCCCAGGCCGAGGCCGGATTGTGGGCGCCGTCAATAATCCGCCAGGGATGGTGGATGGGGAGAACCTCCATCCGGGCCGGCAGAACCATGCTTCGCCAGGCCCGCTTCAGGACCAGGGCGTCCAGGCTCTCCCGGTCCATGTATTCCAGAAACAGGTCGGTCAGCCCCAAGGCCAGGGCGGCGTTCTCGGCCTGGTGTTTTCCCAGCATCGCTATGGGGATGTCCGGGTAGACGTTACGCCAGGTTTCCAAATCGAGCCGCTGGCCCATGCCGGGCTTGTCCCGCTGGGTGGCTTTGCGGAATTGGACCTGGATGTCCTTTCCGACCAGAAACACCGGGGCCGACAGATCCCGGGCCCGGGAGTTGATTACCCGCAGGACCGCAGCGTCCTGGCTCATCACCACCACCGGCACGTTTTTCCTGATGATGGCGGCTTTTTCCCCCGCGATGGCGGTCAAGCTGGAGCCAAGCAGCTTTTCGTGATCCTTCGAGATGGTGGTGATGCCGCAGGCCACCAGGCGGAGGTCCGGCAGATTGGTGGCGTCCAGGCGCCCGCCGAGACCGGTCTCCAGGACCATGGCCTCGACCCGCGAGGTCTGGAAGGCAAGGAAGGCAATGGCGGTGAAGACTTCGAACCAGGTGGGGGCGGCGCCGTCTTCCCGCATTGCCGCCGCTTCCCTGAGGACGGTCGCCGCAACCTCCACAAAACGCTGTTCGCCAATCGGCCGGCCGTGAATTTGAATCCGCTCGCGGAGGTCGTTCACGTGGGGCGAGGTATAAAGACCGGTCTTCAAGCCCGCGGCGTCAAGCGCGGCGGCGACCATATGCGTGGACGTGCCCTTGCCCTTGGTGCCGGCGACGTGAACGGCGGGGATGCCGACGTGCGGGGAGCCGAGGCGTTTCATCAGCCGCTGCATGCGTTCCAGCCCGCCGGACATTCCAGCCGGAGTGACGCCGACCCGCTCCTGATTATGGAAGGAATCGAGCTGAAGGATAATTTCCTCGTAACTCGGTAATGTTTTCAGTTCCATATTGGTAATCCTTTGGATTGCGGCCTAGCCGGGGAATATGTCCCTTCCTCCCCGGAAGACAAACACGGCGGGACTAAAACGCCCCGCCGTAAAATCCCGCGCCGTGCACAATGAAAACGCCATTCCATACTCATCACGCAACGAGTATATACCGTCAACAGTGCACAGCGCAACAGGTAAATTTTATGCCTAGAACTACTCCTACTACGCGACTGTTGTGGAAACCGCATCCACAACAGTCGTGGGATCAAAAGATTGCATGGTGAACGGTATGTCGTGCCATTTTTTTACCACCGCCTCTCGGATTACCGATAAACCTAATTTCATGCGGCATTTGCGGATGCGGTTCCCGCAAATGCCGCGTTGCAGAACTACTTTTCGTCCTCGTTCTTGCCTTCGGCCAAATCCTCATCCGCCAGCTTGCGGCGGTTTTCTTCGGCCAGTTGTTTCACCGTGTTGAACAAGGGGGTGTTCGGCAGACCGCCAATCATGTCGCCAAGGACCATGATCGCTTCCTGCAGATAAGCGTTTTCTTCGAGATCGACGTTATGGTTTTCCTCGCCCTTGAAGTCGCGGAGGTAAGTCGCGATGCCGAAGCGGAGCTCCTTCCTGGCGAGGTCGGCGTCGATCTTTTCCTTGGGGTACTTGCCCTGGAGATAGGTCAGGAGCGTGTCGAACTCGGGATAGGAATGGGGATCCAGGTTGTCGTATTCCAGGAGGCGGCGGAAATCCCGTTCGTAACGGCCCCAGCGATCGTTTTCCTCCAGCCAGAAGGTGATGTCGTGGTGATCGCGGATTTTCCAGCGCGCTTCCGCCTCAGCCACCGGCAGATCGATTTCCGGCACCTTGTAATCGGGCTCGATGCCCTTCTCGTGGATGCAGTCGCCGTCGGGGAGGTAGTACTTCGCCACCGTCAGCTTGATGCGGGAGCGGTCGCGGGCGGCGTCGACGCCAATCAGCGACTGAACCGAACCCTTGCCGTAAGTCTTGCGGCCGATCAGGGGGGCGCGCTTGTGGTCCCGCATGGCGCCGGCGAGAATTTCCGCCGCGGACGCCGTCCCCGGGTTCACCACCACCACCACCGGCTTCTGATAGAACGGGTTCCCCGGGTTGGCATTGTAATAGGTGGGACGGGAGTAGTTCCGCTTCCCCTTGCTCGATACGATATTCTTCCGATCGCCAATGAACAATTTCGCCACGTCCACCCCCGAGACCATGACCCCGCCCGGATTGTTCGAAAGATCGAGGACGATCCCTTTGGCGCCCTGGCGGTTCAGGAGCCCAAGGGCGTCCCGGACCAGGCCGGCCGTCCCCTTGACCCGACGGTAGGGGTCGCCGTCGTTGAAGGAATTGATGCGGATGTAGCCGATTTGCCCGGGGAGCATCTGCGATTTCACCGAAGGAATTTCGATGATTTCCCGCCGCACCGCCACTTCGCGCGGTTCCTTCCACGAGCGCCGGTAGACCCGCAATTTGACCGTGGTCTTCGGGGTGCCCTTCAGCATTTTGATGATTTCGTTCTGCTTCATGTCCTTGATTTCGGTGTCGTCAATCTTGTCGATGACGTCCATCGGCTTCAGGCCGGCTTTGTAGGCGGGTTTGTCGTACATGGGGGTGAGGATGGTGAAGCGGCCGTCCCGCATGCCGACCCAGGCGCCGATGCCGCCGTAATTCGCCTTCAACTGCGATTCGAAATCGAGGTAATCCTCTTCGTTCATGTAGTCGTTGAACTGGTCGAGGGAGTAAAGGAGGGCTTGGGCCGAGGCTTCGGCCAGGTTTTTGGGTTGCAGGCGCTTGACCTGTTCCTTGTTGGTTTCGTCGGCGGCGTAGAAATTGCGGATTTTCTGGATGACTTCGGAAATCAGCAGGACCGGGAAGTCGTCCCGGCGCATTTCCTCCGCCACCCGGCTGTTAATCAATAATATGTTTTGCGCCCTTTCACCGATGATCCCGGGCATGTCGGCCAGGCTTTTCACTTCGTCCCGAATCGAGGCGAAGCGGTCGGTCTGGGCCAGGGCCAGGGTCGCTTCGGCCCGGGCCAGGGGGCTGTAGCCGCCGGTGCGGATGTTTTCCAGCACTTCATAGGCTTGCGGCCGTGACGACAACTTCCACAGGCTGTACGCCAGTTCGACCTTGAGGCGTTCGGGAACCTCCGGCGCGTTCAACATGATTCCCAGGCGGGCGGTGGCGTATTCGCCGCCCCATTTCCCAAGAATCTGCGCCGCTTCCAGCCGGCGTTCCAGGGGGGCGTTCTTGTCCATGGCCACGTTTTCGAGGCCCATGGTGCCTTCGCGCTGCTCGCCCAAAAGGAGAAGCGCCCCGGCCGCAGCCATGCGTTCGGTCAGGGGGCGCGCGGTGTCCTCGACCGCCTGCACCACCGCCGGATCGATTTGGGCGTAACCGGAGACGTCGTGCCCGACCACCGCCACATGGGCGATGTCCTGGGCGGCTTGCCAAACCGGTTCCGTGTAATTCGCGGCCTGGTTTTGTAGAATCAACTGGGCGTCGGAAGCGACCGCCAGCGGAAAGGCGGAAACAGCCCCGAACCAAAGAGCCACGGAAGCCGCGGCCAGAAAGAGGGTTTTTCTATTCATGGTGTTGTCGTATCCTCGTGGAAACAGAGAACGATAGGCTAATGCTGCTCATGGCAACTTTATTCGAAACATTATTGACAAAATAGCGATAAATACAAGCGGCGATTGAAAAATTCATATCCTTTCCACCCGTGCGCCAAGAGGTCCACTTGAGCGGCCGGGTTTGGGAGCGGTCCTAACGTCCGAAACGCCGGGCCAGTTCCTCCCAACCGATGCGGATGGCGGTGGGGCGGCCATGGGGACATGTAGGAAGTTGTCCCTGATGAAAAAATCTTTCCAGCAGGGAATCGATTTCTTCCCTGGATAGTGACCGCCCCAAAAGTACCGACATGCGGCAGGCCATGGAGGCCAAAACTTTGTCCCGGGCGGCGGTTAGGGCGTCCTGGGCGCCGCCGACATCGCCCAGAACCGAGCGGATCAGGTTTTCCAGCCGGTCGGAACGGATAAAAGCCGGCGCGGCGGTGATTTTAAGCTGGTTGCCGGCGGAAAATTCCAGGCCAAAACCGTATCCGGACAGCTCCTCCGTCACTTCGGCCGCAGCGGCGGCTTCGGCCGGAGACAGGTGCATTTCCACCGGAAGCAACAGCCGCCGGGCGTTCCCCCCGCCCCGTTCCGCCTTCAGGCGGTCGAAGTTCCAGCGCTCGTGCAAAGCGTGGGGATCCACCAGGAGGAGTCCATCCGCGACGTCCACCAGTATATATTTCCCCCCCACCTGCCCGAGAATGCGGTACAAACCGGGAGACCCGGTTCGCACGCCGTCGGGACCGGGCTGGGAGGCCGGGTCTTTTTCCATTGGTCCGGTGGAGGCAGATGCAGCCGGCAACGCCTTCGGCGTTTCCGCTAATCCCCCTTCCGGCAATAATGTATCGGTCAAACCAATGCTGTCACCGGGCGAGGTGGAATCCCCCTGTGCGATACCGCGTAATTTTTCCCGGGCGGCAGAAAGATCCAGCCCCGCGGGCTCCTGCCCTTTCCGGCGGGAAGGGAGTGGGGGAGGAAGGAGACTTCTTTGGGACGCGGAGTCGCGGGCCGGCGCGGGAGAGGGCGAGGCGGGGAGTGACGCTGCCATGGGAGCCGCGGGCGACGCGGCAGGGTTCAGGGTCCCGGCCGCCGGCGTAGCGCCGGCAGACGGCGGGACAACGGCCGCGTCCCCAAGCCGACCCGCAGCCGGTACGCCGGCAATCCGCTCCAGGGCTTCGCCGATGGCCTTCCGCACACAACTAATCAGGAGATTTTCCTGATCGAACCGCACTTCCTCCTTCATGGGGTGGACGTTGACGTCGACCCGCCCCGGTTCGACCAGCAGATTGACGACGGCGAAGGGGTAGGAACGCGGGGGCAGGATGCCGGCGAAGGTGTCGGAAATGGCGCGGGCGAGGCCGAAATAACGAATCCAACGCCGGTTCACCAACAGGTAGACGTCCTTGGCGTTACGCCGGCTTTCCGGCGGCCGGGCGAAGTAGCCGACGACGCGGATGCCTTCCAGGCTGTCCCGCTTGAAGGGAACCAGCCGCGAACCGATACGCTCCCCGAAGAGGTCCCGCAGGCGGTCGTACTGGCTGGCGGCGGGGGCGAGGGAAAGGGCGAGGCGGTCGCCAAGCTGCAGGCGGAAGCCGATGGAAGGGTTTCCCAAAGCTATGCGGGTGAGGATTTCGGCGGCGCGGGTGTTTTCCGACGCGGGGATTTTCAGAAATTTACGCCGGGCGGGAGTATTGTAAAAAAGATCCCGCACTTCGATTTGGGTGCCTTTGCGTATCGGGGCGGCGGCAATTCGCAGGAGATGTCCGGCTTCGGCCAGAAGTTCGTGGCCGGTGTCTTCGCCGGCCAGGCAGGTGATGAGGGAAAGGCGGGATACGGATGCGATACTCGGAAGGGCTTCGCCGCGGAAACCGAAGGTGGCGATGCGGTAGATGTCCTGGGTGTCGGCGATTTTGGAGGTGGCGTGGCGCTCAAGGGAGCGGATAAGATTGGCCTCGTCCATGCCGGAGCCGTCGTCGCAGACCCGGATAAGGCGGTGCCCACCCTCTTCCAGGGTGACGTCAACCTGCCGGGCGCCGGCGTCAATGGCGTTCTCGACCAATTCCTTGACCACGGACGCCGGGCGTTCGATCACTTCGCCGGCGGCGATTTGATTTTGCACGGTTACCGGTAGAACACGTATCTCCGCCATGACCACCCTCTCATCCCTCCCGCCCCGCCGCATTCGCAAACCACCCCCGCGCCTCGGCCAAATCCCGCATCACCTGGCGGGTCAGTTCCTCCCGATCGGCAAACCGCATGGCCGGCCGTTTCTTCAGGAAAAACTCCACTTCCACCCTTCGACCGTACAAATCGCCGCAAAAATCCAATAGGTGGGTCTCGATCAGAACATCCCTCAGCCCCGCCTCAATCTCGGCGTCGGTCGGCGGCCGGCCAATGTTCGTAATCGAAGGATAGCCGCTTCCCTCGATAACGGCCCGGCTGTAATAAACCCCCGGCGGCGGACGCAGTTCATGAAAAGGATCGATATTCAAGGTCGGAAATCCCAACTTGTGCCCCCGACCCTGACCATGCACCACCATCCCCTCCACCGTCACCCGCCGACCCAAAAACAACTCCGCCCGCTGGAGATCCCCGGCCTGCACCGCCAACCGAATGGCGGTCGAACTCACCAACGTTCCCTCCACCAGCAAAGGCGCCGCCCCCTCCGCCCGCATCCCCCAAGGTTTGGCCCAAGCGGCGAGATCGCGGATATTGCCTTCCCTCCCGCAACCAAAAACCGCCTGCTCCCCCAGGACAACCGCCCCGGCGCCAAGCCGGGCATGGAAAAAATCTTCGGCGAATGACCAGGCGCTTTTCTGGGAGAACTCCTGGGTGAATGGAAGGACCCATACGGCGTCGAGCCCGGTCTCCCGCAGGAGAGCCAGGCGTTTTTCAAGGGTGCAAATGCCCGGGGGAGCCGCCCGGCCAAGAGCTTGGCGGGGATGGGGGGAGAAAGTGATGGCCAGGCTGGGAACGGCGATTTCCCGGGCGATTTCCCGCAACTGGGCGATTATCTTGCGGTGTCCCCGGTGTACCCCGTCGAATACGCCCATGGTGACGGCGGGATGTTTTCCCGCCAGGGGAATTTGGTCTTTGGCGTCAAACAACAACATGTCGAGTCATTCCTGTCGGGATATAGTGAAAACATTTCATTATAGCGACCGGCAGGCTTCCGGCAATGGTTGATTCCATTCCGGGGTTAGGGCTTGCCCCAAAATAACTGCACCATGTTTAGACAAGGAATGGCGGACGCGGTAGCCATTTGTGCCGGCGGTTCGGGCACAAATTGCGGACGCGGCCGTCGTTCCTTGTCTAAACATGGTGCAGTTATTTTGGGGCGATGCCTTATATCGCGAACCGAGCGTAATTGGGAAAAGTGGACTTTTCGAAAAAATCGAGCGGCGGTTGGCTCGATTTTCTCAAAAAGTCAACGAAAAGTTCACCGGTATGTAGTGTATTGTGCCATAGCGGCACGGGCGGATTGGGAGATGAGCGTTTGATATTTTCCGGGCGCTGGGTATAATACTACGGATTGTTCAATCCCGCAGAAGCTCGAACCCCTGGTCCCGGAGGCGTGACTGCAAATGGCCGAAGTATATATCACCAATTTCCTGGTTTGGTATCTGGTGTTTCTCTTCTCCACCACCCTGCACGAAGCCATGCACTCCTACGTCTCCCACCATTACGGCGATTCCACCGCCGCCGCCGGCGGTCAAGCCAGCCTTAATCCCCTGCCCCATATCCGGCGCTCGCCTTTCGGAATGATCGCCATTCCCATCATCACCTTTCTCCTGTCGAACGGCGATTGGCTGATCGGCTGGGCTTCGGCTCCGTTCAATCCTTATTGGGCGGCGCGTTATCCAAAGCGGTCATTCCTCATGTCCCTGGCCGGCCCCTTCTCGCACCTGCCGTTGGTCATAGTGTCCATGACGGTCATGTACATCGGACTTCACAACGGCTTCTTCGGCCCCATGACCCAGGACATGTTTCCGGTGGCGATGGGCGACGGCGGCAAGCTGTCCTGGGCGCTGGCGAAAATCCTCAACGTGGTGTTTCAACTGAATATCATCCTGCTCATCTTCAACCTCCTGCCGCTGCCGCCGATGGACGGCTCGGAAGTATGGTATCTGTTTGCGAAAAGCGAAGCGGACCGGTTGCATCTAAGGTCGTTGGCAAGTCAATATTCCATGATCGGGCTGCTTCTGGCCTGGTGGCTCTTTCCGAAAATATTTTCCCCGATTCTGGTTTATTTGGTATTTCATGTTCTCTACGCTGGTTTTCAAATGATGTGACCCGGCAGCAGCCGCAACAAAATTTAACAGCCCGAGCTGCTAAGGCTTTGCCCAAAAATAACTTTTACCAGTTTAACCCGGGTGTTTCGTTTGGATCGGCATTTTCGCCCTTACCGCCTGGTCGAAAATGCCTCTGGGTCATTGGGCAAATTCTGAATGGGTAAAAGTTAATTTTGGGCAAAC
>JAVBTZ010000247.1:0-37561 GCA_031555915.1 Planctomycetota bacterium
TTACCCCTTTTTTTACCCCTTTTTTTACCCCTTTTTTTACCCCTTTTTGGCCGCCAACAAAAACGCCGCGATCACACCCCGATCGCAGCGTTCACTTTCACGAATTGGCTACACCCACCCCGCCGATAGGTCGATAAAGCATGAAAGCGTTTTCGTAAACCGCTCTTCATACTTTCCGATAATAGCGAGGTATCTACCATATGCGCGGAAAACTACTCTTTCTTCTGGGCTGCATCCTCTCCTCCAGTACCGCCAACCCCTCCGAAAACTCCGGCGAAAAACCGGCCCGCCCACCCCTAACCGCATTCCTGGTGGAAGAACTCGAATCCTGGGAAGACCTACTGGAAAAAGAACGCTCCCGCGCCCTTGAATCACTCCCCAGCCTGACCGGAAACCACATACCCCTACGCCCGCCGGCAAATTCGTAAACCGGCGCAAGTCAAAAACCGGTTCAATTCAATCGGGCGTCCATGTCGAAAACCACCCGGCCGCCGACAATCGTGCCCACCGCCCGGCCCGTCAACCGCCAATCCCGGAAAGGACAATTGCGGGAACGCGAATGGAACTTGTCGGTATCCACCACCCACTCCCGCTCCGGATCGATTATCGTCACGTCCCCCGGCAAGCCATTCTTCAAACGCCCCCGGCCCAACTTCAAAATGTCCGAGGGACGGCTGGTCAAGGTCGGGAGAAGGTCGGCCCAGGTAAACAGGCCGGACTTCACCAACACCGTGCCAATCACCCCCACCGTCGTCTCCAGGCCAATCATCCCGCAGGGAGCGTCGGCAAACTCCAGTTCCTTTTCCTCGTCAAGCTGCGGGGCGTGATCCGACGCCACCGCGTCAATCGTGCCGTCGCGAAGCCCCTGGCGGCACGCCTCCACATCCACCATCGTCCTGAGGGGCGGCGCCACCTTGTACACCGGGTCGTAATCCTTGAGGTAATCCGAGGTCAAACTCAGATGGTGCGGCGTCACCTCCGCCGTCACCGGCACCCCCGACTGCTTGGCCCGGCGGATAATCTCCACCGAATTGGCGGTCGAGACATGCTGGATGTGAATGTGCCCGCCGGTCAGCCGCGCTATCGCCACATCCCGCGCCACAATGATTTCCTCGCACTCGTCGGGGATGCCCTTCAACCCCAGCGCCGTCGACATGTACCCCTCGTCCATCACCCCGCCGTTAAGTAGGCTGGCGTCCTCGCAGTGTTCCAGAATCGGCTTCCCCAACATCTTCGCATACGCCAAGGCCCGCCGCAGCAGCCCCGCCGTCGGCACCGCGTTACCGTCGTCGGAGTACGCCACCGCGCCGCCACGGGACATCTGCGCCATTTCCGCCAATTCCTCGCCCTTCCGGCCGGCCGTTACGCAACCCACCGGAAAAATGTTGGCCAAAGCGGCCCGCCGGGCTTCCCGCCGGGTGAAAATAATCGCCGACTCGTTGTCAATGGCCGGCTCGGTGTTCGGCATGCACACAACCGAAGTAAACCCGCCCGCCACCGCCGCCATCGACCCCGACGCTATCGTCTCCTCCGCTTCGTTCCCGGGCTCCCGCAAATGCACGTGCATGTCAATCAGCCCCGGCGTCACCAACAAACCGCCCGCATTGTATTGGGCCGATTCCAAAACTCCCGCCGCCGTCGCCTTCTCCAGGCTGTCGCCGATATATTCAATTAACCCGTCGCGGATGGCTATCGCCCCGGACGGAATGTCCAGTCCTTCGGATGGATCCAGGATGTGCGCGTTCTTGATGATGATTGACGACATGATTCGCTCCGTGTGATTAAATGATTTTAAACCACAGAGACACAGAGGGCACAGAGAACCGCCCTACTGCAAAAAATAACTCATTCCTTGTGCTCTTGTGGTTCTCTGTGTACTCTGTGCCTCTGTGGTTGATTAGGCTTTGCCCCGTTCACTCCACCCCGGCCACCAACTGCAGGACCGCCATCCGCACCGCCAGGCCGTTCGAAACCTGCCGGAGAATCACGCTCTGCGGGCCGTCCGCCACTTCGGGGGAAAGTTCGACCCCCCGGTGTACCGGGCCCGGGTGCATCACCACCAGGTCCGGCTTCCCCTTCCTCAGCCGCTCCTTCGTCAAGCCGAACATCTGCACATATTCGCGGACCGACGGGAAGGGGGCGCCTTCACCCTTCTGCCGCTCGAACTGGATGCGGAGCATGTTCAGGACATCGCATTCGCGGATGGCGTGGTCCATGTCGTGACAGACCTCCACCCCCATCTTTTCGATTTCGCGGGGAATCAAGGTGGTCGGCCCCACCGCCATCACCCGGGCGCCCAGCTTCCGCAGCCCCCAGATGTTCGAGCGGGCCACCCGGCTGTGGGCGATGTCCCCGACAATCCCCACCGTCAACCCCTCGATCCGCCCCCGCACTTCGCGTATGGTGTAAATGTCCAACAACCCCTGGGTGGGGTGTTCGTGCTGGCCGTCGCCGGCGTTCACCACCGCGCAGGAGACGGTCTTCGCCAATTTCCACGGCGCCCCCGAGGAACCGTGCCGCAGAACCATGATGTCCACCCCCATCGCTTCGATGTTCAGGGCGGTGTCGATCATGGTCTCCCCCTTCGCCACCGAAGTTCCAGCCTTCGAGAAGGCAAGTACGTCGGCGGAAAGCCTGCGGGCGGCAAGCTGGAAGGACAGGTTGGTACGGGTGGAATTTTCAAAAAACATGTTGACGATGGTCCGGCCCACCAGGGCCGGCACCTTCTTGTTGGGACGGGTGCAGATTTCCTTGAAGGAGTCGGCGCGGTCGAGGATAAAAGTGATTTCCTCGGCCGAGAGTTCCTCCAGTCCCAGAAGGTGTTTGCGTGTCCAATGCATGGGGAGAATCCTCCAGATAACTGGCTTCTGCTTGCGGCGGTGACGGGTACTTGTTTTTTAGGCGCCTCCGAAAAGCGGTTTTCGCGAGGCGCCCCATAATATATGTTACTTCCATAAAAAAACGCCGCTCTTGCGGCGTTGATATTGAACTAGGGTTCGGATTCACCGGGGCCGACGACAAATACGGCGTCCCCCTGGGGATCGATTTCCGAAAGTTTGAGCCGAACGAAACCACCCTTCGACACCTCGATCTTCACTCCCAGGTAATCCGGGTGAATGGGGAGTTCGCGGCCGCCGCGGTCGATCATGGTCACCAGGGTGATGCTGGCCGGCCGGCCGTAATCGAAAATCGCCCCCATTGCGGCACGGATGGAACGGCCGGTGGAGATGACGTCGTCGCAGAGGATGATGTCCTTGTCGTTCAGGTCGAAATCGAGTTCGGAAGGGAGAACCGCCTTCAGGCCGGCGCCGCGGTTGAGGTCGTCCCGGTAGAGGGTGGCGTCGAGGTAGCCGATGGGGAGTTCGAGATGGTGCCGCTCTTTAATCAGGGCGCGGAGACGGTCGGCGATGATGGCGCCGCGGGTACGAAGGCCGATCAGCGCTTTTCCCTTGCCTTTGCCGCCACGGAATATTACCGAGTCGGCGAGACGGACCATGCAATCGTGAAGCCAGGCTGAGTCGTATATTTTGGAGGCCATTACTGTTCATCCTTTGTTGGCAAAAACGTTTTGGCATGAACGCGAGCGCCAAACCCCTCTAATTCTAGCGCATGTTTCCGGCAAGTCAAGGGCGGAGCCTCTACAGGAGCCCTTTCTCGGCGAAGCTGAAATATTTCGCCTCGGCGACAATCACATGATCCATCAGAATCAGGCCCAGGTCGCGGCAGGCGTTAACCAGGCGTTTGGTGAAGTCCAGGTCGGCCGGGGAGGGATCGGGGTTGTTGCTGGGGTGATTGTGGACCAGGGCGATTTTGCTGGCGCCTTCCCGCACGGCAGGGCGGAGCAGGTCCGCCGGGGTCAGGCTGATGATTTGCGGCGAATGTTCGCAGAACCAGGCGTCGCGAATCACCTGGTTTTGCTGGTCCAGCATCAGCAGGACCGCGGCTTCGTTCCGGCTGTCGCGGAGTTCCGGTTCGTAACGATCGTGGATGTCCTTGGCGCAGGTTATGCGGAGGAGTTCGTTCCGGCGTTCCATCAGGAGCCGGCGGTGTATGGCGGCGGCGGCGGCAAGGCGGAGAACCAGGGAACGGGACATTTCGCGGAGGGCCGAAAACTCATAGGCCTCGGCCCGGAAAATGGCCCGCAGGGTGCCGTAGCGGGCCAGGAGGACCTCCACCACTTCCTCGCGGCCCTGGCTCCGGTCGCCGAACAGGTACACCCCCAGGAGTTCCGCGTCGGAGAGGGCGACTTCGTTGTTGCTGAGGAGGCGTTCGGCGGGGGATTTGCTGATGGCGGCGGGACGCCGGGGCTGGTTGAAGTTGTCGCACTCGCGGGTAAGCTGGCAGGCGTGGCAGACCGGGGTGGAACCGCAGATGGGTTGAACGTTCTGGGAGTCGTCCCCCAGGGTGAACAGGGTCAGGAGATAACGCACCCGGTATTCCGGCCGCGAGACGGCGAGGGCGACGGAACGGATGAAGGCGTCGACGAAGGCCGGGAAATTGTCCTGGCTGGAACGGGCTCCCCCAAGGCGGCGGAACAGGCGGGACAGAGCGGTAATTTCCGCCGGACCGGGGAGACGGTCCGGCGGGTCTTGGCGGAGATTTTGCAGGCGGGCGGCGAGTTTGTCGCGGCCGCAAATTTTTTCGAGGCTTTGGGTCAGGTGGGCGTAAAAGGTGACGAGATCCCGTTCCAGCTCGATTTGTTCGACTTCGGCGGAAACGGGATCGTTGATGGTCGCGTCGACGGCCTCGACCAATTTGCGTTTTTTGCCCATCACATGTTTTCCACCAGAGCGCGCCCGAATTCGGAACAGGATAGCTTGGTGGCTCCTTCCATTAGCCGGTGGAAGTCATAGGTGACCCGCTTTTGCCGGATGGTTTTCCGCATGGCGGAAAGGATTAAGTCGGCGGCTTCGGGCCAGCCGAGATAGCGGAACATCATTTCCCCCGAGAGGATCACGGACGATGGATTGACCAGGTCCTTGCCGGCGTACTTGGGGGCGGTGCCGTGGGTGGCTTCGAAGATGCCGTGGCCGGTGGCGTAATTGATGTTGCCGCCAGGGGCTATCCCGATGCCGCCGACTTGCGCGGCGAGGGCGTCGGAGATGTAGTCGCCGTTGAGGTTGGGGGTGGCGACGACGTCGTATTCGTCGGGGCGGGTGAGGATTTGCTGGAGGAAGGCGTCGGCGATGACGTCCTTGACCACGATTTTGTCGCCGTTGGGCGCGAGGATTTCCTGCCAGGGGCCGTCTCCGATGACGGTGCCGCCGAATTCCTTGTGGGCGACTTCGTAGCCCCAATCGCGGAAGGCCCCTTCGGTGAACTTCATGATGTTGCCCTTGTGGACCAGGGTCACCGATTTCCGGTGGTTGTCGATGGCGTATTGAATGGCGGAGCGGACCAGGCGCGAGGTGCCTTCGAGGGATATCGGCTTGATGCCGATGCCGGAAGAGGCGGGGAAGCGGATCTTCCGGTAGTGCTTGGGGAAGGCTTCCTGGAAGAGCTGCAGGAACTTGTCCGCTTCCGCGGTTCCGGCGGTGAATTCGATGCCGGCATAGATGTCTTCGGTGTTTTCGCGGAAGATGACCATGTCGATGAGTTCGGGGTGCTTGACCGGGCTGGGTACGCCATCGAAGTAGGCGACGGGACGGAGGCATACGTAGAGGTCGAGGATTTGCCGCAGGGCGACGTTGAGGGAACGGATGCCGCCGCCGATCGGGGTGGTGAGGGGGCCTTTGATGCCGACCAGGTATTTGCGGAAGGCCTCGACCGTTGCCTCGGGGAGCCAATCCCCCGTTTCCTTAAAAGCTTTTTCGCCGGCCAGCACTTCTTTCCACACGATTTTTCTTTGACCTGGGTAGGCTTTGGCCACCGCCGCGTCAAGCGTGGCCACGGCGGCCCGCCAGATGTCGGGGCCGGTGCCGTCGCCTTCGATAAAGGGTATGGTGGGTTGGTCGGGGACCAGGAGTTTGCCGTTCTTGCTGGTGATGAGTTGTTCGCTGGGCATGGAGTTTGGGTCCTTTTGCAATTGGGGAATAATTATTCGCTGTCGGGCGAGGGCGTTTCTTCCTGCTTGTGGAAATAGTCCAGGACGCTCCAAATCACGTAAATGACCACTCCCACCACTATCGCGATATCCGCGACGTTGAAGACCGGCCACAAACCCCGGCCGGTGGTCGGATTCACCACTTCCAGGAAATCACGGACGCCGACATGGAAAATCCGGTCGTAGAGGTTGCCGATCGCCCCCCCCACAATCATCCCCAGGGACCACAACGGCGCGTCGGGTTCGCGGTTGTGGTAGGCGGTGAGGACCAGCGCCGGCACCAAAATGGCCGTCGCCCCGAGAAACAACAACAGCTTCCCCGAGGCCAGGCCAAAGGCCCCGCCGGTATTGTAATGGCAGATTAGCCGGAAGGCGCCGGGCAATACCCAAATGAAATCGTTCTGGGTATAAACATTTCCGGCCGGCATCCCCAAGGACTGAAACGCCCAATATTTGCTCGCCAAATCCAGGGCCAGGGCGATTACCGCCGCAAACCAGAACAGACGGATGGAAGTCAGAGCTTGCCCTCCTCGCATTTTCGCTGGCAATCCACGCACAGCATGGCCCAAGGCTGAATGCGCAGCCGGCGTTCGCCAATCTCCTTGCCGCATTCGGCACAGACGTTGAACTTGCCCGCGTCCAGCCAACCCAGCGCATCGTCAATCTGCGACAGGGTCTCGGTGGAGGAATTAAGCCGGGAGACAATCATGTCCAGTTCCTGCTCTTCCGAAGCGTTTTCGGCCATGTTAATGGGCGCGCGGGCGGTAAGGCGCTGGCTTTCCGATTTCAGGCTTTCACGCTGCGCGGATTGCTGCAAAGAGGCAAGACGGTCGCGAATGATGAGGAGATTGTTACGTAATTGTTTGGGAGTCATGGGTTAGTACCTCTAAAGTGAACGACGGGAGAAACCGGAACGCGCCAAAGTATCCGCTTTCCGCAAAATGCTTCCCACTCATCCTTTATTGTAGGAGCGGCATGCTTCTGCGTCAATCATTCACGATGCTAAAACCGGATTCATGGGCGGGCGGGGATTGCGAGTTGCTTTTGCCAACAGAAAGTGGTAAAAAGAAATAAGCCTAAATTATTCATAATGCCGACCCGAACAGACGCTCATTATAAACGTTAGAAAGGGAACGTTATGGCCACAACCGTTGGTGGGGTTATTGAAGGTTCCTATTATTACAAGGTCATTCGGAAAATTGCCGACGGCGGCATGGGCAGCGTCTACGAAGTCGAACAACATGGCGCCGAAGGATTCGTCAAGAGGATGGCGCTCAAAACCATTATACCCCGCTACACCAACAACAAGGAATTCGTCGACATGTTCATCGGCGAAGCCAAACTGGTCGGCAACCTCGTTCATCCCAATATCGTGCAAATATACCAACTCGGCCGAACCTCCGAAGGCTTCTTCATCGCCATGGAGTATATCGACGGCATCAACCTCGAACAATTCCTTCTCCGCCACTTCGACCTGAAACGGAAGATACCGCTGGATTTGGCCACCTTCATTGTCTCGCGGATCTGCCGCGGCCTCGAATACGCCCACACCAAAACCGACGCCCTCGGCCGACCCCTCAACATCGTCCACCGCGACGTCTCGCCCAAAAACATCCTCATCAACACCGAAGGCGAATGCAAACTCACCGACTTCGGCATCGCCAAGGCCCGCAACTACATGGAGCAGGACGAAGAACGCGTCCTCATGGGGAAGGTCGAGTACATGTCGCCGGAACAAGCCGACTACCGCATCACCGACGCCCGGTCCGACCTGTTCTCGCTGGGTATTGTCTACTCCGAGCTCCTCACCGGCAACAACGGCTTCGTCGGCACCGACACCAACGATACGCTCGAAAGGGTCAAGCGGGGCGAAATCCCCAACCTCACCGCCGACCGCCCGGAAATCCCGCCGGAAATCGTAAAAATCGTCAACAAGTCCCTGCAACGCGACCCCATGCAACGCTATCAGTCCGCCACCGACATGGTCTACGACCTCGAATACCAAATGTACTCCCGCGGTTACGGCCCGACTATCGCCTCCTTCGCCAAGTACACGGCCGAACTATTCCCCAAACACAACTTCGCCACCCCGAAACGCACCCCCCTGAACAGCGGGGTGGGGCGGTAAGACGGGAAACGCCCCCGTGCGGAAATTATTGGCCCTCGCCTTAAGCCTGGTTTGCCTGGCCCTCTCCGCCTCCGCCGGCGAAGACCCCTTCAGCTGGCGCCAATGCGCCGGACAAAACCTTCGCGTCATCCTGAACCAGCATCCTTACTCCGAAGGGCTAATCCGGCGCATTCACGTCTTCGAAGAAATCACCGGCATCGACGTCGCCTTCGCCATGTACCCGGACAAGCAGTACTACGACCGGCTCGACGACGCCTTCAATTCCGAATTCGGCAAACCCGACGTCTTCATGACCGGCGCCTATCAGGTCTGGGCCTATGCCCCCAAGGGACGCATGCTCCCCTTGGATCCCTACATGAACAACCCCTCCAAAACGCGGCAAAACTATAATCCCGGCGACTTCTATCCCAATATCATCGGCGCCTTCCGCTGGAACGGCAAGCCCGGCGTCAAGCCGGGCGAAGGCCCCCTGTGGGCGATCCCGATGGGGTTTGAAAGCTGCGCCCTCACCTATAACCGGGAAATTTTGGCCCGCTTTCGCATCCCGCCGCCGCAAAGCCTGGAAGCGATGATCGAAGCCGGGAAAACCGTCATGCACTTCGACGGACCCGGCACCTACGGCATAGGCGTTCGCGGGGCGGGGCAATGGTGGAACGTCATCCCGTCCGGCTTCACCGCCGCCTTCATCAATTACGGCGCCCGCGATTTGGCAATCGAAAACCACCGCCTGGTCTCCAAGGTCAATTCCCCCGAAGCGGTGAAAGCCACCGAACTGTGGATGCAGCTCCTGCAGAACTGCGGCCCCGCAGACTGGGAGGACTACGACTGGAGCCGCTGCCTGGACGACATCGGCAACCGCAAGGCCGCCATGCTTTATGACGCCGACGTCCTGGGCTTTTTTGCCAACAGTTCCGGCGCCTCCCCGCAGTCCGGCCGCCTCGCCACCGCCCTGCCGCCCGTCCCCAAGGGCGCCAATCCCGCCCTCGCCAAAACCAACCTCAGGGCCTGGGGCCTTGCCGTCAACCCTGAATCGGCCAATCTTGACGCCTCCTGGCTCTTTGTGCAATATTTCACCAACCGCGAGTTCCAACTGTACTCGGTGGTGGAATGGAAATCGGTGAATCCGCCGCGGAAATCGGTCTTCGACGACCCCGAGTTCCAACGCGTCGCCCGGTCCATGCCGGGTTACGTCGAGACCTTCACCACCCTCCTCGACAACATGGGCGTCTATTACACCCCCAACCCGCACTTCTTTGAAATCGTCTACCGCTGGTCCGACACCTTGCAGGATATCGTCAAAGGCAAATACGAATCGCCCCGCGAAGGGTTGGACGCCTTAAAGAAATGGATGGATGAAAAACTGGCGGAGGTGGAGGTGGAGTAGGGTGGGAAAATAGAGGTTTGTTCACATTAAAAAAACCGGCCGAATCTGGGCCGGTTTTTCCTTGGGCTTGCGTTTAATGCTTGCTTTTACTGCCGGTTTCAGGCCAGGGTCAATTCCGCCACCACCCAGTCGTGCAGGGTCGTGGGGGGGACGTGGACGTAATACTTCTGCCGCATGCGTTGGGTGGCTTTTGCCAGGGTGAGGGCTTGTTTAATCACCAGGTCGACGGCGGTGCGGCGGACCCGGTTGGTGAAACGGCCGGAAGGAAGGGCGAGGTGGTCCATCGGCAGGGAAAAGTGTTTCCGGCATTTTTCGCAATAATGTTTCGAGTAGGTCACCTCCAGCATGGTCGGGCCGGAAATGCCCACTTCCCTAAGACGCCGCCGACCAATCGAATGCCGCTTCGACAATTCGTTGCAACGCGGGCAATTCGCCACTTTGCGGGACATGTTGATCTTGCGGAACTTGGTTCCCCGGGGTACCGCCACTTTCGAGGACATGGTTTTTTCTGACACGGCCGTCTTCTCCTTGCAGTAAATTCTCAAGCCCAATCCGCCGAGTTGCGGACAAAGCACTGCTCCCCCCCAGAATCGCGGTCCGGCTTTCGGACCAAGCCGATTTATCCGATTCCCGGCGATTCGGTCTTCTCTCGTATTCTTTACATCGACGGTTAGAGGGAAGGGCATTTAGCGAATTTTGCAAAAATCATCCGCCTTCACAGCGCGGATGCGACAGCTGTAAATTATTATAGGACACCAACTAATCAGTAAATATTATAGGACTGGGGACGGGGAAAACGCGCAAGGTAAATGCTATGATAAATTAAAATAATATTACTACATAATGTCTTCAATGCGAACTCGGTCGATTACCGGGGAAGGGGTGTTGAGGTAATAGCGCAGGCGTTCGCCGCGAATGGTTTTGGTCAGGGCGTGCATACCGGCGAGGTTGGCCATGTCGGAGGCCACCTGGGCGGGGGGAAGGGCCTGGAGCCGCGCGTACTGCGAGGGGCTGACGCCGAGGGGGAAGTCTTCCGGGGCTTGCTGGAAGAGGGTGAGGAGGAGGTCCTCCTGCCGCCGGGAGAGGCGGTCCCTGAGGTTTTCCAGCAGGCGGGTTTGGTTGAGGGAAAATTCAATCCGCGCCCGGGCGGTGCGGCCGGCTTCGATGGCGGCGGCGGCGAACCAGAGGAGCCATTGGTTGGCGTCGTGGTCGCGGATGGCGGTGTCGAGGAGGGAGTGGTATTCGTGGCGGTATTTATGGAAGATTTGCGCCAGGGGGGTGAAGACCTGGTTAGGGAGGCCCTGGATAAGGGCGATTTCGGCCAGGGCGCGGCCGACCGGTCCGGAGATTTTGCCGAGGGGCTGCATGCTTTCGAACCAGAGGTGCGCGAGGCCGGCCCGAACCAGGGGGGAGGGCCGCAGGGAATTGTCAGGGGGAAGGGAGAACCAGTTAAGGAAATAACGGATTTCGCGGCGTTTTTCCTGTTCTTCCGGAGTGGGATTTTTTTTGCCGGCGGGGGTGCGGGCGGCGGCGCGTTTTTCCTGTTCGCGTTCTTCTTCCGTGAGAAACCATCTCCGCCACTCTTCCAGGGTGCGTTCGGTGAGACGGTTCCCCGTTCCCTGCAGGGTGGCGGCGGTGAGTTTGGCCAGGGCGATTTCCAGGGCGTTGGCGTGGCCGGTGTCCATGGCCAGCCCGAGTTGCCGCCGGATGCCGGCTTCGACGTGGCAGGGGTCGAGGATTTCACCGTCGATTTCCATGTTGGCGAGGGAATCGTGAACCGCCGTTTCGACGATGATTTCCCCCTGGTCGGCCGAGGTGAGGTGGCGGAGGAGACCGGCGGTGAGGCCGGTCTCGGTGAGAAACAGCCATTCGGCCTTGAGCAGTTGATTCGGGTTCCAGATGAAGGTCGGGGCGTTGGGGTGGATTTGGTTCCAGTGCATTATTCCAGTATACCTTCCAGTTCCTTGAGGAAGACGTCCATGTCCGTTTCCGTGCCAATCGTCACCCGGATGCATTCGTTGATGCCGGGGTGGGTGAAATAGCGAACGAGGACGTTCCGCTCTCTGAGTTTTTCGAAAACGTTCCTGGCGCTGCCCGGGTCCTTGAAGCGGACCAAAAGGAAATTGGCGCCGCTGGGGTAGACCCGCAGCCCCATTTTCGTGAGTTCGGCCGCGGTTTTTTCGCGGGAGGCAATGACCCGGCCGGTGACGATTTGCAGCCAGTCCTGGTCTTCCAGGGCGGCGGCGGCGCCGGCTTGGGCCAGACGATCCAGATTGTAAAAATCCCGCACCTTCTCCATTTCCTGGAGGAGACCGGGGTCGGCGAAAGCCAGGCCAACCCGGAGACCGGCCAGGCTGTAGCTTTTGGAAAAAGTGCGCACCACCACCAGATTCTTGTATTCCTTCAGGAGTCCGAGGCTGGTCTGCCCGGAGTAATCGGCATAGGCTTCATCGATCGCCACAATGCCGGGGGCGGCTTCGAGTAGCCTTCGGATGTCCTTCTCCGGGAACACCGTGCCGGTGGGGGCGTTGGGGTTGGGGAGGAGGACCAGTTTTACGTTATTTAGTGGTAGTCTGTCAGGGAGGCGGAATTCCCCCTCGAAATCAATCAGCCGATAATTTACGCTGTACATGGCCCCCAAAGTGGCGTAATAGGTGTAACTGGGACGGAAAGCGACGACTTCGTCCCCCGGGTCGCAGAGGCAGTGGTAGAGAATGCGGAGGATGTCGTCGGAGCCGTTGCCGGCCATGATGCGATCCACCGGTACGCGGTAGACCTGGCTGGCCGCTTCCCTAAGGGCCAGGCTGGTGGACTCGGGATACAAGGCGAGGGCTTGGGTGGCGGCTTCGATGGCCTTGACCGCCCGGGGGGAGGGAGGGAAGCGGTTTTCATTCTGGTTTAATTTGACAATGCTCGCATCTTTGGCGGGTTCGCCGGGGATATAGGCGGTCATGTTTTGGATGCATTGACGAACCGGGTTCATGGAGGTCCTTTCGCTGTGGTGTTAAAGGTGGATTTATACATCATAAGGATACTATATGCGTGCTGTCGTGCAACGGGTTTCTTCCGCCAAGGTTACGGTCGAAGGCGAGGTGGTCGGGGAGATTGGTTTGGGGTATCTGGTTCTCCTGGGGGTGACCGGGACCGACACCCGGGCCGAGGCGGCTTTGTTGGCGGGAAAAGTGGCGAAGCTTAGGGTCTTCCGCGACCAACAGGACAAGATGAACCTGTCGGTTCTGGACGTCGGGGGGAAGGTCCTGGTGGTCAGCCAGTTCACCCTCTACGCCGACACGGCGAAGGGCAACCGTCCCTCCTTCACCGACGCCGCCCCGCCGGGCCAAGCCGAGGAGCTATACGAATACTTCTCCGCCGAATTGTCCCGTTTGGGGGTGGGGGTGGCGCAGGGGGTTTTTGGCGCCCACATGGCGGTCAGCCTCCTGAACGACGGTCCGGTGACGATTTGTTTGGATACGGCGGCGTGGGCGCGGCGGTAGGGTGATGTGCCGCTATCCGGCGGCTCCTCCGCATCCTACAGTATTTAGGAAGAGCTCAAAAAGCAAGTTCGGCCCTGATCCCGCCAGGTAACAAGCAAAAAAATCCCCGTAATTTTCCCACATTTCCCCGTTCCGAACCGCTTGCGGGAAACGCCCGGCTATTCGACAAGGAATGTTACCTCCAAGGTTCCGCTCCATAAACGGCGATTTCGCCAATTTGCGGATTGACATGGCTATAGGTATTTTTATTATAAAATACATATGACAGTGTCTTGTCGGCGGTTTTCAGGTTATTTCCTCGGACTACGGTTCGGTCTGGAATACTTATCGTTTAAAATAATCCAGACCGAACCAGGCCCGCGATGAATTGGGAGCGAAGGAAAGTGTCGTTACTTTTTGGCGCGGTCGGCGCCATCCTTTTCTTGTTGCGTGTTGGCCGGTGTTTCTTACCGGTTCGCTCCCGCGCGCTTTCAGGCGGTCTGGCGGCGGCGGTGATGTTGCCTATCACCCCGCGGGTCATGCCGCCGGCACGAACGGCGCCCCTCTTACTACCTCTATGTTCTTCCCTGTCCGCATGGTATCGGCATCCGGCGAATTCGCCGCCGGCAGGAAGCTCGCATTGGGGTTAGTGGGGGCGATCCCTTATCCATAACCTAAAAACATCTCCCGACATCCCGCCGTCATCCTCCGTATCTTGACGAAGATAACGACCGCAGTGGCGCGGTCTTTCAATCGTTCCCCAGGCCACCTGGCCAGGGCGGATGCGCACAGGCGTGCGTGTTCCCCAGGCTTGTTCGCACGGGAGCGAGTTAACGCCGCCTGTTCCTGGGAACGGGTTGGTTTTTATTTGGGAAGGTTAGGGATATGTCGACGTTGTTGGGATTTGTACTATTATTGTTAGGCGGTGGTTTGGCATTGATCGCGAGGCACTTTTACGTCCTCAGCCAAAAAGCCGGCGCCGAAAACGAGGCCAGGGAAATCATCCGCCTCGGCCACGAAGAGGCGTTAAAGTTGCGGCAGGAAGCGGAGGTGCGTTCGAAGACCGAGCTTTTGGCGGCGCGGGAGCAGTTGGAAAACGATATCAAGAATGAACGCAATGAAATCAAACAGCAGGAAAAACGGCTGGTGAAGCGCGAGGACAATCTCGACCGCAAGTCGGAGGCTCTGGAGGAGAAAGAGGCGCAACTCCGCAGCCTTGAGGACAGACTGGACAAAAAACACCAGGACTTGGGGGTGAGGGAGTTGGAAATCACCGACCTCATCGGCCAACAACGGAACAAACTTCACGAAATTTCCCTGCTTTCGGTGGAAGACGCCCGGAAGGAAGTCATTACCCAGACCACCCAGGAATTGGATCACGAGATCAGCGTGATGATTGAACGTGCCAATGCCAGGGCGAAAGAAATGGCGGACGAGAACGCCAGAAAATACATTTCCACGGCGATAAACCGTTTGGCGGTGGATTATACGACCGAACACGTGGTGTCCACGGTGGAACTCCCTTCCGACGAAATGAAGGGGCGGATTATCGGCCGCGAAGGCCGGAACATCAGGGCTTTCGAGAATGCGACCGGGGTGGACGTGATTGTGGACGACACGCCGGGGGTGGTGGTGTTGTCGGGGTTCGAGCCGATTCGCCGGGAGATCGCCGTCAGGTCGATGAAGAAGCTGGTGGCGGACGGGCGTATTCACCCGAGCCGCATCGAGGAGGTGGTGCAGAAGACCCGGGACGAAATGGAAAAAGTGGTCGAGGAAACGGGGAAGGCGGTGGCGCTGGAGTTGGACGTCAGGAACCTGAAGCCCCGCGAAATCATGCTGTTGGGACGCTTGAAATTCCGCACCAGTTATGGCCAGAACGTTTTGGACCACTCCCGCGAGGTGGGTTTTTTGGCCGGGATCATTGCGGCGGAGATCGGCCTGGACGAGGCGTTGGCCCGGCGTTGCGGGCTCCTCCACGACATCGGCAAGGCGGTCGACCACGAGGAGGAGGGGACGCACCCCGAACTCGGCGGCGAAGTGGCGAAACGTTGCGGTGAGGCGGCGGAGGTGGTGAATGCGATAACGGCGCATCATTCAGACACTTCGGCCGAATCGTTGTATGCGACGATTGTGCAGGCGGCGGACGCGATGTCGGCGGGCCGGCCGGGAGCGCGGCGGGAGACTCTGGAGAAGTACGTCAAGCGTCTGGAACGTTTGGAGGCGATTTCGAACAGTTACAACGGGGTGGAACGTTCGTTCGCCATTCAGGCGGGGCGTGAACTCCGGGTTATCGTGAAGGCGGAAAAAATAACGGACTCCGAGGCGGCGAGGATGTGCCGGGATATCGCCAAGCAAATCGAGACGGAGTTGACTTATCCCGGCGAAGTGAAGGTGACCTTGGTGCGTGAATTCAGGATTACGGAGTACGCACGCTAGTTAGGAGCCGCGCCAAAATAAGGTGGTTAGTTTTATTTAACCACAGAGACACAAAGGACACAGAGAACCGCAACCGAAAAACTTAATAAGGCCAAATATTAAAGGTTGTTTGTGGTTGTGGTTCTCTGTGTCCTTTGTGTCTCTGTGGTTAAATAAACCAGGTCACTTTATTTCTGCGCGGCGCCTTAGTGGAGCCGGTATTGAAGCTCGAACGCCAGCATTCGGAAAACGGTGGCATTACCCGCCTTTCACTGCCGCTCCTTTGCGCGTTGACCGGCGGGTGCGCCTATGTCGTCCTCATGCCCAACTTCATGTATGTGCAACTCCTGACTGTAATGGTGTTCGGCCTGTGGCTGGCGTGTTTGCTGTATAGTTTGGGGGTGCTGACCCAGGCGACCTGCATCGCCCTCGGTTTTGCCATCATCATCAATCCGCGCAAATATTTCGGCCAGCCCCCGATCTCCACGACCAGCATTGCCCTGACCTACGGCCAGGCCGCCTTTCAGTTCGTCAGCCTTTTGGATTTGGTCCTGGTCGCCTTGGCCATACTGCTGCTTTTTGGCCAGTTGCCGGGCGAGGCGGGTCGGAAACCGACCCGGCCCTTGTTGCCGAAAGGGGCCAGGATCGGGCTGGTTGGTTTTACCGCCATTGCCGTCGCCTCTTGCATGTACGCCCCCAGTATCCCCCGCGCCATCGCGCAAATGGTTTTCGACGGCAAACTGGTCCTGATGCTGCTGCTCCTTTCCCACCTGTTTGCGGACGCGGCGCGGGTGAAGGCGTATTTGCCCCTGATTTTATACGGGTTTATCGGGGGCTGCGCCATGGAGGTCGGCATCACCATCCTGGAGTACGGGCATTTTTTCCGCGGCGGCAGCGGCAACATCATCGGCATACCCATCGGCAAGGGGCTCCAAGAGCAGATGGCCGGCGGACCAACCATGTTCCGCATCGCCGGGACTTACGGTCACGCCAACAACCTTGGGGCGGCCATGGCGGCGGCGGCGCTGCTGATTTGGCAGTTGCAGCTCATGGTCAAGCCCATTTTGAAACACCCGAAAATGATTTGGGCGGTTTGGCTGGGGGTGGTGATGGTGTTTCTCCTGGCGCTTTCGCGGGGGGCTTGGGTGGCGATGCTGGCGGCGGCGGTATTTTATCTGCCCTTTACCCTGAAGATTCAAGGGAAAGTCTGGCTGCACGGTTTCCTGAAGCGTTACCTGTTCATCTCCATATTGGCTGCCACCGTGCTTATCGCCGTACTCTGGCAGCCGATACAACGCCGGCTCTTCCATTCGAACCCGGGCGCCGTCGAATCCCGCACCGGCATTAACGACGCCTCGCGGGACGTGGTGCGCGAACATCCCCTCTTCGGCGGCGGCATCGGCAACCACATCCTCCTGACCCGCAACGACCCCTAGATCAGCGAGGTCACCCGCTACACGAAGACTCCCATGCCCGCCCATATCATTTACCTTTATTGGGCGACGGAAATCGGCGTCGTCGGGGCGTTTTTCTACCTGCTTATTCCCCTGGGGATTTTCGTTTCGGCGATACGCCTGTGCCTGAAATACCCCAAGGATCCGCTGACCCCGGTTTGCCTCGCCTTCACCAACACCTTCATCATCTTCTGGATTACCGACTGTTTTTCCCCGGTGACCCGGCAGATTGACAGCGCCTATCTCTTTTGGCTGATGCTGGGGATGTCGGCCGGAACCCAACGCCTGCTGGGCGAAGAAACCGTCCCGCCGGCCGGCCGGGCGCCGGCGTCTGCGGCGGTCCCTGCGGGGGGCGCGGCATGAAGGGTAAAAACCTTTTCCGCAGCACGCTTGGCGTTCTCACCGGGCGGTTGACCCTGCCGTTTTTTTCCTTCCTCCTGTTTTTCGTCACCGCCCGAAAACTGACGGTCGGCGATTTCGGCCTGTACGTCATGCTTACCGGTCTCATCACCCTGTTTCAGGGCATTTCCACTTTGGGACTGGGGCAACTGCTGTCGCGGGAGATCGGCAAACAACCGGAAGATGAGGGTTTGCACCTGGGCTCGGCGGTGGCGCTTATACTCCCCGCCTCGGCCGTGGCTTACGGCTTGTTTCTCGTTTTGGCCTATCTCCTGAAGGGCAACGGGGAATTTCTCCATCTGGCCGGCATCATCGCCCTGAGCCTGCCGTTGTCCAGCTTGATCGCCGTGGCGGAATCGGTATTCATGGCCCGGGGGACCGGGGCCAACCTGTTTTACATCGGCCTATGCGAGCAGGCGACGCGGGTGGCGCTCAGCATCCTTGCCCTGATGCTGGATTTCGGACTCTATGGCCTGACCGGCGCGTATGTACTCAGCCGGGTGGTTGGCCTGGCTTACTCGGCCTATCTCTATGTCCGGGTCGAAAAACGGCCGCCCCTGCGGCTGGACAAGGGGCATATTCGCCTGGTATGCTGGCACTTGAAGTCGTTCGCCCCCATCATGATTCTGGGGCTAATCCTGTACCGCTCGGACGTATTGGTCCTAAGCTGGTTTCTCACTGACGAGGAAATGGGCCTTTACGGTTGCGCCATTAGAATCGTCAATCTGTCCTTCATCGGCCCCGACAGCGTCATCGCCGCCGCTTTCCCCCACGTGAGCCGGCGCTGGACCCGGCGGGAACCGGATTTCGCCGCCCGGGTGACGGAATTGACGGCGTTTCTCCTGGCGGCGAGTTTGTTCGGGGTAGTCCTGATGGCCGCCTTCGCCCCGGTCGCCGTTACGGCGGTTTTCGGCGGCAAATTCGCGGCGTCCGTACCCATGTTGGCGGTTCTCGGCTTTCTCCTGCCCTCGCACGCGCTGGAACTCCAAGCCGGGACAATGCTTCAGGCCATAGGCAGGGAAAGGACCTCCCTCATTCTGTTGTGCTGCAGCCTGCCGGTCTTCTTCGGTTTAATCGCCCTGGGAGCCGGCTTGGGGGGACTGGACGGCGCTTGCATCGGGTTCATGGCGGCGTCATGGCTGATGGGTGTAATCGGGTTGAAGATTCTGCCGGAGGAAGCGTTGTCCTTCCGACCGGGAATGCCACTCTTCCGGGCCCTGGTTTTGACCCTGGCGACGCTGACGCCCCTCCTGATTTGGCGGTTTGGACCGGATGCCTGGTATTGCCAGGCGCTGGCGGCGGCCGCCTTGACAGCCTTGTTCGGAAGTGGTATATTTAAAACGCTTGGCGTGAAACGGATTAAATCCGTTCTGTCCTGATAAAAATTTTAACACCATATCCTCCAAGCTGTTGCCGCGGGGGACACATCCCGCAAAGGATTTTCATGTTAGGCAGATTAGCCAATTTCCGCCGCAGATTGGACACTTTCTTTGGTGACGCCACTTGGTCAACCCGCCTCAAGTCAGCCCGATCGGTACTGGGGGCTTTACGGGGGTCGCTTGCGCCGGTTACCCCACTACGCTTGCAGGTCGAGGTAACCAACCGCTGCAACATCAACTGCGTGATGTGTTCACGCCACAAAAACGAATTGAAATTGGGGGACATCCCGTCGGAACTGTACGACAAGGTCTCCGAACTTTCCCGCCACGCCCAGGAGACCATCCTGTTCGGCTACGGCGAACCCATCATCTCCCCCGCTTTCTACGAACTTCTCCCCCGCATCCATTCCAGCCGTTTCGGATTTTTCACGAACGGCCTCATCATGACCCCGCGGCTGATGGACCGCATCCGCGGCGCCACCCCGTCCAAGCTGAGTTCGCTGTGGTTTTCCATCGACGGCGGCAAGCGCGAAACCTACGAACGCATCCGCGAGAAATCGTCCTGGGACAAAGTGCTGCAAAATCTCGCCGCCATGGTGGAATACCGCAAGGCGAAAGGGCTCGCCTTCGAACTCAACGTGGCGTTCGTGGCCATGCGGGACAACGTGCGGGAGCTGGCGGAATTGGTCGAACGCCTCGACCTCATCGGCGTGGACAAGCTCCACGTCAACCAGCTCGTGGTGTGGGACGAGGAATTCCGCGAGCAAAGTCTTTTCTACCATCAGGAGGAATGCCGCCTGGGCTTCGCCGAAGCCGCCGCCGCCGCCAAGGGACGCCAGATCGCCCTGGACCTGCCCTACGACTTCAGCGGCACGCCGGCGGCCGACCTCCCGCCCTGCCGCATGCCCTGGATTTACACCATGATTTCCTTCGAAGGTGACGTGCGGGCTTGTTGTTTCGCGCCGGACGCCTTGACCATGGGTTCCCTGAAACATTCCTCGTTCGAGGAAATTTGGCTTACCGACAAGTATAAGCAACTACGCCAGTCGCTCCATGCCGGCAAGGGTTTTACCCCCTGTCTGGCCTGCGAGAACCGCTTCCGTTCCGTCGCTTCGCCGAACGACGAGGCCACTTACGTCAAACTAAAACCCAGGAAAAAATAAGCCGGGGAAGTAGAGAGAGAGAATGCGCTTTTTCCAGAACCGGCGCTGCCGCGCCTTCATGCTGTTACTGGGGCTCTTGCCGGCGCTGGCCGGAAGGGATGCATCCGCCGGCGACGCCAGCATCACCACCGACCCCCTGGCCGCCGCCTTGATGCCGCCGCCGAAAATGGGCGCCTCCACCTTCATGCCCTCGTTCATGCGGCCGCCCGGCCGGGTCTTCTCGTTCGAAGTCCCGCATGAAATCCCGACGCCCGACCGTTACCCCACCCCCGGTCTGACCCCGGGCGAAGCGCAGGACACCACCCTGGTGGCCTTGACCACCCCCCCCTCCAATTCCATTTTCCCCCGCCATGCCATCATCCCCTTCGGCTGGCTGGCGCAGGAACAGGACATCAACCCCGGGGACGACCCCACCAAAGTCCAGATCCCCATCCGCTACGAAATTTACATATCCCGGCACGATCAATGGACCACCCGCCTATTCGTGAAGGAGCGCCCCACCGCCAAGGATTACAGCTACTTGTTTTCGCCGCCGGGTCCCGGGCGGTATCATTGGCATGTCCGGGCCATTTACAACCGGCAGATGCACGGACACAACAGCGAAGTACGCTCCTTCATGGTGCTGCCCTGACGAAGTATCCGGGCAAAGGAGCATTTTTAGAGCTGCCCCAAAGGGAAAAACGTCTTGAAGAAATTCGGCTGTTTGGCGCTCCTGGCCCTGGCCGCCGCGCTCATTTTTTTATTGGCGGGAGACCCCCGGCCGCGTAACGCCGGGGAGAAAGGCCCCCCGCCCGAACCCGCGCGTTACACCGCCCGCGTCACCGGCATGCCGCGCCTGCGGGGCGTGATGTCCCCCACCCGCGACCTCACGGAAAAAGACCTGGAGGACCTGGCCGACTGGAAGGTCACCCTGATTCGCTTCCAGATTATGCGGAACTGGCTTAAGCGGGATACCGACCGCGACCTGGCGGAGTACGATCAGTGGTTCAACTCCCGGCTGGATAACCTGGAGCGGATCCTGCCGCTGGCCCGGCGTTTGGGGATTCACCTGGTGGTGGATTTCCACACCCCGCCCGGCGGCCGGGCCGAAGACAACATCATGCGCATGTTTGACGAGGAGGAGTACGCGGATCACTTCGTCGCGGTGTGGCGGCGCATCGCCGCACGCTTCAAAAACCACCCCGACAAAGAAGCGCTCTGGGCATATGATCTTTTGAACGAACCTATCGAGTCGCCACAAGCCGCGGCCCGCCACGCCGCGGATCAGCTGCACCTCAGGGCCGCCCGCGCCATTAGGGAAATCGACCCCGACATGGTGCTGATGCTGTCTTCCCTGAAGGGGGGGCCGCCGGAGGCGTTCCGGCAACTCAAGCCTTTGCCGCTGGAGAATGTCATTTACCAGGCGCACATGTATGCGCCGTTTTATTACACCCACCAGTTCCTCCTGCCCGAAACCACCCCGCCCGGCGGCAAATTCACCGATCTGGTCGAGTATCCCGGCGACATCTGGGGCGAACGTTGGGACAAAAAACGCCTCTACCAGGAACTGAAACCGGTCCGCGACTTCCAGCTCCGCTATGGCGCGCGGATTTACATCGGCGAATTCTCCACCCTGGTCTGGGCGCCGAACGGCGAAGGCTGGCTAAAGGATTGCATCGATATTTTCGAGGAATACGGCTGGGACTGGTCCTATCATTCATTCCGGGAATGGGAAGGGTTCAGCCTCGAACACGAGGGGCTGCCGCCGGACCGCTTCCAGCCGTCCACTGACAACCCGCGTAAAAGTGTCATTCTGAACGCCTTGAGGGAAAAATGACCAACCTTGCCTCCGCCGGTTCTGGCGCCGGGATGGACCGACCGAAGATTTCCGTCGTGCTGCCCATGTATAACGCCGGCGAATTCCTGCCCGCCTGTCTGGATTCGCTGCTGGCCCAGAGCATGGACGATTTTGAAATCGTCGCCGTCGACGACGCCTCCACCGACCAAACCGGCGACATCATCGCCGCCTACGCCGCCCGCGACCGGCGCGTCCGCTCCTTCCGTAACGAGCAGAACGTCAATTCCTTCGAGACCCGGCTTACCGCCCTCCAGCTGATAACCGGCGACTATGTGTTCTGCTGCGACGCGGACGACCTCGTCCCCCCCATGGCATTCCGGCTGCTCCTAGACGAAGCCGCCGCCACCGGGGCCGACATCGTGCACGGGCGCTCGCTCCTTCTCTCGCCGAAAGGCGCGGAGGATGTGGCCTATTGGGTTGAACCGTTTAAGGTGAGAACCGGCAGGGATTTCACCCTCGCCATGCTACGCAACCGGCGGGGCTGGAACGTCTGGGCCAAACTCTTCCGCCGGCGGGTGGTGGAGCGTTCGCTTGCCCTCTTCCCCCGGGGACGGCATTGGTTTACCCTGGACGACCTCCTGACCTCCTGCCTGTTCGGACTGCACGCCGACCAATACGCCGCCTTGAAGGTTCCGGTCTATCATTACCGCATCCCCCCGGTGACCCATGCCATCCGCTCGGGCGGATTTGCGAAATGGGCCGGAGACAGCCTGGGAATCATGACCTATCTTGAGGAAATTGTCGGCCGGCAGCAGGACGGCGATCCTCTAAGAAAAGCGGTCCGGGTGTTTATGGAGAATTGCCTCAGCGAGGCTTTGGCGCAATCGTCGGCCGAGCCGGAGGCATTTCAGCGGGTGGTGGAAAAAATCCGGACCACGGTTCCGGCGCCGTATGTGAAGTGGGCGGAAGAACGGGGCATGTTCAGCCTGAACGGAGGGGAACAAGAGGGGAAGGCATCGCGTTTATTAAAAGGGGCCAGGGGCGCACTGCAACGTCTCGGCGAACGGGGCCTCCGCGAGTCCTATTTACGCTATCGCACCAAGCTGGTTTTCTGGCGCTGGGAACGGGAGTACCAGGCGGCGCGCAGTTTGGAACAGGCGGCAAAAAAATAATTCGGACCGACCCAAGGAGCCGCGCAAAAAAAAGATGCTTGGTTTTATTTCACCACAGAGATACAAAGAGCACAGAGAACCACAATTCCTGAGGAAATCGAGCGGCGGTTTGCTCGATTTCCTCAAAAAGTCCACTCAAAAAATGTGGTTCTCTGTGTCCTTTGTGTCTCTGTGGTGAAATAAAACCAAACATCTTTTTTTTCGCATGGCACCTAATACACCGCGGCATTCGCCGCATTACGCGCCGCCGCCTCAGCCGCCTCGCGGGCCGCGTTCGCCGCCTGAATCGCCCGCTCCGCTTCTGCCGCCGCTTCCGCGGCAATTCGGTCCAATTCCACCTGATTATTGTTGAAACCGGCTGGAGGCAAAGCCGGCGGATTAAAGGCATTCGGGTCATACGTCCCCGGTTCCGTCAACACCTGACCCTGAGCCTGAACCGTGCCCTCCGCCCCCGCCCCGGCAAATACATCATACTTCGAACCATTGCCGTTCACCCCGCCCGTGCCATACGCATCCCCGTACTCCGCCACCCGCTCAATCATCCCGTTCCCCACCGCCTCAAAGTCTGATTCACGCGCCGGCGGCGTAAAAGCATCATACTTCGACCCGCCTCCGTAAACATCGCCATAATTATCAAAGGCGTTATTTACCGCCTCGCCGCCATAACCGTTGGCCCCGCCCGTAAACCGCCCCGCCTCCGCCGGCGCCAGCGCCCCGCTGTCCGGTTGATAATAATACTCCGGCGGCCCGCCTCGCGTACTCCCCGCCGCATATGACTGCAAAGTCTGGATAATCGGCCCCGCTTCGACCGGAACCGGCACAATCCGATCCAAAAGAATGTCCCGTAGCCCCACCGGCATACCATAGAGAATCTGGTTGTACCGGTCGTAATTGAACATCGCCCCGCCCTCGAACGAGGCCCCGGCAAACAAACCCTTCGTTCGCGAATAGGTCAGTAGGGCCGTCCCCGGCCCGACCATGGCGCCAAAATCCCGCCCCACCGGCCCGGCCGCCGCCGCCGCGTCCAAACCAACGGTGAAGCGGGTCTTCACCAACATGTCCACCCCCGCCTGGTTCATGATGAGAATAATGGCGTCAATCGCCTGCCCGCCGATCTGAAAGCCAAAACTGCCGTCGGCGGTACGGATAAAGGCCGGCCCATACCAATCGCCCCGCGCCCGGTCGTGCATGAGGATTATGCCTTCCCCCCCCTTGAAGCCGATGCCGAAGCCGGCCTTGTACTGGCGGATAAGCATGACTCCGTAACAATCCGCCAGCAAGTCGCCGGGGATGGCGCTGTCGGGGGCGGCTTGAAAGTCGAGGAAAAATTGCCGGTACTCTTCGATACGCCGGGCAAGGTCGGCGCGGCTTGCCGCCTGAACCGGGGAAGCGAACAGGGGCAGCGACAGGACAACCAGCAACAACGCCAGGCATGAACGGCGGCAGGTAACTTGCATGCAGATCTCCCGGGAGGGTCATAAAATGTAAAGGAGATCGGGCGGCGGTTTGCCCGATCTCCTTTGAATGTCAATTTATATGGACAGGACATTCTGCAAAAACTGCCGCGTTTTCGGATTCTGCGGCTTATTGAAAATAACCTCCGGCGTGTCGTACTCCACCACCTGCCCCTCGCTCAAGAACATCACCCGGTGCGCCGCCTCCTTCGCAAACCCCATCTCGTGCGTCACCACCATCATCGTCATCCCCTCTTCCGACAGTTGCCGCATGACCTTCAAAACTTCGCCGGTCATCTCGGGGTCCAGGGCGGAAGTCGCCTCGTCAAACAGCAGCACCTCCGGCCGCATCGCCATCGCCCGGGCAATCGCCACCCGCTGCTGTTGCCCCCCCGACAACTGCCGGGGATAGGCGGCGGCCTTGTCCAAAAGCCCCACCTTGGCCAAGAGACTCATCGCCGTCGCCTCGGCTTCCTCGGGGAGAACGCCCCGCACCTTGATGGGGGCAAGCATCAAATTCCTTAGAACCGTCATATGGGGAAACAAATTGAAATGCTGAAAAACCATCCCCGTCTCCCGCCGGACGTCCCGCATGGTCACCCCGGGTGCGGTGATTTCCAGCCCGTCAATCCAGATTTTACCGGAAGTCGGCACCTCCAATAAATTCAGGCAGCGGAGAAGCGTTGTCTTCCCCGACCCCGACGAGCCAATCAGGCACACCATCTCGCCCTGGTTGACGCGGACGGTGACGCCCTTTAGCACTTCCAACTGGCCGAAATATTTGTGCAAATTTTCGATGGTAATCTTGGTTTTGACATTGGCGGCGAGGATACGCCGGGAGCTTTGGCTGGTGGAGTTGGTGGACGGGATGGAGGCAGACATGTTATTTGTATCCTATCCGCATTTTTTTCTCGAGCCGCGAGAGATAGCGGGAGAGCGAGAAACAGATGACGAAATACATGAGGCCGATACCGATATACATGGTAAAATATTCAAACTTGCGGCCGCCCACGAGCTGCGCCCGGTAAGTCAGTTCAGCCACCGAAATAACCGACAATAACGATGAATCCTTGATCAGGGTGACAAACTCGTTCCCCAAAGCCGGCAGGGCATTCGTCAGGGCCTGCGGCAGGATGACGTAACGCATGGCCTGGTATTCACCCATGCCAAGGGACAGCGCGGCTTCGCGCTGTCCCCGGTCAATCGATAAAATCCCGCCCCGGAAAATTTCCCCCAGATACGCCGCCGAATTGAGCCCGAGAGCGATAATGCCGACGAAAATCGCGTCGACCTGGCTCAACCCGAGAAGCGGGAAAACGCCGTAATACAAGAGGAGAATCTGCACCAGCATCGGGGTGTTGCGGAACGCCTCCAGGTAAACCGTCGCCGGATAATACAGCCAGCGGCGGGGGCTGAGCCGGAGTATCGCATTCGCCAAACCCAGGACAATCCCAAATACCACCGCGCAGAGCGATATGACAATCGTATACAACGCGCCCATCGACAAGTTGCCGAGTTCGTGGTAAATCAGCCCCCAGTTGATCATGCTCTGCCTTTCGTGAGGCAGTTCTAAAAAATGCCATTTTTAGAGCTGCCCCGTGGTTATTCGAACCACTTCCGGGTAATCCGATCATACTCGCCGTTGGCGCGGATGATTCCCAAACCGGCATTCATCTGGTCGAGCAGTTCCTTGTTGCCCTTCTTCACCACGATACCGTACTGTTCCTCCGACATGGGCGGACTGGAAATTTTCAGGCCGTCGACCTGCTTCAGATAGGCCTCCGCCACCGGCTTGTCCACCACCACCGCTTCGATGCGGCCCAGCTTCAATTCGGAGAAAACCATGTTGTATTTGCGGAGCTGCTTGAGGTCGGGGTTGGTCTCCCCCATGGCCTGTTCGGCCATCAAAGCGCCGGTGGTCCCGAGCTGGACCCCGATTTTCTTGCCGACGATGTCCTCGATCTTGGTAAAACCAGGGGTGTTGTCCCGCACCACGATGACCTGGGCCGCATTATAGTAGGGTTCGGAAAAATCCACTTTCTGCTTCCGCGCCTCCGTAATGGTCATGCCGGAAATGGCGGCGTTGATTTTGCCCGTTTCCAAGCCTTCGATCAGGGTGTCGAAGGACTGGTTGTGCATTTTCACCTTCAAACCCTGGGTGCCGGCGACGGCGTTAATGATGTCGATGTCGAAGCCGATGATGTTGTTCGCTTCGTCGGTAAATTCGAAGGGCATGAACTCGGCGTTGGTGCCAACGAGGATTTCCCTGTCCGCGGCGAAGCCGAAGCCGGCAACGCCAGTGAAGATTAGACCAGCCAACAGAAGGAACAGTCTTTGCATGAAAATCTCCTATCAGAAAACCGCCTCGCGCCCAAACAGCGCGTTATCGATCGCCCAAACCCTCAGCACCCGGTTCCCGCCCCACTCGCGCTGCCGCATATCCCCGAACCCTGGGTTCCCACCTCCACCGGCCAGGCCCCGCGCCGGTTTGGTCCCCTCGACCCGCAAAAATCGGCCGATTACCGCAAACTCGGGTCGATTCGCGCCACGGCGCCCGGTCTCCTTTCCGCAAGGCACGCCCTCCTCACCCTGGTTCCCTCGGCCGATTGTCATTCGGGACGTTGTAGTATAGATACGGATAACCTATTCCGTCAAACTGGTCTTCAATTCCTCCAGCTCCTTGATCTGCCGCGCCAATTCCAACCGCCTGGCCTTCTCCTGTTCCACCACTTTCTCCGGCGCCCGGCTGATGAAATCCTGATTGTGAAGCTTAAGGTTGAGGTTGTCGAGAGCTGTCGTCTTGTTGGCCAGCTCCTTTTCGATGCGTTTCTTCTCCACCTCCACATTCATCAGGCTCGCCAACGGCGCGTAAACCTGCGCCCCCGGCAGAATCTCCGACGCCGCCTGGTGCGGTTTGGCCAAGCCCACACCCAATTCCAAACCGTCCAAACCGGCCTGGCTCCTTATTATCGCCAACAGGGGTTTTAGGGATTCGGCATACTCGTCATCAGCCGTACTCACCGTCACGGCCAGATTGCTCTTCGGCGGCAGATTGAATTTGGCCCGGATATTACGGATCGCCCTAATCACATCCATCGCCCTGGCCATGTCGCGTTCGACCGTGGCGTCCCGCCGCGCCGCCATCGCCTTGGCGTCGGGCCAGGCGGCCCGAATCAGCAGGGGACAGGGCGTTTCCGGCACGCCCAAACCACGCTTCGGCACCACCTCCCCGACCAGCCGCCATACTTCCTCCGTGAAGAACGGCGCCACCGGATGCAGGAGGCGGAGAATATTATCGAGGACCGAGGCGAGAACCCGGGCGGTCGTCCTGGCTTCGGCGCCGCCGGTATTCAGAACCGGCTTCGCGAGCTCCACATACCAGTCGCAGAAATCGCCCCAGGAGAACTCGTACAAGGTTTTGGCGTAATCGTGGAAGCGGTAGGAATCCAGTTGCCTGCCGGCGTCCTCCAAAACCCCCGCCAACCGGGACAGAATCCAGCGGTCGGGGATGGACAGGGTGCTCTCGTCAATCGGCTCCTCCCCCGCGTCCACTTCCGACAGGCGAATCAGGACAAAGCGGCTGGCGTTCCACATTTTATTGATAAAATTCCGCCCCATTTCGAAACGGGTCGGCGCCAGCTTGATGTCCTGGCCGTCCGTGGTCAGGGTGCAGAGAGTGTAACGCACCGCGTCGGCGCCATAGCCTTCGTAAGTGAATTCCCGGCCGAAGCGGCGCTGTTTGCCGCCTTGAATCATGACAATGGGGTCGATGCCGTTTTCCCGCGACTTCGACATGCGGGCACCGTTTTCGTCGAGAATCGTCCCGTTGATGTACACCTGCCGGAAAGGAACCTCGCCCATGAATTGGAGCCCCATCATCACCATGCGCGCGACCCAAAAATAGATGATGTCCCGGGCGGTGACCAGAACCGAAGTGGGATAAAAATACGCCAGTTCCGGCGTTTTCTCCGGCCAGCCCATGGTCGAGAAAGGCCACAGGGCGGAAGAAAACCAGGTGTCGAGGACGTCAGGATCCTGATGAATGTTGGCGCTGCCGCATTTGCCGCATTTATCGGGATCGGTAATCGCAACCGTCATTTCCTTGCAGTCGTCGCAGTACCACACCGGGATGCGGTGCCCCCACCAGATCTGCCGGGATATGCACCAGTCGCGGACATTCTCCAGCCAGGACAGGTAGACCCTTTCCCAGCGTTGGGGGTTGAACTTGACCTTGCCGTCCCGGCTCGCCTGAATCGCCTTGTCCGCCAGGGGGCGCATCCGCACGAACCACTGTTCCGACAAATACGGTTCCACCACCGAATCGCAGCGGTAGCACTGCCCGACGGCGTGGCGGTGTTCCTCGATTTTTTCCAGGGCGCCCGTTTCCTGCAGTTCCTCTACCACTTTCTCGCGGGCGCGGAACCGGTCCAGTCCGGCGAATTTCCCCGCCTCCACCGTCATCGCCCCGTCCGTGCCGATCACGGTGATCTGCGGCAGATCGTGGCGGAGCCCCGCCTCGAAGTCGTTCGGGTCGTGGGACGGCGTAATCTTCACCACCCCGGTGCCGAACTTCGGGTCGACCATTTCGTCGGCGATGATGGGGATCTCCCGGTTCATGATCGGGAGAATCGCCGTCATTCCCACCAGATCCTTATAACGTTTATCCTCGGGGTGCACTGCCAGGGCGGTGTCCCCCAGCATGGTTTCCGGGCGGGTGGTCGCCACCAGCAAATGTCCCCGGCGTCCTTTGAGGGGATAACGGATGTACCAAAGCTTTCCGTCCTTCTCCTCGTGCTCGATTTCGTCGTCGGCGAGGGCGGTGTGGCAGCGGACGCACCAATTGATGAGCCTGCGGCCACGGTAGATCAGCCCCTCCTGATAAAGCCGGACAAACACCTCCCTGACCGCCCGCGACAACCCTTCATCCATGGTGAAGCGTTCGCGATCCCAGTCGCAGGAGCAGCCGAGTTTTTTCAGCTGGTTGATGATGCTGGAACCGTATTTTTCCTTCCACTGCCAGACCCGCTCGATAAACTTCTCGCGGCCGAGCTGGTCGCGGTGCTTGCCTTCGTCGGCAAGGGCGCGTTCGACCACATTCTGGGTGGCGATGCCGGCGTGATCGGTGCCGGGCATCCACAACGTTTCCAGACCTTTCATTCGGGCGTAACGTATAAGTATATCCTGAAGGGTATTATTCAGGGCATGCCCCATATGCAGGATGCCGGTTACGTTCGGAGGGGGGATAACTATGGAATAGGGCTGTTTGGCCGGGTCCGGTTCGGAATGGAAGGCTTTGGCGTCGAGCCAGGCCTGGAGCAGCTTCGGCTCGACGTCGCCGGGCACATAATGTTTGGGCAAACGATCGGCGACGTTTGCCTTGGGGATGACCTTAGACATTTTTTCGTTGTCCTTGGGTTTTGGGTAATGCCAGAGCGGCGGCGTTTGGATCAATATTAACCGGAGCCCGGGATTTTATTCTGCTCCAAGCAGCCTTTTTTTGCAATACAAAACCTCCATAACCGCATTTCCTTTCCGGCATTTTTCTTTATCCCGAAAGCCAGTTAGGGTATACTATGGAAGTTGGACAGATTTTGGCGGTAGCAGAAGGGGAGAGGAGAAGAGAAGAATGTCCGCAATCAGCGATTTGAGCCCCAACGAGCCGGATGTGGTTCCCGACTATGTCGACGATTTTCCAGGGAGTCCAGAAATGGGAAAAACTGTTGCGGCACGAAAAACAGTCCAAACGGAACGGAGCCAGGCGGCCCCGCCCCCGAAAAACGTCCTGAAAATAAAAGCGGCCGAAGACCGGCCGGTCGCGCCGGAACCGACGCCGCGAATAAGCGTCGTCACCGACCATGCCGCACCCGCCGCGGATAAATCCCCTGCGGTCGCGGACGCGGCCGCCGCGGTAAAAACGGCTTCCCCTACCGCCACGGCGGCGGCATTCGCCCCAACCTCCTCCCCAGCGTCATACCGCGAACACGAATGCATACCCAATGTGCCCGACGTCCGGCCGGATTTCCTTTCCGAAGCCGAGGCCGAAGCCGTGGTCGGAGCGCGGCAGCCTACGGAAATCCGCCCCGACCTTAAACCCGATGACACGCCGGTATGGCTCCACTGGCGGCAGTTGGCGTTGGTTCTGCTGGGCGGCTGTTTCGGAGTGCTCCTGCTCAGCCAGGCGATCAGCGCTTTCGCCTTGGCGGCGACCTTGCCCTTCTGGGCCCGTTATCTCCTGCTGATTCCGTTGGCGGGTTGCTGTCTGGCGGTGGTGTTTGTCGGGATAAGGCTGGCGCAGGCTTGGCTACGGCTTAGGGCGATACACCAAGTCGACCTGCAGAGCCTGGAGGAACTGCGCATTCGGGCGGAAACGCGTCAGGACGGCATCGAACATTTGCAGCGCGCCCGCAACAGTCTGGAAAGTTACCTGAAGCATTACCCCATGTCTTCGGCTTCGGCCCTGCGCGCCGCCGGGCTGGCCACACCCGGCATTGAAAAACTGGCGGCCGGCCGGGAGCGGCTCATCGGCCGGTCGATTGACAGCCGGTCCTGGATTGAGGATTACCGCGCCTCCTTCCAAACCCACCTCGACGCGGCGGCGATGTCTCGGGTGAACGCCTGGTCCCTCAAGGCGGCGGGCTGCGTGATTGCCTCGCCCCTGCCGCTCTTGGACGCGGCGTTGATTCTGGGTATTTCCTTGAAAATGCTGAAGGATCTGTGCGTCCTTTATAATGTCAGGACCAGTAAATCCGGCAGCCTCCTCCTGTTGAACCGGGCGATCACGGCGGCGTTCATCGCCGGGGTGGCGGCGGACGGAGTGGAAATAGCCGGCGGCTGGGCCGGCGAGGAATTGGCGGGGACTTTGGGCGAGAGCACCTTGAATTCGCTGGGCGCCAGGGTGGCGGGGGTGGTGGCGCCCAAACTCGGCGAGGGGGCGATTAATGCCTTCTTTATCAGGAGACTGGGGAAGGCGGCGATCGGCCTGCTTCAGCCCCTAAGGGCGAAGTGAGCCCCGGCATGACTGACGCGCCGGCAAACCCCGGTCAACCCCACGACGCACTGGCCAGGTTTTTCCTGAAATGCGTCGACCTTACGGCCGACCTGCTAAGGCATTATCTTCCCCCCGATCTGGCCGGCCGTCTGGATTTGGACCATCTGGAATGTAACGACACCGCCGACGCAAAGGCGGATTTATCCCAGCAAATCGGCGATTTCTGTTTTTCCACCAAATTCAAAAACAGCGAACGGCAGTCCCAGGTTTACATTTTTCTGGAGCATCAATCGAAAAAGGATCCGCTGATCAGCCTGCGGCTCCTAAGGTATATCCTGAATTCCTACGAAACGCATGCCGCGGCCAGGATGAAACCCATACGCGCCGGAATTCTCCCCTATCCGGTGGCGGTCGTGCTTTATCACGGCAAATCCCCCTGGAGCGGTTTTCTGCACCTGCCCGACCTCATCCAGAAAGTTCCTGACCTGAAAGAGGAGGTACTGAAATTTCCCCTTACCCTGATTGATCTCGCCGCCGGGACTACAGATAATCTAGAGGGAGCACCGCCCCTGCGGGCGTTCCTCACCGCTTTGCAGGCTGCCGGCAAAGGCGAAATCGGCCCCCGCTTGGACGAAATCACCGACATCTTGGCCGAAGCGAAAAACGACTGGAGGGTGAAAGACTGGGCCATGGCCCTGGTTCGATATGCCGCCCTTCAGGCCAAATTCGCCCATCCCTGGCAGGTATTCAACCAAGCCTACCAGAAAATCATGAGTAAAAAGGAGGCTGACGACATGGCCACCACCACTGCCGATGAACTAAGAAAAGAAGGTGAAGCAATAGGCGAAGCAATAGGCGAGGCAAGAGGCGAGGCAAGAGGCGAGGCAAGAGGTAGGAGAACCACCATTATCGCCATTTTGCGGACTCGCTTTGGTTCAGTCCCCGAAGCGGCCAGCAAAGCCATATCCGACTGCGCCGATTTGCAGGTGCTAGAATCATGGGCTATTCATGCCGCGACCTGTAAGAACATGGAAGAGTTCAAGGAAGGTTTGGAACGGTAAGGGCTTGCCCCAAAATAACTGCACCATGTTTAGACAAGGAACGGCGGACGCGGCAGCCATTTGTGCCGGCGGTTCGGGCACAAATTGCGGACGCGGCCGTCGTGACGCAGTATAAACTTGGTGCAGTTATTTTTGGGTGATGCCTAAGCAGCCGATTATTCGTCCCACATATATCATAATACACCTGAAAGGCAAACATGACTCTCCCCCAGGTCAACGTCAGCGCCGGAGACCGTGTCCATAACTTCACCGTCGTCCGCACCGTCCCCATCGCAAGCATGAACCTCCAGGCCGTCGAACTCCGCCATCCCAAATCCGGCGCCCGCATGCTGCATCTGGTCGCCGACGATCCCGAAAATCTTTTCTCCATCGCATTCCGCACCCCCCCCACCGACGATACCGGTCTCCCCCACATTCTTGAACACAGCGTCCTTTGCGGTTCAAAAAGATATCCGGTGAAAGATCCCTTCGTCGAACTCCTCAAGACCAGCCTGGCCACTTTCCTGAACGCCATGACCTACCCCGACCGCACCGTCTACCCCTGTTCCAGCATGAATGCGAAAGACTTCCATAATCTCATGCGGGTATACGCCGACGCCGTGTTTTTTCCGGTATTGTCGCAGGACCATTTCCGGCAGGAAGGGCATCATTACGAATTCGATCCCGAAGGCAGGCTCACCATCAAGGGGGTGGTCTACAACGAAATGCGGGGCGTCTACTCCGATCCCGAAGGTCTCCTCGACCGGCACCTGCAGGAAACGCTATTTTCCTCCAACGAATACGGCCACGACTACGGCGGCGACCCCTGGTCCATCCCGCAGCTGACTTATGAACAATACGCCAAGTTCCACCAAACCTATTATCATCCCTCGAACGCCTGGATTTTCACTTACGGTAACGTCCCCCTGGCCTCGACCCTGGAAATTCTCGACCGCGACTACCTCGGGAAATTCGACGCCATCCAACTCGACTCCTCCATCAGCCCCCTGAAACGCTGGGAAAAACCCCACCACTCCAGTAAACCCTATCCCATCGATTCAGGCGAATCCACCCTAAATAAAACCGACATCGCCGTCGCCTGGGCCACCAACGACCGCCGGGACGTCCTGGAAAACCTGGCCATGAAAACCATCGACCAGTATCTCCTGGACAACGCCGCCTCGCCCCTCAGGAAAGCGCTCATAGACTCCAAACTCGGCGAAGAACTCGGCCCCTCCGGTCACGCCGACCACCAACGCGACACCTCCTTCGGCGTCACCCTGAAAGGCTCCGAACCCGAGCGGGCCAAACAGGTCGAACAGCTCATCCTCGACACCATCCGGAAAGAATGCGACCAGGGCTTCGACCCGGGGAAAATCGAAGCCGCCCTGCACCGCTTCGAACTCTCCGCCCGGGAGATCCGTCCCCAATACCCCCTGCGACTCTTGGAGCGGGTCTTCGCGGCCTGGCTCTATGACACGGACCCCCTGTCGCAACTGGACATCTCCCTCCGCCTCGACGAACTTCGGAAAACCCTCGCCAAGCAGCCGCGTTATCTCGAAAACATCGCCCGAAAGCAGCTGGTCGACAATCCCCACCGTTTCCTCCTTTCCCTCCATCCCGATCCTGAATATATGGCCCGAAAGGAGGAGGACCTCGCCCGGGACATGGCAAGGCGTCTCGAACAAATGTCCGCGGAGACTCGGCAAGAAGTGGCGGAAACGGCGGAACGCCTGGAAGCCATGCAGTCGGAGGGAAACAGCCCCGAAGCCCTCGCCACCCTCCCGCGCTTGGCGAAAACGGACGTTTCCCCCGATCCCATTCCCCTCGATTACTCGGTGGAAAAAGTCGCCCGCCGCGACTTCCTCCGCGTACCCATGTACGCCGGCGGCATCGGTTATTTCACCGCCACCATGAGCCTTTCCGGCCTGGCCAGGGAGGAAATTCTCCTCCTTCCCTTCCTTACGGAAGCCCTGGGCAAAACCGGCGCCGCCGGGCACGGCTACGCCGAAATGGCCGAGCGCGAGGCGGCGGTTACCGGCGGTCTCGACTTCTCCCCCACCATCTCCAGTCGAATCGACAACCCCAAAAACGCCTCGCTTCGCCTCGCCGTGTGGATGAAGGCGCTGGAGTCGGATTGGGGAAAAGCGCTGGAAGTAATGTCCGAACGGCTGTTCCAGGCCGATTTCAGCGACCTGGACCGTCTCCGTGACATCCTCCTGCAAGCGCGGATGAATTGGCGTAACGCCATCGTTCCCTCGGGAAACGCCTATGCCTCGTTATATGCGGCGCAATTCCTCGGCCGCGAGCTTTCCCTCAGTGAAAGCCTCTTCGGCTGCACCCAAGCCCGCTATGTGGACAACCTCGCCACCGACCTCGCCAAGGACGGCAAAGGTCTGGCCGAACTGGCCGGGCGTTTGGCCGTCCTCCGGGACAAAATCCTTACGGGGGCCACTCCGACTTTCGGTTTGGTCGGTTCCGACGCCAGCGTCGGGCTGACCCGGGCCTGGGTGGAACGCTTCGCCTCCCGTTTTGGCGGTACCGGGGCGACTCAATCCCTGGCCGATTGGCCGGAGCCGTCGAGGCAGGAGGTGCGTATCGGCATTGCGGCGCCGTCGGAAATCGCTTATGTCGCCCGGTCCCTGCCGGCGCCGGCCTTGACCAGCCTTGACGCGCCCGCCTTGGTGATGCTGGGGATTCAACTCAGTTACGGTTATCTTTGGAATGAAGTTCGGGTCAAGGGCGGGGCTTATGGCGTGCGGGCCGCGTTTGAAGGTTTCCGCGGTTGTTTCAATTTCAGTTCATACCGCGACCCCAACATTTCCGCCACGCTGGGAGCTTACGCCAGGGTGGGCGATTTCATTGAGGACGGCATGGATTTGTCGCCGCACGGCCTGGAACAGATGCTCATTGGCGCCATGAAAGTGTTGGACGTTCCCATGCGGCCCTCGAGCGCCCTGTCGACCGCGATGTCCCGCCATCTCAGCGGCGAAACGGAAAAGTTCCGTAAAGATTTCCGTACCAGACTGCTTGGGCTTGATGCCGGGTCGGTTCGGGCGGCGGCGCACCGGCTGTTTTCCGGTTACGAAGGTCGGCCGGTATGTGTTTTAACCAGCCGGGAAAAGCTGCTCGAAGAAAACCGCAAGCATCCCGACGGCGGCTTCAGGATTGAGGCGTTGTGGGACAGGGGTGAGTAAGAAATTTTCAACGCCGGGTGATTTCCAGCAGTTCAATTTCCGGGCGGGTGAGGTTGATGATGCAGGGCGCCCGCCAGGGCCGGCCGCCCAGGGCGGCGCAGGACAATTCCTTGGGGAAACGCCGCAGCGCCACCTGCACCGGAACGCTTCGGCGAATTGCCTGGTAATGCCTGTCCACTTCGCGTTCCCAGCGTTCGTCGCGAAGTATGTTCCCTATATCCCTTTGCACCTCGTAGAACGACTGTTTTTTTGCCGCGCCGACCGAAATAAGCTCGAGGATGTGATAACCGAAAGGGCTGGCGAAAATCGGCGCCAGCCGCCCCGGTTTCTCTTCGCCCGCGGCCAAGCGTACATCCCTGAGCCAGGCTTCGCGTTCCGCCACGCCGGACTCCTCACCCGATTCTTCGCCGCCGTGTTCCGAACTGATGCGGTCGTCGGAATAATCTTTCGCCGCCTCCTGGAAGGTTATGGTCTGGTCGGCCAGGTGTTCCCAAATTTCCACCGCGTTTTCCCGCGCCTCTTCCGGGCCGCGCAGCAGATTCGCCAGTAATATGTGGCGGAAACGCACCGGACCGGGTTGCATAAATTCCTCGGGGTGCCGATCGTAATAATCGCGAATCTCCCGTGGCCCCGGTTCCGGCTCCTTCATTACCAGCACCTGCCGCAGATACATCTGGACAAAAGCTTTTTTCTCCAGGCCGGTCAGCCATTCCTCGGGGCTGACGCCCATGGCCTCCAGGTGCATCTGGATGCTCACCGCGCCGCCGGCTTCCTTTATCGCCTTCGTTCGCAATTGACCGAGAATTTTGTCCTGCTCTTCCTTAAGCCGCCGTCGCACCTCCTCCGCCACCTGGTGCCTGGGCTTGGCCGAGGTGTAATTCTGCTCGTCGACGATGGCTTCGTATTTGGCGTGGTAATCCCGCTTCGCGGTCTGATAGAGGACTTCCTCTTTAATCGCCGCGTTGACCACCCGTTTCCATTCCTCCTGCAGCAGGTCGTCCCCGTCCGCCGCGTCGAGGAGGCCGTTACGGACCTTGGCTTGAATTTCCCGCCACTTGCGGTTCCAGCCCGCGAATATCTCTTCCGCCGTAATCTTTCTCCCGCCCACCACCGCCGCCGCTTCGGTGTTGCCCTGCCTGGCGGGGACGGCGGGTGAGTCCGGCGATGGGGAAACGGCCGGCGGCGTTTCCTGGGCCGGAGTCTTGGCCGGGTCGTCGGCGGCTAAAGTGGGGGCGGGGGAGAAGAAGCACGCGAGGCAAAACAGGCCGAGCGGCACCAACCGGCGGCATGTCAACCGGTTACGTCTACGAAAGGCGGGGCGGGCGTTTTTAGGAATAATTTTCATGGTTCTCCACCACTTTGACATTGCGAAACGAAGTTACTTGGGTAGAATATAAGCCATTTTATGACCATAAGGGCGGTGCCTGTAACTGGCTTAAGGTGTGCGTCGGAGAAGCGTTATGCGGAAGATTTCTGTCATCACCTGTGCCATTCTCCTCCTGTTCGGCCTATTTTGCGGTTGCATGAAGTCGCAACCCTTGAACGCCTTCCCCGGGACCGAAGAATACAACCAGCGTGTGGCCTCCTTCGCCTACACCCCCGACGAAGCCTATGAAGAGGCGCGAAAAGTGGCGAAAGAGGAAAACAAACTTCAGTATCTTTCCAAGCGTCCGACCGCCTTAAGGCGGCGCTGGTACATCTTCAGCTTCATCCAGACCACCGGGGCCAATCTTCAGGGCTATCACGTAAACGGCGATACCGGCGAAGTCGTCTTTTTTAGCCAGGACCGCACCATCAGTAGCGAATAACCGTTCACGGCTTCGTTTTCAGTACGCTGACAACAGCGCTCCCTTTTGGGAAAAGCCGTACGCTTGTCATTCCGAACGGTAGTGAGGAATCCGGCTGTCGCGGAGGCTGAAGATAAACCGCCCCCATTTGGAAGCGTTTAGGCTGCCAGAGACGAGCCGAATGTAACGCGTTATTACTCAACCACCGAGCCCGCCGGATTCCTCACTACCGTTCGGAATGACAAGTCAGGAGAACGCCGAACCGCCGGAACCTGAGGTTCCGGCGGGTCGGCGTTGGCGGCAGGCAA
>JAVBTZ010000016.1:0-7525 GCA_031555915.1 Planctomycetota bacterium
GGCCGCTTTTCTTCATGTAGTCGAGATGCACCTGGAAACACTTTCGAATTTGGCCGTCATCCAGGCCCATCTTAATCGCGGCCGTGTCCAGGAACACCAACTGCTCCGTTTCGCCGGCGAGAATTTCGTAGTTGACGCCGAGGTCGGCTTTTTGGGCGAAATCGGCGGCGTCGCGGATTATCCGGTCCACATCCGCGCCGCGGTAATCATAGCATTTGTAGAGGGCGCGGAGGAAGCGCCGGGTCTGGTCGGGGTTCGCGTCGGCGTAGCCGGTCGCGGCAATCCAGGTGGAGAGGAAGGGCACTATGTCCACGAAGTCCTTCGTCTCGATTATCGACACCAGATCCTCGCCGACGTTGTTTTTGATGGTGAGAATGTCCGGCCCCCAGGCGACCACCGCGTCGATGCTGCCGCCGATAAAAGCCGAAATGGCGCTGGAAATGGGCATGTTGATGACCTTGATGTCTTTCCGGTCTACGCCGTATTTGCGGCAGGCGAGGTCGAGGATGACTTCGCCGCTGGTCCCGAGTTCGGTGCCGAGGGTCCTCCCCTTGAGGTCGGCCATGGTCTTAATCCCCGAATTCTTGCGGACCAGCAGGGCTTCGGAGTTGGAGAAGTGGGAGAGGGAGAGTACCTCCGCCTTCCCCTCCACGCACAGGACCAGGGCCCCGTGGCCGATGTAGCCGTAGCTGATGTCGCCGGAGACCATCGCGGCGATTTCGGAAGGGCCCGAGGTGAAGCGGACCCATTCGACGTCCAGCCCCTCCTTCTTGAAGAAATCGTTCTTCAGGTCCGCGGCCGGTATGGTCATGGGGCCGAGGTTGGGGTGGTAGGCGACGCGGATCTTGGTCAGTTTTTCACCGGCGGCGGCGCCTCCGACGGCTAGCAGCAGAACGGCGAAAACCACGGCGGCGGCGACAAGGACATGCTTTCTCATTTCATTTCCTCCCTAAAAAACGGCTCCCTAATAACAGGCCTGCGACGCCTCATGATTGAGAATGAGCTTGGCGTCGGGATGTTTTTGCAATAGCGACACGGGGAAATCGGTTCCGACCGAACCGTACCCGGCCCGGCGCGCCACGGCGCGGTGCCAGTCGCGGAAAAGGCCGAGGCGGATTTTTCCGGCCGAGAGAATTTCCCGCATGCCGACCGTGACCGCCCGCGCGGGCAGGCGTTCCAGGGCGCCTCCGAGACTGCCGACGGCGTTTGTCGTCAGCGTGGTCGGCGCCAGGTCTATTACCCGGGCCGGCAGCCGGGCGAAGTCTTCCAGGGCCAGGTCCGGCCGGGGTTCGTTGAAGGCGAGGTGGCCGTTCAGGCCGACGCCGCCGAAGACCGCGTCGACGCCGTCGAATTCCTCGACCAGCCGGGTGACGCGTTCAGGCGCGGCGGGATCGGGGAAAAGGCGCTGTTCCGGCGGCATGAGGAGTTCGGGATCGATACGTCCGTAAACCTCCCGCTCCATATAGCCGCGAAAGGAGAGGCGGTCGGCGGAGTCGACATAGCGGCGGTCGGGGGTCAGGTATTCATCCATATTGATGAACCAGCAGTTCTTGAGGCTTACCCGGTCGCGGTTCACCAGCCGGACAAAGATGGGATATTGCCCGACGGGACCGACCGGAACGATGTAAACGCTGCGGCGGTTCAGGGCGTTGTTTTCGCGGATGCCCTGCAGCATTTCCAGGGCCATTTCATAAAACACCTCGCCGGAATCGGCGCATTTGAGGATGGGGATGCGGGAGTTTTGTCCCAATTCTTCGGAGGTCAGACGGTAATAATCTTGTTCCATGCGGGTCTCCTGTCGTAACCGCTCACGGGGAAAGTGCCGCGTTTCCCTTATTAAAAGCCCGGTCGCCCCAACATCGCGAACATGCGGTTTTTGTACTCCTCCACCCCGTCCTGTTCGAAGGGATGCACCCCCAAAAACAGCGCCGAAACCGTACAGGAGACCAGGAAAAGCTGGAACAGCTGACCGAAATGATATTCGTCAATCCGCCCGGCGGTGAAACGCATGCAGGGAACGCCCCCGGCATCGTGCGCCGCCAAGGTGCCGGCCTCGGCCGCCCGGTTCAGGTCGACGAAATCCTTGCCGTTCAGGTAGTCGAAGCCGTCGTCGGTGTCGGGGTCGGGGAGGACGGCTTGCACCGCCCCCGCTTCCTCGACCGAAAGGAAAGTCTCCATAAGCATGCGTGAACCGTGCTGGACAAACTGGCCGATGGCGTGGAGGTCTTCCGAATAAGCGGCCCGGACCGGCAGTATGCCGGTGCCGTCCTTGCCTTCGCTTTCGCCGAAGAGTTGCAGCCACCAGCCGCCGAAGTCGGTCAGCCGCGGTTCGAAGGCGGCCAGCATTTCGGCCCGGAATCCGTCCTGAAAAAGGAGATTGCGGAGAGCCGCGTAGCGGGCGGCGATGTCGTCCCCGTTACGCAGCCGCTCCATCAGGTCGCGGGCGCCGGCGAGGAGGCGGTCAAGGTCCAGGCCCGCCGCCGCCATGGGAAACAGTCCGACCGGGGTCAGGGCGGAAAAACGCCCGCCGACGGTTGGGGGAAAGGGAAGAAACAAATGATTTTTCTCTTTGGCGATGCGGTCCAGGGCTTCGCCCGGCGTGCCGGTCAGAATGAAGCGCTGGGCCAGTTCCTTCGGACCGCAGACCCGGGCGAGATGCCGGCGGAGCACCCGATAGTGTATGCCGGGTTCGAGGGTGGCGAAATTTTTGGCGATGACGTTGACGTAGACTTTCCGGTCGCCGAGGCGGGTAAGGAGGCGGGCGAGATAATCCGGCGAAAGGTTGTTTCCGGCATAGAGGACTTCCGGCGCGCCAGGTACGGGAATGGCCCGGATGACGGCGCGGGCGGCCTGGTTGGAGCCGCCGACGCCGACCAGCACGAACACTTCGGCGTTCTCGCGGATTTCCGCGGCTTTTTCCTTGATGACCGCCAGGGGACCGGCGGCCGTGTCGGGGTCGACCCAACCGCGGTGGGACGGAAAGGCGTCGGAATCGGCCAGGAAATTCCGCTGCAACTCCAGCGCTTTATTTAAAGCGGTCGCCAGCCGGTCGGGACGGATATTGCCGGCGGCGGATGCGTAGTCGAAGGTGACTCCCATGCAGATGGCCCTTTTCGGTAATTGGATAAGCCCAACTGATTATTTCCGCTGCGCCAAATACTCGTTGTAAACCTCGGCCCAAATGGTATTCTTCAAAGCGACAAACTCGGGGCTAAGCCGGGTTTCCTGCGTGCGCGGATGCGGAATGTCAATGTCGACAATACGCTTGATCCGCCCGGGCCGCGCCGACATGATGACCACCCGCTGGGCGAGAAGCACCGCCTCCTCGACATCGTGGGTGATGAAGAAACAGGTCTTTGCCTCCGCCTCCCAGGTATGCATCAGGTCGGCCTGAAGCTGGGCCCGGGTCTGCGCGTCCAGGGCGCCGAAGGGTTCGTCCATCAGGAGTAGGGACGGGTTCATGGCATAGGCGCGGGCGATGGCGACGCGCTGTTTCATGCCGCCGGAAAGCATCTTGGGCCAGGCGTTTTCGAAGTCCTGGAGTTCGACCATGCGGATGTACTTGCTGGCCGTTTCGGTGACTTCGGCGTGGGGGAGGCCGCGGTTCCGCAGGCCAAATTCCACGTTCTGCCGCACGGTCAGCCAGGGGAAGAGGGCGTACTGCTGGAACACCACCCCCCGCTCGGCCGACGGTCCGGTGATAGGCTTGCCGTCCACCGTGACCTCGCCCTCGTCCTGTTTGTCGAGGCCGGCGAGAATGTTCAGGAGGGTCGACTTGCCGCAGCCGGACGGACCGACCACGCAGACGAATTCGTTGTTGTGAAGCTGGAGGTCGACGCCGTTCAGGGCCACCACTTCGCTGTCGCCGGAAGGGAAAAAGCGTTTGACGCCCCGGATATCCACCTTGACTTCCTTCAGATTTCCCGCTTCTCCTGCCATGCGGTCAGCCTCCTCTCCAAAAAGCCGACGATCTGCTCAAAGATCAAGCCGACAATGCCGATGACGATGATGCCCATCAGGACGACATCCATTTTGAAATAATTGGCCGCTTCCTGAATCATCTGCCCGAGACCGCTCTGGGCGCCGGTGAGTTCGGCGGCGATGAGGGTGGTGAGGGAGGCGGAGAGCCCCAAGCGGGCGGCAATCATGATGTAGGGTAGGGAGGCGGGGATGACCACCTTGAAGAATATGGTGCGGTCGTTGGCCCCGAGGACTTTGGCGGCCTTGATCAAGGTGCTGTCGACATTGACGACGCCCCCGTAAATAGAGATGACCATGACCAGGAAAGCGGCGATAAAGATGACGATGATTTTGGCGGATTCGCCGACGCCGGCCCCGACGATGACCAGGGGGATGAAGGCCAGGGGTGGGATGCAGCGGATGAAGCGCAGCCACGGTTGGACGATTTCACGGAAAGGCTTGTACCAGCCCATGAGGAAAGCCACGGGAATGGCCGCAATGAAGGCGAGGATGAAGCCGACCAAAACGCGGTAAACCGAAGCGCCGATGTGAATCCAGATTTGCCCGGATTCGGCGCGGGTCAGGAAGGCGTCGAGAACCTTCCCCGGCGGCGCGAAGACTTTTCCGGTTTTGAAGCCGGGGTAGGAGATGAGGAGCCAAAGAAGGAGGGCGGCCAGGACGGATATGGCGGTGTAGACGTAACTCATGGTGTGGTCGTGTTTTTCTTGCGGCGTTTTGGGATAGCGTTTGGAGCGGTTGTTTTGCGAATTGAGTGCCATGTTGGAGCGCCTCCGTGGCGTGAAGCGGGGTTTGGCGGGACGGTTGGGGGTCGACAAAACAGGCAAAAAGCAGAAAATACATTTGCGTCGAAGCGGACGGGGTGAAAGCGGCGCGGCTGGGAATGGCGTCGTGATTCAGGGGTATTGCGGTAGTTCATTGGGTATATACCCACTATACCTTCGCGTTTGAATTAGTCAACTATTTTTACCAAAAAAAGTTTCTCTGGTGAAAATTAGCGGAACCGGTTAGATTGAAAACGTTTTTTACCGGACAAAATGCGATAAAAATAAAAATACTTTACCAAATCGGAAATGGGGTTATACTATAGAGATATAACAGCTCCCATAACGCTTTTGCCCGCCTGAACCAGTAAAAAAGAAACGGCCCATCCCTGCGATTACCCGGAAAAGAAGGCATGAATACCACCGACGGACAAAGTAAAAAAGGCGTAAAACTCCAGAACCAGACCGTGGCCCTGAAGCTCGTCGCCACCCACCCGGGCATATCCCGGGTCGACATCGCCAAAATTACCGGCCTGACCAAAATGACCATCGGCAACCTGGTCTCGGAAATGATCGACCTCGGCTTCATCGAGGAGGACGCGCCGCACCTGGCCGTCAACGGCAACGGAGCGGTCGGACGCAACCCCATCGCCCTGAAAATAGCCCAAAACTCCCCGTGCGTCCTGGGCGTTTCCATCAAGCGGGGCATCTACCAATTCATCCTCGCCGACCTCGCCGGCAACCTTATCGATCAGTTGGCCCGGGAAACCGCCGCGCCCCTGTCCGCCCATGAACTCGTCGCCATCGTCAAGGACGGCCTCGACGCCCTCTCCCGCCGCACCCAGCGCCGGCTTCTGGGCGTGGGCGTCGCCAGTATCGGCCCGGTCAACGCCGTCGACGGCGTAATCCTCGACCCCGCCAATTTCCACGGCATACGCAACATTCCCATCGTCGACATCGTGCGAAAACACACCGGCCTTCCCGCATTCCTGATCAGCGACGGCAACGCCGGCGCCCTGGCGGAAAAGACCTTCGGCCTTGGCCGCGACCTCGACAATTATTTGTTCCTGCACATCCGCTACGGCATCGGCGCCGGCCTGGTCCTGGAAAACAAGCTTTATACCGGACCCTACGGCCAGTCCGGGGAAATCGGCCACACCACCATCAACTTCGCCGGACCCAAGTGCGATTGCGGCAACACCGGCTGCCTGGAACTCTACGCCAACGTCGACGTCATGCGTAATCACATCCGCGCCCTGGCCCCCCTTCATCCCGGCGCCCGCATCGCCGACCGCCCCGACCCCACCCTGCCGGAAATCATCGACGCCGCCAATTCCGGCGACAATCTCGCCCTGTCCGCCCTGGATCATTTCTGCGACTACCTCGCCCATGCCGTGGTCAACACGATTGTTCTCCTCGATGTCCGCCATATCATCGCCGACTTCAGGAGCACGGTCCCGGGTACGGCGTTGGAAACGCTCTTGACGGCCAAAATGTCCTATTCCGTGCACAAGCATCAATTCAACGAACTCCGCATCATGCGTTCCGCTTTCAACGGGCAGGCGCCCCTGTTAGGCGCCGCCGCGGTCATCGCCAACAAGGTTTTCGACAACGAACTGGCCATTCTCCCGGGTGGAGGAAAGGGTAACTCGCATGAACCGAATTGAATTTTCCCCGCGCCCCCTGGCGCTGACCAGCCGCCGGGTTTGGCGTCCTTTCATCGGCGGGAGGGAACTGGACCGCCTGGCCGGCCTGGCCAATCCGCGGGACGGGCATTTTTCCGAGGAGTGGCTGCTGTCAACCGTTCCGGCCAACAATCCCGGCCGGAACGATTCCGCCAGCGGTCTGACTTGTATCGCCGGCGAAGAAGCGGCGGGGGAGGGGAAGCTGAGCCTGGCCGAACTGCTGGAGTCAAATCCGGCCGCATTTCTCGGCCCTGCCCACGCCGCCCGTTTCGGCGCCAATCCCGGGCTTCTGGTCAAACTGATTGACTCCCGGGATCGCCTCCGGCTGCAAGTGCACCCCGACCCTACGGCGGCGCGGGATCTGTTCCAAACCGAATTCGGCAAAACCGAGAGTTGGCACGTCCTCGGCTTGCGGGATGACGGGGCCGAAGCGCCGCGTTTGTACCTGGGTTTTCGCGAAGGGATTACGGCGGAGAGGTGGAAAGAGGCTTTTTTCCGGCAGGATCGGGACGAGATGTTTTCGTTGCTGCATTCTTTCCGTCCTGAGGTGGGGGAGACCTATTTCATTCCTGGCGGCCTTCCCCACGCCATCGGCGCCGGTTGTTTGATTGCCGAGGTGCAGGAGCCGTCGGACCTGACGGTGCGGTTGGAAAGGACTGTCCCCGGGGGCCCGACCCTATCCGACGCCGCCATGCACCAGGGTTTGGGGTTCGAGCGGATGTTCGAATGTTTTCATTATGAAGGGCGGTCGGAGGCGGCGACGCTGGCTGCTTACCGGGTCCACCCCAAGGTCATAAGTGAAAATACCGACTATAAGGTGGAATGTCTGGTGGGGGGGGAAACGACGGCAAGTTTTGGTTTGGAGCGGCTTGACATCGTCAAGGAAATGACCCTGGCGGCGGCGGGTGTTTTTTCCGGTTTATATGTGGTGGAGGGTTTGGCGGCGATTAAATATGGCGATTTTGAGTTGGCGGCGGGTTGTCACGGTCAATTTTTTCTTCCTCCGCTTGGTGGGCCGGTGGTCGTTGTTAATAGGGGGGGGGGGAAGGTGCGGGTGTTGCGGGATTAAGGGCCTGATAGTGGCGGAGGGGGGGGTAA
>JAVBTZ010000184.1:0-7135 GCA_031555915.1 Planctomycetota bacterium
TGCCTTTGTGGCGAATTTGGCCGATGCCTGGTTTATGGATCGGGTTTCGGCGGAGCTGTTTCGTTTGGACGAATCGGGTATGATTGGGGAATTGCGGAAGAAGTATTTTGGCGGTGGGGAGTGAGAGGGGGGAGTGGGAGAAAAACGCGCCGGATCTCACGATCCGGCGCGTGGCAATCGGGGAGGTAAAGGGACTGGAATCATTGCGTAACGTTTTATACCGATATAGCAACGTTACGCATAGGTGTCCACGAACATCCCTTTGGCTTCGGTCATGGCTCTGCCGGCCGTTTGTGCAACCTGCAGCGGCAATTGCTTTTTGGCCATTTCGTTGTCGGCCTGTTGCGTTGCCGTCGCTCCTCCCATGCTCATTGCCTGCTGGGCGCTTCGTTGTCCCTGCAGGTACTGCATGCCGCCCATACCGTTCATGCCACCGACGTTCATAAGCGCCTCCATTCTGCGCCCACTACGCCCTTTCCGTAAAAGCCGGAAAGCAAGACCGTCCCCGGAAAACAGACCGGGGGCTTAGTTGTATCATATTAACGGCCGTCCCGGGAAAAGCTGAAGGCAAATTTTAGGAAACCGTGGACTTTTTGCGAAAATCGGTATCTGTCCGGTAGTCCCCGCCAATCTGCCGGCCGTTCGCGTGGAAATTGACGTAGCGCCCGAAGACAAATTCTGCATCCCCTGCGGCGGCGAGAAAATCCGCACCGGCGAGGCAACCCGCCGCGAACAATTTTGGCAAAAAATTAGGCAGTTTGGGGTAAACTGAACCGCTCCAGGGAGAGCGCCCGGGCCGAACTAACCCCTTCCCCTTTTTCGCCATTCGAGGAAGGACTCCAGCAGCCGTTGCGCCGAGTGCGCGTCAATCAGCGTCTTCCGCCGGCGGCGGGAGTGTTCGGCCTCTTTCAGGAGGCGGGTGGCTTCGCTGGTGGTTAAACGTTCATCCCAAAGTTTGACCGCGGCGCCGCTTTCTTCCAACCGCGCGGCGAACAGCGCGGCTTCACGTGATTTCGGCCCGGGCCGGCCGTCCATATTCACCGGATTCCCCAAAAGGATCAGCTCCGCCCCTTCGGCCTGTTTTTTGGCCAAAACCGCCGCCAGCGCCTGGTCGAGGCTACGCACCGCCGCAAACCCCGACGGAACCGCCAGACGCTCCGCCTCGTCGCAAATGGCAAAGCCGACCCGGCGCTCGCCCAAATCGACCCCAAGAATTATCATCCGCCCTTCACTCCCGCCAAGAGAAGCGCCCCGTGCACCACGTTCAATAAAAGGTAGGCATTGGTAACCGGGCCGACGCTCCCGCGGGGGTTGGTGATGTAACCCGCCACCTCCCGCACCTTATCGAAGTCGACGTCCCCGGCGTAACGCATGGCCGGGCGGCCTTTGGCGTCGAGGGTGGGTTCGCCGTTGGCGTCGAGGGCGACGGGGAGGTGGTTGTCGCCGACGTCGATGACCACGGCGCCCCGGCGCACCATGTCCATGGTTACCAGGGGGTCCAGGTTGGGGCGCTCCGGGCGTTCGCCCTGGCCGTTCTTCCAGGCCAGGAGTTTTTTCTCATAGGCTTTCCAGCGGGCGCCGGAAGCGCCGGCGGCCGCTACCACCACTTCCGCCTCCAACATGCAGGCGCGGAGGTCCGAGCGGGTATGGGCAATCGTCACCGTGGCGTGTTCGGCCAAGAGCAGGAGGGCGAGAGGCTTCCCCACCGTGGCGCTCCGGCCAATCACCAGGGCCCGGGCGCCCGCGAGTTCGGGCCGAACCCCTTTAATCAGCTCCATGGCGGCCATGGCGGTGCAGGGGGCGGGATCGACGCGGGAAGAAACCAAAAGCTTCCCCATGTTGGCTGGATGCACGCCTTCGGCATCCTTTAGCGGGTTTATGGCCTGAACCAGGGCGAGGTAATCCACGCCGGCCGGCAGCGGGGTGAGGAGAATTATCCCGGAAACGTCGGGGTCGGCGGAAAGTTTGTTGAGTTCCCCCTGGATGGCGGCGGTGGAGCTGTCGGAAGGGAGTTTGACCAAACGATAGGTTACGCCGTTTTCGGCAGAATGTTTGGCTTGAGCTTTGGCGTACCAAATCGAACCGGGATCGTCGTTGGCCTGGACCGCGGCGAGACAGGCGGTTTTACCCAGGCGGCCGAGTTCGCCGACCCCTTTGGCGACTTTGAAAATGAGGTTGGCTGTCTCGGCTTTGCCGTCTATGATGCTTGCTGGCATGCTGCCCTCCGAAATTTGGAAGAATTATGGGAAATTTTCACCCGCCCCGCCACACCGGCGTCCCGGGAGAATATTATAGGAAAGGGCGGGGCAAAGGCAATAATAGGCGTGAAAAGAGTCTTGACGAAAATCTGATAAAGTGAATAATTTACCTGGTTGGAATTTGCGGGCAAATTGGGAAACCCGGAGCTGAAGCCAGGTCCGGGGGAAAGTGTTTGCAGTTCTCCCTGGTTCGGGCGGATAACCGCCTGACGAAGCGTATTTCGGGGGCAACCCGGGAGAGGGCCTTTACAATCATTTCGCAGGGGGAGACCCTGACAGACAGCCGAAGGAAGCGAAAGCAAAACCTGGGCGGTCTGCAAACGGCGAGGATTAACGCCCACGGGGACAAAACTTTTTTCTTCAGCCAACGTTACGGCACAAGCCGGGTAATGGCTTATGGCATTGGGGACAAATGCCTGGGTTTGCCACACCGAGTGCCGCGCCTTGTTTGAAGAAAACAGTTCACCCCCTACCGGCCGACTTCTGAACCTGGAAGGGATGGGACGTGACAGATACTTTTTTTGACGGCACCGCAGTAGAGCGCGAAGCGGTCTTGGCTGGTCTTGTTGGGGGAATTAGCTTGGGTACTATTAACGATCAACGCTTTTATGCCATGCGTGCCCATGGGGCTGATTTACGTTTTCCATTCCCTGCCGGAACCTTCACCGCCCTGGTGGACATGACCGGAGATGTTAACGAGGAGGTGCTGAAAAGTTACGCCGAAAAGTTGATCGACCACGGCTGCGTGCAGGCGGTCTGCCGGGGGGAGGAAAGCGGTCTCTTGGTCGACATTTTCAATAAAATGGTGGAAAAGGGCGAGTTTGACAAGAACGGCACCCCTTTCACCTCGATGTGCATGGACGATGAACCTTTGGAGGAAGCGATACAGTATTTCGTATTACCGAGCGGTTTGGCGCAGACCGGCCTCTTGATGGTGATTGGCGACCAGAACGATTTCCAGAATGCGATCCAGGGTTTTTCCATTGCGGCGGGGGCGATTAAGGAAGATATCGGCGAGCCGGTTTATACCGAGGATGATTTGGTGTGTTTTGTCTCTTCGTGAGGCAGGCCGGGTAAAAATTTAAAATAACAGGTGCGGAGATTCGCTTCTCCGCACTTTTTTATTCACTCCGGCCCCGGTGCAAACGCAGGCGGTAAGTTCGCGGCGTCACCCGCATGATTTTGCGGAATACCTTGGTGAAATAACTCTGATCCTTGAAGCCGCAGTCCAGGGCGATGATGGCCAGGGTCCGGTCCGTGCGGGCCAGGAGGTCGGCCGCCCGTTCCACCCGCATGCGGACTAGCATGTCGGTGAAGCTCTCCCGCATTTCCTTCTTGAAGAGCCGCGAAAAATGCGCCGGCGACAGATGCGCCGCCGCCGCCGCGTCGTCGCGGGAGATGTCCCGGTGCAGATGATCGTGCATGAACAGGACCGCGCTTTGCAGTTGCGCCAAAGGGGAGATGTTTCGGTGGCGGTGAATGGCGTCGATGAGCCGCTCCAGCATTTCCCTGAGCCAGGGCCCGAGTTCCTCTTCGGAGGCGATGCGGGACAGGGCGGAAAACGCCTCGTAATTCCGGCCCAAAAGTTCCGGCGCCTCGCAGCCGCTTTCCACCGCCGTCCGGCACATCAGGGTCACCACTTCCAGAAAAAAACTTTTCACCAGGTTCAGGTTGTCGCCGGCCTGGAAATGCAGGACGACGAGTATGGTGTTCAAATGCGCCCGCGCTTCCTCGCGGTCGCCCCGGCGGATCGCGGCCATCAGGGCCGGCTCTTCGCGGATGTAGACGGAACGGAAATCCAGGGACTGGGTTTTAAAGGCGTGAATGGCTTCGGCGCGGCGGCGTTCCGAGAGGTGGGTTGTCCGGCGGAGTTCCAGGAGGGCGGCGTTGGTGAGGTTTTCGTCTTCGAGAATAGCCAGGAGTTCGTCGGCGGCGGCTTTGACGTCGACGGCCGGTTCGTCGTCGTCATCGGGGAAGAGTTGTTCTTTGGCGAGGAAAGCGGCGACCGCGCCCAGGGGTTTCTGATTGGTGATGATCGGGGCCAGCCAGAGCATGCCGCCGTCGGGGAGCAGGTCGAATGGCATCTCGCCCCAGCGCATCGCCTCGTGCAAATGCAAGGCCAGCAAGTCCGGCAGATTTGCCGCCGAACCCAGGGGGAACGCGCCGATGACCGGTTGACCTTCCGTGTTGACGAGGACCAATCGGACCTGCCAATTCCGGGCGTATTCAGCGAATATTTTTTCAAAAAGCGGGGGTAGAGGCAGAACGCCTCCCCCCCGCTCTTTGCTTTTTGCGGTTTTCGTCAAGCCAACCTACTTTCCGCGCATCTTGATCATGGCCTGCATCAGCCCGGCGGTGGAGGAATCGTGCTTGGAGAGGTCGGCCTTTTTCCCGGCCAGGAGCGCCTCTTCCTCATCGAGAATGGTTTTGGCGAGGACTTTCCCCAATTCCACGCCCCACTGGTCGAAGGAATTAATCCGCCAGATAATGCCCTGCACGAAAATCTTGTGCTCGTACATCGCCGTCAGCATCCCCAGGGTAAAGGGGGTGATTTCCTTGACGAGAATGGAATTCGAGGGCCGGTTGCCCTGGAAAACCCGGTGCATGGCCAGGGCGCGGATTTCCGCCGCCGATTTGCCGGCCGCCTGCATTTCGGCTTTCACTTCGGCGAGAGCTTTCCCCCGCATCAGGGCTTCGGGTTGGGCGAAGAAATTGGCCAGCAGTTTGGCGTGATGATCCCCCAGGGGATTATGGGAAATGGCCGGCGCGATGAAGTCGCAGGGAATCAGCCGCGTCCCCTGGTGAATCAGTTGATAAAAGGCGTGCTGGCCGTTGGTGCCGGGTTCGCCCCAGAGGACGGCGCCGGTGGCGTAGTCGACCGGTTTGCCGTCCCGGTCGACGTACTTGCCGTTCGACTCCATGTCGCCCTGTTGGAAATAGGCGGCGAAGCGGTGCAGGTATTGATCGTAGGGAAGGTACGCCTGCGATTCGGCCCCCCAGAAGTTCTGATACCAGACCCCGAGGAGGGCAAGGATGACCGGGATGTTCTCTTCCAGCTTGGCGGTGCGGAAATGTTGGTCCATTTCGTGGGCGCCGGCGAGAAGTTCATGGAAGCGATCGTAACCGATGGCGCAGCAAATCGGCAGGCCGATCGCCGACCAGGAGGAGTAGCGGCCGCCCACCCAGTCCCAGACTTCGAACATGTTGGCGGGGTCGATGCCGAACTTCTTCACTTCGGCTTCGTTCGTGGAGAGGGCGACGAAATGCTTGGCGATGGCTTTTTCGTCCTTGAGGGTCTGGAGGAGCCAGCTCCGCGCCGAATGGGCGTTCGTCATCGTTTCCTGGGTGGTGAAGGTTTTCGAGGCGACGATGAAGAGCGTTTCCGCCGGGTTCAGGTCTTTCGTCTTTTCGACGAAATCGGTTCCGTCGACGTTCGAGACAAAGCGGACCAGCGGTCCGTCGGCGTAATGTTTCAGGGCTTCCGTAAGCATCACCGGGCCAAGGTCCGAGCCGCCGATGCCGATGTTCACGACCGCGCGGATTTTCTTGCCGGTGTGGCCTTTCCACTTGCCGGTCCGAATGGCGGCGGAGAACTTGTGCATTTGTTCCAGGACCCGCTTGACTCCCGGCATGACGTCCTCGCCGTCGACCATAATCGGGGTGTCCGACAAGTTGCGGAGGGCGACATGCAGCACGGCGCGGTGTTCGGTGAAATTGATTTTGTCGCCCGTGAACATGCGTTCCCGCCAGCCCTCGACGTCGGCTTCGCGGGCGAGGTTCAGGAGGAGCTTCAGGGTGTCCCTGGTTATGCGGTTTTTGGAAAAATCGACCAGGAGGTCCCGTAGGGTGAGGTGAAAGGAGGCGAAGCGTTTGGGGTCTTTTTGGAATAGGTCGAGAATCTGGACTTTGGCGAGGGCTTTCCGGTGTTTTTCCAGCGCCAACCACGCTTTGGTTTTTACGAGGGGGGTGACTTTTTGCTTGCTGGCCATACCTTTCCTTTCGCCGGGTTGGTTAACGAAGCTATCGGGCCGGGGCGGATAACGTTCCGCCGCCGTTTGCCCGAAGTTCAAAGATGTTTATTTTTACAAAAGCGCCATTCGGCGGTTTGAATGGTGATTTTGCCAAAGTCCAGTTATGACTCTCCCCCTTCCCCCCTACCGACCTCGCCGTTCACCCGCCACATCGAATTCCGGCCCGGGTTCACCACCGCGATGTAAATGTTGTGTTCGGCTATGTTCATGGCCTCCTCGATCACCGGGCAGATCGCCCGGGCGAGTTCGCCGGCCCGTTCCTTGTCGATGTGGACGTTGCGGATTTCGATATGGGCAATCGGCTGGGTGGCTGCCGTCGCCATCCGCATGCGCAGGTTGCCGGTGATGCTGACCTGCACTTCGCTGGCCGGTTCGCCGGTGAGGCGGGAGACGGCTTTGCTGAGGTTGGTGTGAATTATTTTCACCGCGTCTTCGGGAACCATGACGTTGGTTTCGAATTTGATGCTGGCCATGCTGACTCCTGAAAGAGGCGGATACACCATTGCAATAGTTGACGAATATATTCATCATAAACGGTCAAATTATACAGCCGCCTTCTTTTTTGCCAAGAAGAATGGCACAACAACCAGCCCGATTTTCCGCCCCGTCCCGAATGGGGCTGAAATAAGGTTAATTCTTTGCGAGGCGATGAATTAGAATAATTTTTTACCACAGAGAACACAGAGACCACAGAGAACCACCTTAAACTACGGATGGAAGTTAATCCTGAATTCCATTTTTATAAATAGATTTAAACCTAGTGCCCCGTAAAGCCTAAATTTTCGGATAGATTTGCGTTTTCGCGCCCTTGGGTTGCGTTGGAGCTTCTTGACAATATATTCAATA
>JAVBTZ010000080.1:0-4627 GCA_031555915.1 Planctomycetota bacterium
GGGTTGCGTTGGAGCTTCTTGACAATATATTCAATATTGCCTGCGAAGCTCCGCCTTGCCCAAGGGCGCGAAAACGCAAATATATCCGAAAATTTAGGCTTTACGGGGCACTAGTGTGGATTCATTGGGAAAGCAACTCTTCCCCATTCTACTTCCACCGGTCAGCCCCTGCCCCACCGACGCTATACGACACCCATATTTCCTCTGATATTCCATCCATAACTCAACTCCCGCGCCTGCGGGCAATCGTTCAGACTGATCAGGGCCTTGCCTTTGATGCCTTCGAGCGCTTCGCGGAGGCGGTGGTGGTCGTCTAGGGCGGTGAGAAGGAAGGGTTGTCGCATATGAGTTTCGTTCCTTTCGTTGATTTGGTATAATACCCAGCAACAGGAGGGACCAGCATGACGACGATAACCAAAGCGGTTCCGAAGAAGCGGCGGGCCGTAAAGAAGCCGGCGGAAGCGGAACAGGCGGTAATCCAGGTGCGGATCGACGCCAAGACGAAGGACAAGGCGGTCAGACTGTTTAAGCGGGATGTGCGGCGGGCACATGCTGCTGGGGAATGCACCCAGGAAGAGTTGTCTTACTAAACGAGGCGCCGCATGAAAAAGCGGGTTCGGGGTCTAATCCTGGTATTGGCACTCCTCGGCCCGGCGACCGCCGCGCCAGCGGCCGAACGCACCTTCGCCGTGGTCTACCCCATCATCAACCCCTTTTTCGCCGCGACCTCGGTCGGGGCCGACAACGAAGCCAAAAATTGGGGGGTGGAGGTACTGATCCGCGGACCGGACCGCTTCGATGTGCAGCAGCAGATTGAAATAGTCGAAAACCTCATCGCCACCCGGGTCGACGGCTTCGGCATCGGCCCCACCGACTCACGGGCCCTCACCCCTCTCATCAACCGCGCCATCGACCAGGGCATTAAAGTCGTCACCTTCGACACCGACGCCCCGCAGTCGAAACGCCTGGGCTACATCGGCACCGACAACCTCCGCGCCGGCGAACACCTGGGCGCCGTACTCGCCCGGGCCCTGGGCGGCAAGGGCAAGGTGCTGATTAGCCAAGGCATTTCCTCCCAGCTCAATTTGGTGCAACGGCTGGAAGGGGTCAGGAAAAGCCTCAAGGAAAATCATCCCGGCATCGAAATCGTGGCGATCCGATCCGGCCGGGGCGACCACGACCAGACCCTCGCCAACATCGAGGCCATGCTGAAGGACCACCCGGATTTCGACGCCCTCGTCGGCATGGATTCCTACGCCGGCCCCGCCATGGTCACGGTCTGGAAAGCCAGGGGCCTGACCCAATTCGCCATCACTTTCGACGACCTCCCGGAAATCATCAAGGGGGTCAGGGACGGGCAAATCTACGCCGCCATCGTCCAGCGCCAGTACGATTGGGGGGTAAACGTAGTGGCAAAATTGAACCAGGCCTGCGACGGCAAAGCCATCCCCGCTTTCAGCGACACCGGCACCCTGGAAATCACCCAGGATAATGTGGACCGGCATTATCCGGTGAAATAGGGCTCAAGATGCGGCAAGAGAAACGCCATGACTGACAATCCTTCAGGTACGGTCTTCGACATCAAGGAGTTCGCCCTCTACGACGGACCGGGTCTCCGCTGCACGGTTTTCCTTAAGGGCTGCCCCCTCGGTTGCACCTGGTGCCACAATCCCGAGGGTTTGTCGCCGGAACCGGAAACGCTGCGGACCGCCGTGGGGGAGCGCCGGGTGGGACAGGTTTACACGGCAGAGGAACTGGCCCAGAAGCTTGCGACCTATCTGCCGGTGTTCGCGGCGGTGGGGGGCGGGGTGACTTTCTCCGGCGGGGAACCGCTTATGCAGGCGATTTTTCTTGCCGCCGTCATGCAAAGGCTGAAAGGGAAAATCCACCTGCTGCTCCAGACCTCGGGGTTCGCGGCCAAGGAAATTTTTCTGGCGGCCGCAAGGCTGGCCGACCTGGTGTTTTTCGACCTGAAAATCATCGACCCGGCCGAACATCGGCGTTTCACCGGCGTGGACAACCGCCTCATTCTGGAAAACCTGGAGACGCTGAACCGGTCCGGCCTTCCCTATCGCCTGCGCTGGCCGATCATCCCCGGCGTCACCGACACGGCGGAAAATTACCGGGCGTTGGCCGCGTTTATCGAAAAAAGACTCTCGCCCTGCCGCGCCCTGGGCCTCGATCTCCTGCCCTTCAATCCGGCGGCCGGCGGCAAATATCAGGCGGTGGGGAGAATATTCCAGCCCGGTTTCGACACCGGCAAACCCGAAAACATCCATCCCGAATATTTCCGGGATCTCATTCAGGAGGTGAATGTGCTATGAACTCCCTTGACGAAATTACCCTGAGCGACCGGGTCAAAAAATTGCGGGACGCCGTCGCCGCCGGCCTGCACCGCCAGTACCGCACCACGCCCGTGCCGGACGCCGCCGGCATTTGCGAGCGGGAAAACCTGGACTGGCCGCATCGCGCCGCCAGGCTGACGGAAATCATGTGCGAAGCGGAAAAACCCCTCATCCTCCCCGGCGAGAAAATCGTCTTCACCCGCACCATCCCCGCTGTTCCGCCTTATTATGCGCCCGAACCGTGGCGGGAGCTCTTCCAGGGGCACGCCATGCACGAGTCCGGCATAATATCGAACATTTGCGCGGACTGGGAAATGCTGCTGGCACAGGGCCTGACGGCGCGGAAAAAAGTGATCCAGGAACGTTCCCGCCGCGAGGGGGGGGAGCGGCTGATGCTCCTGTCGGAAACGGTCACGACCGCCATCGACGCCGTCCTGGGTTTGGCCGAGCGCTATCGCCAGGAGGCCCTGAAACAGGGCGACGCGGAAACGGCCGCCACCCTCGCCGCCGTTCCGGCCGGGCCGGCCCAGTCGTTCCGGCAAGCCTTGCAGTCCTTGAAATTTGTCCATTCCGCCTTGTGGCTGTCCGGCCATTACCATGTTGGCCTGGGCAGGTTCGACCAATACCTGTGGAAGTACGCGCTGCGGGATGTGGAGGCGGGGGTGATGACCTGGCAGGACGTCGCCGACCTCACCGCCGAATTTTTCGTTTCCCTCAACAAGGATTCCGATCTCTACCCGGGGATTCAGCAAGGCGACAACGGGCAGTCCCTCATGCTCGGCGGCGTCGACGCCGAAGGCCGGCTGGCCGTGAACCGGCTGACCCGCATCGCCCTCGAGGTCACCCGGCTTATCCGCTTCATCGACCCGAAAATCAATCTCCGGGTCACCTCCGACACTCCCCGGGACATCCTCCTGCAGGCGGCGGAACTGACCAAAATCGGCCTCGGCTTCCCCCAGTATTCCAACGACGAAATCGTCATCCCCGGCCTGGTCGCCAGCGGTTACGCCCTCGCCGACGCCCGTAATTATTCCGTCGCCGCCTGCTGGGAATTCATCATCCCCGGGGTCGGCATGGATGTGGTGAACATCGGCGCCGTCTCCTTTCCCCACGCCGCCGACGCCGGCATCCGCGCCGCCCTCGCGTCGGGCATGAATTTCGCCGCCGTCCTGGACCTCTGCCAGTCGGACATCCAGAAACAGGTGGACCGCCTCGTCGAAAAAAAGAAAGACATCATCCTGCCCCCCGCCCCCCTCTACAGCGCCCTCATGACGGACCAGCTGGAAATGCGCGGCGACCTCTCGGAAGGGGCCAAGTACAACAACCTCGGCATTCACGGCTCGGGCTCCGCCAACGCCGCCGACGCCCTGGCGGCGGTGAAGCGTTTCGTCTTCGAGGAAAAAAGTTTGGCTCCGGAGCGTCTCCTGAAAGCCCTGGACCATGATTTCGCCGGCGAGGAAAAACTGCGGGCCCAACTCGCCGGCTCCGCCCCAAAAACCGGCAACAACGACGACTACGTCGACTCCATCCTCCGCCGGCTCTTCGACTATTTCGCCGAGGCCTGCCGGAAATACAGCAAGTACAACCCCATCAACCCGCGCTGGCAGAGGGTCCGCCCGGGCACGGGTTCGGCCATGTATTACATCTGGCTGGCCCGGGGGAACGAAGGCATGCTGGAACCCACCGTGGGCGCGACGGCGGACGGCCGCAAGCGGGGCGACTTCTTCAGTTCCAGCCTGGCTCCTTCCCAGGGGGTGAAAATTTCCGGCCCCTTCGGCATTCTCCAGTCTTTCGCCAAGCTCGATTACAGCCGGGTGGTGAATGGCGGGCCCATTACCCTGGAATTATCCGACACCGTTTTCCGTACCGCCGATTCGATTGGCAAGGTCGCCGACCTTATCATCCTGTTTCAGAAATTGGGCTGTCAGCAGCTGCAATTGAACACCTTGGATGTGGATGATTTGAAGGATGCCAAGTTGCATCCGGAAAGGCACCGCAATTTGGTGGTGCGGGTTTGGGGTTGGAGCGGTTATTTTTGTGAGTTGTCGGAGGAGTATCAGGACCATATTATTCGTCGTCACATGTTGGCGGTGGGGTAGGTGTTGGGAGGGAGTTGATAGAATAGCGGTAAAGGCGGTCAAAAAGGCGGTTAAAAAGGCGGTTAAAAAGCGGTTAATAAAATCCAGCCTGCGGCTGGTTGCGGGGGTTCTAGGGGGGCGCAACCAGCCCCCCTGTTGATATGCGGTTATGTTTTAACGCAGTTAAAACGACCTCGCTTAGGA
>JAVBTZ010000237.1:0-9766 GCA_031555915.1 Planctomycetota bacterium
TTACCCACCACCGCGATGCTTATGTTGCGTTCGGGCCCCCAAAGCCGTATCGCATTCCCAGGACGCTAAGCTCCCAGACGCTCTAACTTCGATATCCCCGGGACCGCCCGAACGCAAAATACGCTTCGCTGTTTTGCTTCAAAAGGAAGGGCCGCGTAACGAGTTTCCATGCGTTTTTACCGAATGTTGGATTGTACCGTTTTAGAACGCGGCCCATTAACCGCGTTTTAAATAACCGCTTTAACCGCTAACCGCGCACCGCTATTTGACTTTTTTATAACCGCATTGCACGGGGGGCTGGTTGCGCCCCCCCGCCCCCTGCAACCAGCGTGACGCTGGACCCAATTGCGCCGAGCGGAAATGGCACGCTACCTCCGCCCCATCGGTCCGGCAGGCGCCGGCTTCACCGGAACCTCCGCCGGCTGATGAGCCTGGGAACCTTCCGGCATGAATGATTTGAAAATACCCCCGAGACCGGGTTCACGATCCGTCGAAATGATGGCGCCTATCTTGGGCGCCGTCTTTTTATATAACGTATACTTCGCCAAATTGCCGCCGCCGCCAAACGATTTGGCCAAGGCTCCCGTAACCGCCGCCTCGGAAGTATTTCGCATCGCCACCACATCCCGGTCGGCTTCGGCCTTGATGATGACGGCTTGGGCCTGAAGCTTGGCGGCTTCGGCATTAAGCTTGGCGACGTCCAATTTCCGCCGGCTGGCAATCAGGGTCACCGCCTGCTCCTGCTCGGCTTTAATACGCTCGCGAATGGCAACCGTCTCCGATTCGACCTTCTCCCGCATTTGTTCCGCCAACATCTCCTGCCGGGTCAACTCCGCCTGCGATTTGGCCTGCTGAATCTGCTGCTCAATCTTCCGCTGGTTCTGCAAGGCGACCTCGCGCTCGCGAATAATCGCCGAGACTTCCTCCGGCGGGGTGATGTTCCGAATCAGCATCGAACGAATCTGCACCCCCCAGCGGTTGCATTGGGCAATGAGGTGCTTTTCCAACGAGTCCTGAAAACCCTGCCGCGTCTCGCCGACAATGAAGTCGATGGCCGGATGCTTGGAGCCTTCGATACGCGAGAAACCGCGCGCCTTGGGGAGAATGATCTTCTTGAGGATGTCGTCGATGTCGCCGACCTGATGCGTGAGTTGCGCCGTATAATCGCGGTTCAGGGCAAATTCCAGCGTCCCCTCCACCATCACCTGGAAGCCGTCCTGGGTGAGAAAACTGATCGCGTCCTCGCCCTGTAGTTCGAAACGTTGGCTCTGCAAATTCACTTCGGTAACGGCATAGACGTAAGGATTGAGGTAATAGGTGCCGGGGCCAAGCGTCTTCTCCTGCACGCCCTTGACGCTCTCGCCGACGATGAAGACGTTTTTCATGGCATCATCGATACTGCCGTGGATGGGGTCCTGGCCGTCCAGGTGGGCGACCACCCCGGCGTGGCCGGGGCGAATGGTGATGGCGTCGAAGATTTCGACTTTTTCGGCATAGGGGTTGATGCGGTATTTGCCGGGGCCAAGGACGTCCTTGGCGATGCCTTTGGCGCCGGCGGGGGCGATGATGTTGCCGTCGGGGGCGTCTTCCCCGTAAAGGCGGGTGACGACGCCGAGTTTTCCGGCCGGAATGACCGTGACGTTGGCGAAACGCCAGTCCCAGGTGTAGGGGTTGTAGAAATAACGCCCTTCGGGGAGGGGTTCAAGCTGAATGCCTTTTTGCCCGGGTTTACTGGCGATGATTTCGCCGGGTTTCAGGTTCTGCCCGGTTTTGCGGATGAGAATCGCGATGCGGTCGGACGGCGGTTCAATCCGGCAGGCGGTCCAGATGAACAGCCCCAAGGCGGCAAGGAGAATAAGGAGCGTCAGGCCAACCGCGCCCCATTTGAGGGTGCGAAGAGCAGGCCGGAAGTCCTGGGGCCGGCGGCGCGGTTTAGCTTCGTAGGGCGACGACAGCGGCTGGTTATCCTGCGGCATGGAAGGCTTGTCCTTGTGCGGGGGGCTTAAAAATGATGTTTGATTCCGGTTTGCTTCATTATACCATTGGCGGTATGACGCGATTTGATCTTGGTGTCAACAACAACACTGGCGTTGGTAATGGGACTATACCAGATATCGTGGTCACCTTTTCCGCGTCGACTGAAATAACAGCCATGTTCGGTAAGGATGGCGCGAACTTTTTTCTCGTATTCCGCCATTATAGCGTAACCTGTTCATGGCGCTCGGAATGGAAATGCAATAGAAAATCCTGGCTTGGCATACCATTTAATTCCAGGAGTTCCGGAGCCGCGAAACGCACCCGTTCGATCAAGGCATCCAGTGATCCTGATTCCATAACCAAACCGGTTAGATTGTCGCTGGTCGCAACCCAAACCCCGGCCTCGGCATCCCAGGTGAGTTTTACATAGTATTCGGGTATCGGCATGGCTCAATCCTTAAATGAATGCGATGCTGGTCCCGGGGTGAACTACAACAACTGGTCGGGACAGAGCAAACCGGCTTTAATACACAATTATGCGCGCCTGGAAGGAAAAATCAATCGGACGCCCTAAAACCTACCCCTTCTTCTCCCCCTCGCACCCCGTGCACCTGCCCAAGCTGTGCCCGCATTTCCCGCAACCGCACCCCTCCCCCCGGTACACCCCCCGCAACCAACGCAGCAGAAAAAAACCCGCCCCCGCCACAATTAATAAGGTCACGACCGTTTCCATCGCCTTTTCCTTTAAATGTTTTATCCATAAAACTTTAACCCGCAAAGAGAGCTTCCTGAAACCGATCAGGAAGCTCAAAATAAAATCATCCGGCAACTCCGCTTGGCTTTTACGCCTCGCCTCGCCCGGTTATTTCACCCAAACGCAGTCGGCCATCCCGCTCGCCATACCCAAACGGCTGCCGCCGACCTTCACCACCAGCATCCCGCCGCGGGAACGGTTCAACACCTCCAAACGCGCCCCTTCCACCAAACCCAGTTCGCACAACCGCCGCTGTTCCGGACCACTAACCCTATCCACCATGAACGAGTTCTGTTCCGAAGCCTGAGCCAGGGGCCTCGACGCCACCTTATCCGCACCTTGGGCAAGGATCATTTTCTTTCCCTTTATAGGTAAAAAAAACCATGCAAGCGAAGCTACTTTGGTTGGGACATTCTCCCTGACGCTTTAATCGCCGCCGGCCGGTCCTACTCCGGCCTGGACATTCTCCTGGACGCTTTTTTGCCCGCACTTTTCCCGGCCGACGCATCGGTTTCATTTTTATACGCCGAACACGAACAAGCCTCGGCCAACATTTCCTTATCGTCCCGCATGCGGGGGCAACTCCGCATTTCCTTGGCAAAACGAATCAGCTTTTCCACAATCTCACGGGGAATCGCATGTTCCATGCCGCAGGCCGCCGTTTCCGCCATTTCCGGATTCACCCTTAACACCTGGATGAAAAAATCCTTCAAGGCGGCATGCCTACCCACCACATCCATCGCCAAACGCCTTCCTTCCGGCGTCAGAGTCACCGCCTCATAGGGGGCATAATTAATCAAGTTCATCTGCCCCAACGACTTCAAGGCAGCCGTAACCGTGGATTTATGCACATTCAACGCTTCGGCGATATCCCTGGACCGGGCGGCCTGGTCGTGACGACACAAATGAAAGATCGCCTCCAGGTAATCTTCCAAGGCTGCCGTCAGGACACCTTCCCTGTCGCTAGCGTTCATTATCTGTCACCGCCTCTATGTTTGTCTTCTCAAACTATATATCGACATTTTAGTAAAAGCAAGCAAAATATTTTATCGCTAAAACTATTTCCCGTCCAACATTTTATTCCCAGCCCGACATCCGGTTCATAAACGCTTTAAAGACTTGGCTATAAAAATAAAACCAAGTCGCCGCCAGCGCCAGGAACGGCCCAAACGCCACCACCGAATTGCCGCTCCGCCAGCGGGCCAGCCAGCCGGACAGCCCCGACCTCCCCCCGGTACTGCCTGACCGCATCTTCATGATTCCGCCCACCACCGCCCCCAATAGCGATCCGACCACGAATATGAACAACACCGCATACCATCCCAAAAACGCACCCAAAAACGCCATCAACTTGACGTCGCCCCAACCCAGTGCCGATTCGATGTCCGGATCCTCTTTCCGCGCCGCCGCGATTTGGTCGCGGAAAGCCACGGTCCCGACATAGTAAATCAGCAAACTAAACCCCAAACCAACCACCAAGCCCAATAACGCCGCCAGCAAACTCTCCGCCCAAGGCGGATAACCCGCCAGCAGCAGCCCCAACAGGGGATAATACGCCACAAACTCATCCGCCCGCGCCGCATGATGCAACTCCGGCACCAACCCCGCCCCCACGAGCGACAACAATGCCCCGCCCACGCTTATTTCATCCAGAATTATCCGCCAATCCCAGTCCACCCAAAACGTCACCAGCATCGCCGACACAAACGCCAACCCCAACAGCCCCAAACCGATATTCTGCCCCATGCCAAAATCGCAATAGGCCAAGCGCCAACCCACCGCCCCCCAAAGCAGCCCGGTAACCAGTTCATTCAAGGGATAACGCCAGGAGATCGGCGTCTGGCAGAAGCGGCATTTCCCTCCCAGCCGGATCCAGCTCACAACCGGCACATTGTCCCGCGCCAAGAGGACTTTGTGGCATTTAGGGCAGGAACTGGGCGGGCGGAGCAAGCTCACCCCCGCCGGCGCCCGGTAAATAACCACATTGAGAAACGAACCAACCGCCAAACCGCAGAAAAACAACACGCCGGCATATAAATAAGGCAATTGTGCGAAAGTCATGCGGAATCTCCAACCTCGGGACGCTTTTCCCTCAGCCCCAACCGTAATTCCCAAAGCAAAGTGAAAGATCCCCGGCAAAATCGGCAATTGTCTTGAGTGTTTTTAGAGAAAAGGATTCACTTTTTTACCCGACAAATAGAGCGCATTGCCAATGACTAAACCCATAACCTGTCTAGCCCTGCTGCTGGCGGCCTGCCTAGCCCTGCTGCCGCCGGAGCCCGGCGCCGCCGCCGAAAAAAAACGCCGGCCCACCGAGGATATCCGCGCCTCCTCCGGCGGCACCGGCACGCAAACCCGCAGCCCCGGCATTGAATACGAACGCCAATACGTCGGCGTCCCCAAAAACCTCACCCAGCTCCGGCTCCTGGCGGGCCGGGACTATCTTTGCGTCCAGCGGGGCAATTTCCTGATCGCGGGCGATTTGGGGTTGCTGGACTACGAGTATCTGGTGGACGGCGTCCTCGACTACTGTTCCGAGGCGTTGATTCGGGCCTTTTTCGACAAGGGGCCGGTGCGCGACAAAACGGTCAACATCTTCGTTTTCAAGGACTATGACAGCTATGAAAGCGGCTTGCGACGCTTTTTGGGCATGCAGCCGATCAGTCCCTACGGCCACTATGGCCATTCGCAGAAATATATTGTCATAAATTATGAGACCGGTCCCGGCACCCTGGTCCACGAACTCACCCACGCCCTGATGTCGGAGGATTTCCCCGAAGCCCCGATCTGGCTGGCGGAAGGAATGGCCAGCCTCTACGAACATTGCCGGGCCGAGGACGACATCCTCAAAGGGGACGACAACTGGCGCTTGCCGGAACTCAAGGTCGCCCTTGAGGCCGGCAGCCTGACCCCGCTGCCGGCGCTGCTCGCGATGGCGCCGGCGACTTTCCGCACCAACCGCGAGAGTCTGAATTATGCCCAGTCCCGATATTTTTGCAAATACTTGGAGGAAATGGGGCTGTTGACGAAAATTTACAAAGACTTCCGCGAGCGTTTCCAGCAGGATCCCACCGGCGGCGCCAGCATCATCAAAGCCTTCGGGAAACCGCTGGAAGTGGTCGACGACGCCTGGCGCCGCTGGATAACCTATCAATACTGGAAGGAATGAACACCCCAAACCCGCCTGCCCGCCGTAACCGGGTTATACTGTTGACAGACAGTATATTTTACCGAATGATTGGGGAATTTGTACTATGGTTTACCGCCCGGTTACGGAGGAACAAGCATGACCACTATCGAAAAAACCGTGGAAATTCCCGCGGATCACCGCCTGAAATTGGAATTGCCGATTCCCGACGACATCCCTGCCGGACGCGCGGAAATCAAGGTGACGGTTATTCCTTATCCCGAGGAACCTCAGTCCAGCAGCGCTGACGAAAGTATAAATAGGCTGAAAAGTTTGGCTGGCGTCTTGAAGGACAGCAAGACTTTTGCGGGGGACCCCGTGGAGTTGCAACGTAAGATGCGCGGATATTATGACAATGAATAACTTGATTCTCGACACCAATGCCATAATTTACTACCTGAAAGATCCGAAAGGAGCGGATAAGTTCTTCAAGGACAGCGTGGCGACAGAGCGTAAAGTCAGCGTCATCACCAAGGTGGAATTGTTTATTTTCCCCTCCATTACTCCTGGGGAAGAAGCGGCGATTAGCGCATTTCTTGCAGATTGCGTCATTGTCCACCTGAATGATAAAATCGAAGACTTGGCCATAATTATGGGACGTTCGGCAAAACTGAAAGCCCCTGACGCCATTATCGCCGCCACGTCCGTGGCAGAGCAGGCGACATTGATCACCGATGACGAGCGTTTACTAAACATCAAGTGGCCGGGCTTTTCCGCCCGATCCCTATTTAGTCCCCAGGGATAATCGTTGCAAGCGGATGAAATAATCCGTATAGTTGTGGTATTCTGAATGGTAATGACAAACCTCGAAATACCTCGTACCCTCTTTGCCCCTTGGAGAAAGCGATGACCGCGACGCCAAACAAAAAACGGGAAGGAAAATACCTGACCTTTGCCTTGGGCGAGGAAGAATACGGCATTGACGCCCTCAAGGTCCAGGGCATCCTCGGCATGCAGCCGATCACCCCCATGCCGCAAGCGCCAAGCTATGTCAAGGGCGTAACCACCGTGCGCGGCAAAGTCGCCCCCATCATTTCCGCCCGGCTTAAACTCGGCATGTATGAAATCGACTACACCTCCGAGACTTGCATCATTCTCGTCACCCTGCGCCATTCCTGGGCCGGGCTTATAGTCGACACCGTGCGGGACGTCATCGACATCTGGGAAAACCAAATCGAGGACGCCCCCAAAATGGGCGGCGGCTATTCGGCCAACGACGACGAAGTCATCGGTTTGGCCAAAATCGGCAAGAGCGTCAAGATTCTCCTCGACATCGAGAAGACCCTCGCCGAAGTCATGCCGGAAGAACTGGGTACGCCGGCCAAAATTCCGCTGTAGACTGAGAGTCGAAGGGCAGGGGCGGCAAGAGGGCTTGAGGCCAAATAAACGTCGGGGCGGAAACCTATCGGTTTTCCGCCCCGACGCTTTTTTGTCGGCAGCTGTGCCGGGACTAGTCGTTCACCCGTTCCACAAATTTGCCTTCGGCGGTGTCGATTTTGATTTTGTCGCCGACTTTCATGAAGAGCGGCACCTTGACGTTATAGCCGGTGGAGACTTTGGCGTTCTTGAAAATATTGGTGCGGGAGTCGCCCTTGACGCCGGGTTCGGCCTCGATGATTTCCAGGACTACCGAGGACGGCAGTTCGATACTGACGATTTTCCCTTCGATGACGGTCGCCTTGACCTTGGTGTTTTCGGGCAGATAATTGATGGCGTTGCCGACCACATCGCCCGGGACCGGGATTTGTTCGTAGTTTTCGCTGTCCATGAAGACGTAGGAGTCGGCTTCCGGGTAGAGGTATTCGAAGGGGCGCGTTTCGACATAGACTTCGTCGATTTCGTCGTTGGAACGGAAACGCTTCTGGGTTTTGGTGCCTGTCCGGAGGGACCGCATTTCGGTCTGGACCTTGGCCCGCAGATTGCCCGGAGTGATGTGTTCGCGGTCCAGCACGACGAACAGTTCGCCGTCGACGCGAATCACCATGCCCTTGCGGATTTCGGTTGCGTTGATCATTTGGATGGTATCCTTATTTACGGCTTGGCGAGCATTTTGCCGCTGGCCTGGATGTAGTTCATGACTTTATAGATGAGGCGGGCGGCCGCGAATTCGCTCTGAATCGAGGCGTCCGAGGGGCAGAGTTCGGTGACGTCGATGGCGGCGATGCGGCGGCGGGAGGCCACTTTCTTGAGGAGGCGCAGGAGCTGCCACCAGCCGAGCCCGCCGGGTTGCGCCGCGCCGACGCAGGGGATAATCGAGGGGTCGAGGCCGGAGAGGTCGATGGAGAGGTAGACCGGGCTGCGGAGTTCGTCGATGACCGAATCCTGCCAGCCTTCGTCGGTGGCGCGGTCGATGTCGGCCATGAAGAACGTTTCCACCGGCACCGACGAATCCATGATGCGTTCGAAGCCGTCGCGGGAGAGGGAACGGACGCCGACCTGGCAAATCGGCGGCGTGCCTTTAAGTTCGAGGACGCGGCGCATGACGGTGTGGTGCGTTTCGTCGTCATCGGCGTCGTCGAGATCGGCGTTGGCGTCGATGTGGAGGATGGACAGTTCGGGCGAGCGCTTCAGGAGCGTTTCGATTCCCCAAAGGCTTACCGTGCCGTCTCCCCCCAGGATAATGGGAACGGCGGTGGCGTCGAGGGCGGAGGCGACCTGTTCTTTTACCCAGGCTTCGAGTTGGAAGGGTTCGGTGGGAGCGGCTTCGGGGGCGATGGTGTGGATGCCGACCATATCGACGAGGGAGAGGCCCGTTTCTTCGTCATAGTCTTGAATCAGGCCGGAGACGCCCAGAATTTTTTTGGGAGCGCGGGCTTGTCCGGTGATAAAGCTGGCGGTGGCTTCGTGGGGGGCGGGGATGAGTGAGAAATACGCTTCCGCCAGGTCTGCGCTCTCATACCCTAAAAAATGTGCCTCGGCGTCTGCCATGACCGACTCCTGTAGAAGAGGCTAACTAAAACTAACATGTTTTCCCATAAGGGTTTGACTCCCGAGGGAAGTTGCCCGATTTTGAAACAGAATAAAACAACGCGGCATGGCCGCTGTTCGCCATGCCTAATCCGATGCGTATTTATGATACTCACGGGGGAATTCGGGCGCAAGGGGGTAGTTGATTTTTGCTGGGGGGGTGGGGGGTAGTGGGGCATAACTTTTACTGTCCAATGGGCAACCCCGTTCCTCTTGCGAAAAAAGGGGAACGGAAGCTCCGGCGAGCTCTTGTCGGGGTCCGTGGGTTGTAATGGTGGAGATATCGGGTCATTATATCTCCGGGCGTGTCTAGAGTCCGGCCTTACCACCCGCCTTTCTCCCCGACCGGGTTAAACCGCACCCACACGCCCTGCCAAAAAACCTCACGGACCCCGTCGAACCGGGGCTTCCGTTCGGGTACCGCAACCACAAGCGCTGGCTCCGCGGAGAGCTGTGCCGCTAAGGATGAGTTATAGATCCGTTCACGCGGGGGAGGGGGAAAAAGGAAAAACGTTTCTTTTTCGCTTGGCGCCAATTGGGTGGGGCTTGCAGCGTTCGGGAGCTTCGCTCGCTTTGAATACGATACCCTCGGGGCCGCCCGAACGCGAAGGCGCGCCTTCGGCGCTGTTCGCTCAATAAGGTAGGGCCGCGTAACTAGTTCTACAACGCTAGATTTGCGGGAACCGCCCCGCAAATCTAGTGCCCCGTAAAGCCTAAATTTTCGGATAGATTTGCGGTTTGGGGGGGGGGGGGGGGGTGGGGGGGGGGGGGGGGGGGTGTTGGTGTGTGGGTAGGTGGGGGGGGTATAGTGGTTTGGGAGGATAGATAGAGTGTTAATGATAGAGGATGTGTGAAGTGGATGGGGGTGTGGTGTGGGTGAG
>JAVBTZ010000223.1:0-7491 GCA_031555915.1 Planctomycetota bacterium
AGCCAGGCGAAAACACTGGCACCGGCGATGATGAACATGACGATGGCCGAGGAAACAGCCGCGTCGACAAACAGGTTCCACAAGGTCTTGAGCCGGATTTCACGATAAATGACCAGACCCACGAACAGGCCGTACACCACCGCCACCCCGGCGGCTTCGGTCGGGGTGAAAATGCCCCCGTAGATGCCGCCCAGAATGATGACCGGAGTCATCAGGCCCCAGATGGCGTCCTTGAAGGCGGCCCACATTTCCGCGTTGGAGGCGCGCTTCTGCTTGATGATGTTGGTGTTGTTCCGGCTCATCCACATGGCGGCGACGATGTACGCCAGGCCCACCACCAGCCCGGGGATGATGCCGCCCGCGAACAGGGCGCCAACCGACACGTCGGCGATGGAGGCGTAGACCACGAAAACGATGCTGGGCGGTATGATGACCCCAATGGCGCCGGAGGCGCTCATGAGGGCGGTGCCCATGCCCTTGTCATAACCGGCGTTGGCCATGGCGGGAATGAGAATGGAACCCAGGGCCGCCACCGTCGCCGGACCCGAACCGGAAATGGCGGCGAAGAAACAAGCCACCACCACCACCACGGTTATCAGACCGCCCTGAAGGTGCCCGACGCAAACCGAGGCGAATTTGATCAGTCGCTGCGAAATGCCCGCATATTCCATAATCACCCCGGCCAGGATGAAGAAGGGAATGGCCATCAGGGTGAACTTGCCGATGGAGGCGTAGATGATGCTGGGGAAGACGTTGATGGGCAGGTCCACGATAAACAGCCCGACCAGACCGGACAAGCCCAGGGACACCGCGATGGGGACGTTCAAAAACACCAGGAGGAAAAAGAGGCCGAAAAGAACGAAGGCCAGGTTGTCCTCGAGAAAATACATGAAATCGATCCAATTCATTTGCCGTCCCTCCCTTCCTTGACCGGGCCGGAAATTGCGTCATCCATTCCCGCCAGCGCCCTGGCTTCCGTGGTCATGGCGTCGTCCATGGGCTTGTCGGAGGACATGGTGTTCCGGTATTGCAGGAGGTAGGCTTGAATGACCCGAATCAGGATGAACACGCCGCCTACCGGCATGGCCAGACCTTGGTACATGGTAGGCATGCCCAGGGCCGGGGTCCGGGCGTCGAGGGCGATTTGCCCCTTGACCATGATGATCCCCTCGTAGATAAGGACGGCAATCATGAGGACGGCGCAAAACAAATAGAAGAAGCTCATGTAGGCCTTGAGCCGGCGCGGGAACAAGTCGGTGAAATAACTCATGCCCAGGTGCGCGTAACGTTTGAAGCCGGTGGCCACGCCGAACATGGTGATCCACACAAACGCCATAACCGTCAATTCCTCGGTGAAGGAAAAGGAATTGGTGAAACAATAGCGACTGACCACGTTGACGAAATTCATTACCGTCATGAAGGCAATCCCCAGAACCAGCAGGATCTCCTCCAGGCAATCGAACATCTTTCCCAAGGTTCTCATAACGTTTCCACTCCGCAGATTGGCTTGGGGGCACCTCTAAAAATAGCTATTTTGCCCGGATACTTCGTCAGGGCTTTGCTCCAGCGTTTTGTAACACAAACCACCACTGCGTGTTACAAAACGCTGCCGCTACGCCCTTCCTCGTCTGCGGGCAAAATAGCTATTTTTAGAGGTGCCCTTGGTTCAGGGAACTCCGACCGGTGGGGATGGGGGAGTGGAAAACCGCCTCCACCCCTTCCGCCTCCGGGCGAAGGCGGGGAAGAGCCGGAGTTCCCCGGCCCTTTCCCCGCTGTGCGTCCGTCTTCGCCATGGACTTGGCTATTTCTTGAACTCGTAACCGAAAGCCTTGAACACCTCGTCGCCGACCTGGGCGCGGTAGGTTTCGTATACCGGTTCGGCGGCTTTCTTGAATTCCTGCACCTGTTCGGGCGTGAGAATGGTGATCTCGGTCATGACCTTGCGGAATTCCTCGATAATCTGGGCGTCTTTCTTGCGGGCTTCCTCCCTCTGGGTCTGCATGGCTTCCTTGCCGGCCTGTACGAAGATGGCCTTGTCGGCGTCGGAGAGGCGGTTCCAGACCTTGTTGGAGACGGAAAGGGCGATGGGGTCGTAGGAGTAGTTCCAGATGGTGCAGTACTTCTGGACTTCCTGAATCTTGGCGGAACGGATGGTGTCGAGCGGGTTTTCCTGGCCGTCGATGGTGCCCTGCTGCAGCGCGGTGAAGACTTCGGCGAAGTTCATGGCGGTCGGGTCGGCGCCGAAAATGCGGAAGAGGTCGATGTACATCTTGATGGCGGGGGTGCGGATTTTCAGTTGGATCATGTCCGAAACCTTGGAGACGGGCCGGACGTTGTTGGTGAGCTGGCGGAAGCCGACTTCGCCGAGAGCCAGCATCTTCGCGCCTTTTTTCTCAATCAGATCGCCGACCATCTTGGCGCCGTTGCCGTTGATCATGATTTCGTCGACCGACTCGTAACCCTTGGAGAAAATCCAGGGCATGTTGATGACGTTCAGTTGCGGAATGAAGCCGGTCATGTTGATGGTGGAGTGAATGTCCAGATCGTTGACGCCGGTGAAAAGCATTTCCACGCCCTTGACCATGTCGCCGCCGGAAAGCTGCTCGTTGGGGTAAATGGACACTTTGAAGCGGCCGTTGGTGCGTTCCTCAAGCAGACGCTTGAACTCGCGGGCGCCAACCATCCAGACGCTCGTTTCCGACGTGGTGACGCTCATGCGCAGTTCGCGGGCGCGTTCACCGGCCTGGGCGCCGAAAGTCAGGGTCGTGATCAGGGTCGCCGCCGCGATGGCGAGCAATAACGCTTTTCTCATGAAATTCTCCTCTAATCCTGTAAACTACGCTGTTGCCGCCACACGGCGGCAGGGAGGTAATCAATAGAAATTTTGTGATGCAAACCTTACCCTTGCTGCGGGTGGAAAATGAATACCTCGAGGTCCGGGTCGAAACGCCGGCCCATCTTGATGCCCTCGATTTCACCCAGCATCACGTCAACGGTCAAGAGAACCTTGTTGCCCTCAATCAGGTGGCCGCCGTAACCGCCGCCGTCCTGCCCGGACATGCCGGCGTGGACATGGAACATGGTCTTGCCGTCGTCGCCGCAGCAAATCATGCCGCTCAAACTCACCAATTCGATGGGACCGTGCAACTCGATGGCCGCGCCATAGCCGTAACCGGCCTTTTTCTCCGGCATGGGAATCGGGTTGAAAAAGCGGGCGCCGTTCAAACTGCCGATGCCGCCCAAAATCATGCCGTGCTTGATGCCGGCCTGTTCACAGGCCTGACGCAAACCTTCCAGGACGTCTTCGCCTGGAGCCATACGCACCGCCACCACCTTCTTTATACTGCCTCCTGGTGCAACTTGCATGGACGCTCCTTTCTTTGGGTTAGGGCGATGCCTTATTAGGCTGTATTTTCACTTTTCCTGCCAGCGTCGCCTTCAGACAGCCTGCCAATCCGGCTTCAGTATCACCTTGCCGCATTCGCCGCGGCGCATAAGTTCGAGGCCCTGTTCGTATTTACGCATGGGGAGAACGTCGGTCACTATCGGACTCAGGTCCATGCCCGACTCCATCAAGCCGGCCAATTCCTCCCAGGTTCTGAACATCAGCCGGCCGGCAATGCCCTTCAGGGTCAGGCCCCGGTAGGCAAATTCGGCCAGGTCGAAATCAATCGGCTTGGAGGGCAGGCCGGCGACGGCGATTTTCGCCTCGGGTTTGCAATAGTTCAGGGCGGCCTTGATGCCGGGAATGCTGCCGGAATAATCCAGCACCACATCCACGCCGCGGCCGCCGGTATGCCCCTTGACCACCGCCACCGGGTCCTCGGCCAGGGGATTTACCACCATGTCGGCGCCCAACTTGAGCGCCATTTTCGCGCGGAGAGGATTGGGCTCGACCGCCAGCACCAGCTTGGCGCCGAGTTTTTTCACCACCGCCACCGCCATGGCGCCAATCGGACCGCAACCCACCACCGCCACCGCCTTGCCGGCGACAGGGAACTCCATCGCGCCGTGCACCGCCACCCCGAAGGGCTCCATGATGCTGGAGATTTCCACGGGAAGCTGCGGATTGCAGACGAAGGCGTTCACGGCGGGGAAGGAGATGTATTCGGCGAAGCTGCCGTCACGGTGCACGCCGATGGTCTTGGTATGATAGCAGACGTGGCGGTAATCGTTACGGCACAAGTCGCAGGTGTCGCAGGCGATGTGCGTCTCCGCCGATACAATGTCCCCGACCTTGACGTTCTTCACCTCCGCGCCGCACTCCACCACGTCGCCCGCGAATTCGTGGCCAATGATAATCCCGGCGGGAATGCGCTTGGCGGCCCAATCGTTCCACTCATCGATGTGGACGTCGGTTCCGCACACGGCGGTGGCCTGTACCCGGACCAGAATGTCGCGGGGACCCGGTTTGGGAATGGGGCGTTTTTGGACGGCTATATTACCTTTCCCGACCGCGGTTTTGACAATACAATGCATCTCGCTCATCGGGGTTCTCCTGGATGAGGGCAAGGGTGGTTTAGACGGGATGAGAATAGAAATTCCTGGGCTGCGACGATGTAATGCGCTACGTGAACATCAGATCTGCGGGACCGATACAATGCGTTACGGCGGGGTACAGCGTCGGCGCCAAATATTGCTGCCAATTAAGCGACAATGATTAGGCAAAACGCTGGAGCGGCTTTTTATGGGTAAGGGATCGGTACAGCGTAATTTTTTGGGTAAAGGCGCGTTACGACGTTATTTTTCGTCATGGACTGGTGCCTTACGGTCGTGTATTTTACATATAGCTTGCAATACAGCAAATGCATTGCCAGATAGCTAACATGGTGTTTTATCGGGGGTTGGCATTTACGCTGGATTTTTATTGTCCATTTAATGGAAGGCACTGTCCAATAAATGGACAATTTACAGCCGGTGAATCAGCTTGTCCAGGGTAGTCCGGCAAATATTCAATCTACGCGCGGTATTGAACTTGTTGTAATTCTCCTCCTCCAATACCCGCTTCACCACCCGGACTTCTATTTCCTTCAGCGTACCACTTAATAACACTATTTCGTCTTTATGCGTGGATAAGACAAAATCGTCTATAAGAATCTTGCCTGATATTACATAACGCTCAATCACATTTTGTAGCTCACGCACATTCCCCGCCCAATCGTGCACCCGTAACGACGCTAGTTCATCTGCCGTAAAGCCTGGACGCGAAACGTCGTACTTGCCGCAATAGTCGGCCAAAAACAACGCCGCCAAGGGCTGTATGTCGTCTTTACGCTCGCGTAACGGCGGAATGTTGATATTCAACACATTCAAACGGTAAAATAAATCCTGGCGGAAAATTCCCTCCTGCACACAACGCCAAAGGTTCTTGTTGGTCGCCGCCAAAATGCGGATGTCGACCGGAACAATCTTGTCGTCGCCCAGCCGCATCACTTCCTTTTCCTGAATCACCCGCAGGAATCGCGCCTGGACTTCCAAGGACATTTCGCTGATCTCGTCGAGAAATATCGTTCCCCCGTGCGCCATCTCAAAGAGGCCCTTCTTGCCCTCTTTTTTCGCGCCGGTAAAAGAACCTTCCACATAACCAAAAAGTTCACTCTCCAGCAGATTGTCCGGTAAGGCGGCGCAATTCACCGCCACAAACGGGCCGTTCTTGCGCTGGCTGTCATTGTGAAGCGCCTGCGCCATGATTTCCTTGCCGGTTCCCGATTCACCGAAAATGAGGACGGTGGAGTCGACTTTGGCGTATTTACTCGCCTGCAGAACCACCTCTTCCATCAACAGGCTGCCATACACCATATCTTTAAAATGATTTTTCGCCGAAAGACGCCGTTTAACTATTTCCGAACGGATTTTGGCCTCCAAGTGCTGAATTTTGGTTATGTCCCGGAAGGTGGACACCACCCCCTCCACCTTGCCGTCGACGACTATCGGCCTGACGCTGGAAGCAATGGTGGTGCGGCCCAAATCCATCAAGACGCCAATCAGTTCCTTGCCGGTACGGAGCACCCCCAGCATATAAGTTTGCGGAACAATGACGTCGATAGGTTTGCCGATGGCGTCCTGCTCGGAAGTGTTCCAGATTTTTTCGGCGCCGGGGTTGAAAACGGTAATCAGGCCGTTCTCGTCAATGGCGATGACTCCTTCCTCAATCGATTCCATAATCGTGGTGTAACGGTGGTTCTCCAGCCGCTCCGACACCGTCGCCGAGTAAAGGCGGGCCGCTTCCTCGAAGGCCAGCCGAACCGCCTCCCGGCCTGAATCGATCCGCACCGCCGCCAGGCCCAGGTCCGTGGCGCAACGGGCGATGTGGTGGTCGCCGACGATTAGATCCATGCCCCATTCCCGGGCGGTTTGGATGGCATTTTGCACTTCGGTGGATGACCTTGTTTCCAGGTAAAGGATGTCGATGCCAAGAATGCCGGCAATGTGTTCGGCGCCGGAGATGACGTTGTCGAAACCAATGATGGCGATTTTTTTGCCGGATTTGGCGTAGGGATAGAGCGTTTCGAGAATGTCGTTCCCGGAGACCACGATTTCCACAATGGGTAAATTGAAATGTTCCCGTAATAGCCGGGCCGTGCCGCCCCGACTGACAAAGACCCGGAAGTCCTTCTGATCCAAAATGTTCTGCACAATTTGGATCGCCCCCTCCAACTCTCCGTATTGGATAACCGCGTCATACCCGTTCTGGATCACCACTTCACGGGCATATTCGAATATCTTATCGTTGGATGCCACTAGGGCTATTTTTTCATGCATAAAGTAACCTTGATTAAAATTACCGCAAAAACTGGATCTGGCAACGACAACCGGGACCATTCATGGCGGCACGGTTTGCGAATCCATTGATATTATGCCAACAAATGAATATGTCATGATTTTTTTGGGGAATGCGGAAATCACCACCGGAATCTTCATCTTCGCCCGCGACGGCGAAGTGGAATAATTCGCGGAATCCGTTGCCCAAACGGAAGAAATGCCTTGAATTCGGGTAGGACGGGTTTATAGTGGATGCATGGACCATAACCCCTGCACCTCCAAAAAGACCTGGCGACGCGGCCGCTACCCCGAAGGGCCGACGGCCAGGAATATGCCCTTGACTGTCAAGGTTAGCGCGATTGAGGCGGCGGAAATACGCCGAATGGCGGCGGAAAAGGGCATGACGCTTTCGGAAGTCATCATGGCGCCCCTACGGCGGATAATGGCGCGGGCAGGGAAAAAGCGATGAGCGTTTTTAAGAGCAGATACAGGGGCAAGAGGGGCGCATCTCAACTTTGTTACGCAACTCCGCACTATGTTACGCCGCAAACCTCCCCACACGTCATTCCGGCGTCTGAAACGGCTGCTGCACCCTTAACGGGCGGTTTAGCCGGAATCTAGGGGGATTGACAATGACGGCGGTACTGCTTTTTTTTCATCATGCCGTGGGGGTGATTTCTCTGCCGTATACTTTTATCCCCCTGTATTCCGGCTAAACCGCCCGTTAGG
>JAVBTZ010000249.1:0-20817 GCA_031555915.1 Planctomycetota bacterium
AGCAACAAACTCTACGAAGTGCAGAAATACCTCGCCGAAACCGATCACCTCATGCAATACGTCATCCTCTTCATGAACCAGCCATTGTTCGACTCCCTCCCCCCGGAAACCAAAAAGCTGGTCGACCAGGCCGGCAAGGACGCCTGCCGTTACGGCCGCAAGCACACCGATGCCCGCGCCGGCCAGAAGAAACAGTTCCTTATCGACTACGGGATGATCTTCACCGAAATTCCCCCCGAAATGAAGCAGAAGATGTACGAAATGTCCGCAGGCGCCCGGACGCTGGTCCGCGACACGGTCGGCCCCGAGTTGTTCGATTTCTACATGGATTGCGTCGAAAAGACCCGGTAGACTCTACAGGCTGCCGCAGCGACTCCGCCCGGTTCGTCGTTCGCCGTTTGCGATTCGGGCGGAGGTCCGCGGACATGATGAAAGGTTGACGATGACAAGGCAAGGTGACGCGGGGTTTGATCTGATTCTTGCCGGAGGTCGGGTAATCGATCCGGCCAACGGCAGGGACGCCAAGCTGGACGTGGGCGTCAAGGACGGTAAAATCGCGGCGGTGGCCGCCGGACTCGCCGGCGCGGACACGGTGGTGGACTGCGCCGGAAAAATCGTTACGCCGGGTTTCCTCGATGTGCACACCCACTTCTACGCCTCGGGGCACGGCGGTCTGGCCAGTGGCGACGAATGCGGGGTCAAGGCGGGCGTGACCACCGTCGTCGACGGCGGCAGCGCCGGCTACCTGACTTTCCCCGACTTCAAGGCCCGGCACCTGACCGGCACGGTCACGGACGCCTATGCGTATCTCCATCATAACCCGCTTGGCCAGGCGACCCTGCCGGAGACCTGGGACCCCAAGAAAATCCACGTCGAATACGACCGTATCCGCGACACCGTCGCCGCCAACCGCGACGTCATCGTCGGCTTGAAGGACAGGGCGGTGGGCGTTTTCATTCACGGGGCGGGGATACGCGGGGTCGAGCGGGCGCGACAGGTTTGTTCCGACTGCGGCATCCGCTATGGGGTGCACTTCGGGGTGGACGCGGACGACGTCATTCCCGATTACGAACTCGAGGTGTTTACCCGCGAACTGCTGCGGCTGATGGCTCCCGGGGATATCGTCATGCATTCCTGCAGCGGGCGGCGGGGCAGGTTGTTCCGCCGGGACGGTTTATACGACAGGGAAATACGGGACGCCTACGAGCGGGGGGTGATTTTCGAAGCCAGCTTCGGCGTCACCAATTTCGCCGCCGACTCCTTCCGCATCGCCCGCGAACGCGGCTTCCTCCCCCATACCGCCGCCACCGACATCTCGCCCTGGGGCGTGCGGGAAACGGTGAAGAATTTCGGCGTCACCCTCTCCAAATTGCTTGCCCTCGGCCTCGGCCTGCCGGAGACGGTTGCCCTGGTCACCAGCGGGGCGGCGCAGGCGCTTGGCATGGCCGACCGCAAGGGCAGCCTGAGCGTGGGACGTCAGGCCGATATCAGCGTCAGCGAGGTCGAACGGGGGAATTACCGTTTCATGGACGGCCGGGTCGGCAACGAAACGTTTTCCGGCGAAGAATTGCTTATCCCCCGCCTCGCCATCATCGCCGGCAGGATTCACCCAACCGTCAACGTTGGCGGCCCCACCATACCAGAGAAATAAGGAGCCTTACGTGTCTTTCACAGTGGCAATTCCCCAGGATATTTCCAGCCCCGGCAAGGATTATTTGCGCGAACGCGGTTATACGCTTGTCGTCGGTTCGGGCTCTGCCAGAATCGAAGACCTCAAGCGCGAGGTGGCGGGGGCGGACGCCATCATCGCCCGGGCGATGCCGTTTCCCCGCGAAGTGCTCGAAGCCGCGCCCAACCTCAAGGTCATCGCCCGACACGGAGTGGGATACAACAACATCGATGTGGACTATTGCACCGGCAAGGGAATCTGGGTAACCTTCGCTCCGCAGTCGAACGCCCTTTCGGTGGCCGAGCACACCATGGGCCTCATGCTTGCCCTGGCGCGGAATCTCGTGCTCTGCGACCGCGAGGCCCGCGCGGGAAATTGGGCCGTTCGCGACCGTCTCCCCGGGATGGACTTGTCCGGCAAGACGCTTGGCCTGGTGGGCCTCGGGCGGATTGGCCGGCTGGTCGCGGACAAGGCCCGGGCCGGCTTCGGCATGCGCGTCGTCGGCCATGATCCGTTTTTGCCGCCGGACCAGTTTCCCGCAGGCGTCGAACCGGGCGATTTGGCGGAAATTTTCACGCGTTCCGATTTCCTTTCCCTGCACATCCCGGCAGTAAAGGGAACGGAAAAGATGGTTAACGCCGAACTGCTAGCCAGGATGCGGCCGACCGCCTACCTCATCAACTGCGCCCGCGGCGAAGTGGTGGACGAGCCGGCCCTGTACGAAGCGCTGGCAAAGCGTCGCATCGCCGGCGCCGGCCTGGACGTCCTGACGGAGGAGCCGGCTAGGGCGGACAATCCGCTGTTCCGGCTGGACAATGTCATAATCAGCCCCCACAACGCGGCCTTGACGCGGGAGTCCATGGACAGGATGGGGTTGCACGCCGCCATGGGCGTTCATTCGGTTTTGACGGGAGAAACACCGGAATGGCCGGTGAACAGGCCCTAACGACTTCATTTCCCAACGATTTCAGGACACCAGGAGAAACAACCATGGCAAGCAAGAAACTGCTTTGCGTAACGAGTCTGGTCCTCGCGCTTTCTGCCCTGGCGGCGCCGCGTCTTCACGCCGCGGACGACTTCCCGACCCGGGAAATCCGTTTCATCATCCCCTACGCCGCCGGCGGCCTGAACGACATCGTCGCCCGGAAGATTTCCGACATCGTCGGGAAGGAAAAACTCCTCCCCGTCCCCATCGTCGTCACCAACATCCACGGCGCCCAGTCCCGCAACGGTCTCAACGCCGCCAAGGACGCGGCCGCCGACGGCTACACCGTCCTCCTGCACCACACCGGCATCGTCGCCAACAACGCCCTCGGCCAAATTCCCAACAGTTACAAGGATTTCCGCATGGTCGGGCAGCTCCTGGTCAGCCCCGCCGCCCTTGACGTCAAGGCCGACTCCAAATACAAGACTATCCAAGACCTGATTGCCGACATCAAGGCCAACCCCGGCAAGATCCGCGTCGGAGTGGCCATCGGCAGCGTCACCCACGTCGCGCTGATGAATTTCCTGAACAACGTCGGCCTGCCGGTCAACTCGGTCAAGTACATCCCGCTGGAAGGCGGCGGCGAGACCTACGCCGCGCTGGTCGGCGGCAAGGTCGACTTCACCTCGGTGCAAGCCGTGAGCGCCCTCTCCAACATGCGCGGCGGCGAAACCCGGATTCTCATCGCCCTCACCCCCGACCGCATGCCCGCCTTCGCCGCCATCCCCAATCTGAGCGATCTCGGCATTACCAAGAGCTTCGGCACCCGCCTCGGCCTGTTCGTGCCGAAAGGCACCCCCGACCAGCCGGTCGCGGTCCTGACCAATCTCCTCAAGACCCTGGTCAACGACAACCAGGCGATGCAGGATTTCGCCGTCGATCGTTCCTGCGTGCTGGAATTCATGCTGCCGGAGGACTGGGCCAAGGTGTACGACGAGGACTACAACACGGTCCGCACCATTGCCAAGGAAGCAGGCCTGTTGAAATGAACCGGTTCCGGCCGGGGCGCGGGCGTCCCGCCCCGGCCAAACCTCGAAGGAGAATCGCCCATGGGGTCAGAAGATAAGCAGTACAACCTTTCGCAAAAAAGCATTTCGGTGGAACATGGCGAGGTGTGCATTCTCACCCTGCTCTTCCTGCTCGGGGCGTTATGCGTATACCCGTCCAACCCGAACACCAATTTCCTTATCCCCGAGGTATTGACTTCGGTAGCCTACTCGCGGGCGGTTGGTTTGGCCCTGATCGTCCTCTGCGTTATCCGCTCGGTGGCGCTCCTTAAGCGCGCCGCCAAGGGCGAAGGTTCTGGCGCGCGCATGGGCCTGACTTTTGCCTTAATCGGCTGCGTCCTAATCTTTGTCTACGGCCTGCTTTTTTCCTATGTCGGCTTTTATAGCGCGACGGCGGCGCTCATGTTTCTAATGTCCTATTACCTGGAAAACAAGGAAGACCGCAGTGCGGTCAAATGCGTCATTTTTACCGTCGTCACCATTCTGGTGATTGCCGTTTCTTTCCGGCTGTTCAAGATCTACCTGCCGCCCGCTTGGATAATTTGACCGTGACCGTGAGGATTGCATACGAATATTGAGGGGAGGTTCTCGTGGAAGCGATTTGGAATTCGATTCTACATATATGTTCGCCCATGCCAATGCTGCTGATCTTTCTCGGCACCATTTTTGGCATCATTTTCGGGGCCATTCCCGGCTTGACCGCCACCCTGGCCGTGATTCTACTGATACCGACCACCTATGGCATGGACCCGGCCTTGGGGATGTGCATGCTGGTGGGGGTCTATATCGGCGGCGTGTCGGGCGGTCTGGTATCGGCCATTCTTCTGGGCATGCCCGGGACGCCCGCCTCGCTCGTAACCGGCCTGGACGGTTTTCCCATGGCCAAGCGCGGGGAAGGGGGAAGGGCGCTGGGGATTGGCATCACGAGCAGCTTCATCGGCAGCATTTTGGGCGGGATTTGCCTCGTGACCATTGCCCCCAGCCTGGCCCGCCTGGCCATGCGCTTTGGGGCGGTGGAAAACGCGGCCGTGTTAATTTTCGGCTTCACCACCGTCATCAGCCTGTCCGGCGATTCGCTCCTGAAGGGTTTTCTCATGCTGGGGTTCGGTCTCGCCGTCTCCACCATCGGCATCGATCCCATCAACAGCACCGAACGCAACACCATGGACCTGGCCATGCTCGCCAACGGCGTGGACTCCATGCCCGCCATGATCGGCCTGTTCGTGGTCTCCCAGGCGCTATTGGAGATGGACAGCCGGGCCGAGAAATACATCATCGCCAGTTCAGGGGACACGCGAAACCGTTTTATGAAACTGGTCGAAATCAAGGAATCCTGCACCAACATTCTGCGCTCCAGCGCCATCGGCACCGCCATCGGCATCCTGCCCGGCATCGGCGGTTCCCTCGCCGGCATCGTCTCCTATGATCAAGCCAAGAAAGCGGCCCCCGACCCCGAAAGCTTCGGTCAGGGCAACTATCAGGGTGTGGTCGCTTCCGAGACCTCCAACAACGCGGCGGTCGCCGGCGCCCTCATCCCCTTCCTCGCCCTTGGCATCCCCGGCGATTCGGTGACCGCCGCGCTGATGGGCGGACTGCAAATCCATGGCCTTGACCCGGGCCCGGTGCTGTTTTCGCAACATTACAACATAATCTCCGACGTTTTTGTCACCTATTTTATCGCCACCATCATCATGTATGTCACCATGATGTTCGGGGGGACCTATGTTTTCCCGATCATTCTCAGGGTGCAGAAAACCTACATCCTCCCGCTGGTTCTGGCGTTGAGCCTCATTGGCTGCTACAACATGAATTATACCCTTAGCGCCGTTTGGGTGGCGATTGCCTTCGGGATCATTGGCTATTTTCTCAAAAAGTTCAACTATCCCTCGGTTCCGCTGGTCATAGGCATCATTCTCGGCCCCATGTTCGAGCGGCAACTGCGTATCGGCATGATTCAGACCGACGGCAGCATCTTGCCCTTCATCACCGACCCGATTCCCGCCATTTTCATCGCCCTGGCTGTTTTTTCCCTGGCGTTCGCCCTTTACAAGCGCTGGCGAATCCGTAAAAATAGGACCACAGGAGGCTGATATGACTCGGTAAGGCATCGCCCCAAGTCAGACGCGACATGGATATGGGAAAAGGACCCCGGACGTGCGAAACAAGAAGAACAAAAGGCCGGATAGTGTTTCCTCTTATGAAGTTGCACGGCTGGCGGGTGTGTCGCAGGCGACGGTGTCGCGGGTCTTTTCGCCTGGTCAGGCCAAGGTGGCGAGCGCCACCCGACAAAAAGTGTTGGAAGCGACCCGTGAATTGAACTACCAGCCCAGCATCATCGCCCGCAGTCTCGCCAATAATTCCACCAAAATCATCGCCTTCATCTGCGGCCGAATTCATATCGAATTCTTCGCCCGCGCCCTCGACTATCTGGCCACGCGCCTGCAGACTCTCGGCTACACCACCCTGTTCCTGCCGCATCACGCGGATTCGAACATGGAGGAGACCCTGCCCCTGGCCCTGCAATACAAGGTCGACGGCATCATCATCGCCACCGCCGCCCTGTCCTCGAAGCTGGCGACCTTGTGCGCGGACATGGGCACGCCGGTCATCCTTTTCGACCGTTATTCGGTGGGCAGCAATGTGCACGCGGTTTGCCTGGACAACTGGCAGGCCGGCAGCGACGCGGCCATTTATCTGATTAAGCGCGGCCACCGGCGCCTTGGCTTCCTGGCCGGCGACCCCAATGCCTCGACCAACCTGGATCGCCAGCGCGGTTTTATCGAGACGGCAGGGGAAGCCGGCCTCAAGGTCAAGGTCGCCTATGCCGGCAGCTTCGAATATCACTTCGGCCTGGCGGCGGCGCACGACCTGCTGCGCGGCGGCGACCGGCCCGACGGGGTTTTTTGCGCCGGCGACTATCTGGCCGCCGGTTTCATGGACACCGCCTATCAGCATTACAGCCTGAGCATTCCCGACGACGTGTCGGTCATCGGCCTTACGGACAGCATCATTTCCAAACTCGCCGCCTATAATCTGACCACCATCCAGGAACCGGTGGAACGCATGGTGGACAGCACCATCGACCTGATGATGGAGGTTATCCGCGAAAAAGCCGACAACGCCACCATCAGGCGGTTTCCCGGCACCCTTATCGAACGCGGAACCGTGGCAGACCGGAGGCCGGCCGACGTCGCGAAAGTGTAGTAAACGTTCTCTGCCGCCCCTGCCGCGGGACCGGTCAGGCTTGACCCCCCCTTCAATCCTTCTTGGGGCCAATCCCCGACATCTCCTCCATCAATTCAAGTATGACGGAGAAATCCCTGTTCTGGTTTCCCCGCGCCACCACCGCCTCGAACAGCTGCAGGGTCACGGCCGAGACCGGGGCGAAAACGCCCAATTCCTTGGCCGCCTCCATGAACATCCCGGTGTCCTTGGTCACGGTGGCTGGCGTGCTGGCGACGCTGAAGTCGCGGTTACGCAAGGGCTGGATTTTAAAGAGAAGCTGCGGCGAGGCGATGGAACTCCCAGAAAAGACGTCCAACGCGGCATTCCAATCGATACCGCCCTTTTCGCACAACACCGCCGCCTCGGAAAAAATCGCCTGGGTGGTGGAGATGATGGTGTTGACGGCCAGCTTCATCAGCCGGGCCTGTTCGCCGTCGCCAAGGTAGAAACGGGTTTGCGATAGTTTCTCCAGAAGGGGAAGCGCCTGGTCGTATGCCTTCTTCGGGCCGGAGGCGATGATGGTCAACTTGGCTTCGTGGGCGAAGATGGTGCTGCCGTTCACGGCGGAGCGGAGGTAATCCGCGCCGCTGGGCTGGATGGCTTCGGCGCATTTCCGGCTGGAGGCGACCGAGACGGTGGAAGTCTCGATGAAGATTTGGCCCGGCTTCAGGCATGCGGCGAGGCCTTTGTCCCCGAGAACCAGCTTCTCGAAGCTGGCGGAGGTGGGCATGGAACTGAAAATAAATTCCGCCCCCGCCACGCCCGCCGGCAAATCGGCCGCCGCCTGGGCGCCGTTCTTCACCGCTGCCGCGACCTGCGCCTGGTTCAGGTCGAGAACCGTCACTTCGTGCCCTGCCTTGAGCAGGTTCATGGCCATGGGAAAGCCCATTCTGCCGATGCCGATAAAAAGTACCTTGGACATGATTCGCTCGCCTTTCGAAATATTGGCTTCTTGGTTCCGCCGGATTTGAACCCGCCGGTTTCAGCTCCAGGGTTCGATGACCACCTTGACCACGTTGTCCCGGCGGTTGACGAAGAGGTCGATACCTTCGTTGTAGCGTTCCATCGGGAAGCGGTGGGTGATTAGGCGCTTCCAGTCGACGACGCCCTTGTCAAGGAGGCGGAGCACTTTGGCGGCCACGTTGGGATTGGCCTTGGAGCCGATGATGCGGATTTGCTCGTTGACGATTTTGGCAAGGGACATCGGCTCGGCCTTGCTTTCGTGGTACTGGCCGATCAGCCCGACCGTGCCGCCCTTGCGGGTGCAGTCGATGGCCAGGCGGGGACCGGTAGGCGCGCCGGAACATTCGATCACCTCGTCGGCGCCCTTGCCGTCGGTGAGTTCGCGGATGCGGGCGGGGACATCCCCTTTTTCAAAGTCAACAAGGACGTCGGCGCCCAACTCGCCGGCGGTTTTCAGCCGGTGGCCGCGGCCGACCACCACCACGCGATAGGCGCCCATGTTTTTGGCAAGGCTGAGCACACAGAGGCCGACCGGGCCGGGACCGATTACCGTCACGGTGCCGCCGACGGTAACGCCGGTCAATTCCAGCGCGTGCAGGGCCACCCCGACCGTGTCGCACATGGTTCCGGCGATGGAGTCGAGGGTGTCGGGCATCTTGGTGAGGGCTTTGGCGCGGAAAACGCCGTATTGGGCGTTGGCGCCCGGGTTGATGTGGCCGTAATGCCGGTGGCCGAGTTCCTGCTTGCCGTAATTCAGGCAGATGGTATAGTCGCCCTTTTTGCAGTTTTCGCACTGGCCGCAGCCGCAATGCCCCTCTCCGGCGACGCGGTCCCCCACTTTGAGGTCGGTCACGCCGGCGCCGACCGCAGCCACTTCGCCCGACCACTCGTGGCCGAAGATGAAGGGAAGATGCGGCGGCCAGTGGTTTCGGTTGACCCACTCGCCGGCTACCAGGTGCGGGTCCGAACCACAGATGGCAATGCCGCGAATCTTGAGGAGAACCTCGTCCGGTCCAAAGGCCGGAACCGGCACCTCGGTGACGAGGCTCTGGCCGAATTGGTGAACGACGAGGGCTTTCATGGTCTTGGGAATATCGGGCATGGCAGTCTCGTTTCCAGAAAAGGGGCAAAAAAGGGGATGGGGAAGTGGTGTTACCTATATAACAATATTATAGCAAGCAAATGTAATGCCAGTTTACGCCTTGCCTTAGCCCATGCGGGCCGCGAGTATTTTTGGGGCGACTTTTCTTCCAGGTATTGGGGTTCCGTTGTTTCCGGCGGCTTGGCATCGGGCGATATTTTAGTGCAGCGTCACTTTTCGTTGCGACATTTTGCTGAATCGCAGCCTTGCCTAACGAAACGTCCACCGCCATATTGCCGCGGCTAAGAATTTCACAGCTATTTTTTTATTTCTATTGACACGAAGATTAAATTGTTTACCATGGCGATGTTTTAGAAGTAAAACTTACATAACCAACCATGGATAGGAGGAGGAGAGCATGAACAAGGGTGTCTGGTGCTGCATTGGTTGTGTCGCTTTGGGAGCGGCGGGGGCGATTCTTTATATGAAGAACAAGGAAAAGTTGAAACCGGTGGCGGCGAATTTGCTGGCCGGCAGCCTGCGCCTCAAGGACAAGGCGCTCGAATATGCCGAAAAAACCAAGGAATGCGCCGAGGATATCGTCGCCGAAGCCAAGCATATCAACGAAACGGGAGCCAGCCCGAAAGCCTGAACTGCGGCGGCGTCCGTTTTTTGGTGAAATCCCAAACATGAGGTTTTATTATGCAATATGATGTTCTGCACGACATACCGGGCAGGCTGCGGGTGCATTGTCGCGACGTTGACGCGACCCGCTACGCCGCCGCCATCAGTCAGCTTCTGGACGCCCAGGACGGAGTCGTTTCCGCCGAACTGTCGCCGCGTACCGGCAACCTGCTTATCTCCTACACCCGGGTGCTGCCGAGGCGCCATGTCCTCAATCTCCTTGACGTCCTTGAACCTTCGGATTGGGAAGGTCTCGACCTGAAGCCCACGGAACCGCCCCCATCGTTTTTCGAAACCTCGTTATGCGCCATCGCCGCCACCGCTTTCTGGCATGTCGCGAAGTGGCTGGTACTGCCGCCCCTTCTCCGCCACGGTTTGACCTTTATCCAGGCCATTCCTTATGTCGGCAAAGGCGTGGCGGCATTGGGGCGGGGCAGCATGGAGGTGGCGGTTCTGGACGGCACCGCCCTGACCATTCTGGCGCTACGGCGGGATTTCGTCGCCATTCGCACCATTCTCTGGATGTTCTCGGCGGCGGAAGCGTTGGAGGACTGGACCCGCGAACAATCCCGGAACAGTCTGGCGGAAAGCCTGGCCCTGAAGGTCGACAAGGTATGGGTCAAAACCCCGGCGGGGGAAATGCGCCGGCCGATGGCGGAAGTGCGCCCGGGCGACCTGGTGGTGGTGCGGACCGGCAGCGTCATCCCGGTGGACGGAGTGGTGGTGGAAGGGGACGCCCTGATTAACCAGTCGGTCCTCACCGGCGAAAGCGAGGCGGCGCACAAGTGTCCCGGGCTGTCGGTTTTTGCCGGCACGGTGATTGACGAAGGCAGTATCGTGGTGCGGGTGGTGAAAACCGCCAACGACACCCGGCTCCAGGGCATTGTTTCCTTTATCGAGGAATCGGAGGCGTTGAAGGCGGGGGTGCAGTCCCGGGCCGAACGGATGGCCGACGCCATCGTTCCCTACAACCTGCTTCTGGCCCTGGCGGTCATGGCCATTACCCGGAATCCCTTGCGGGCTTCGGCGGTGTTGATGGTGGATTACTCCTGCGCCATCCGCATGACGACGCCCCTGACCATCCTCAGCGCCATTCGCGAAGGGGTGAAAAGCGGCGTCCTCATCAAAGGCGGCAAATACATCGAGTCCCTGGCTCACGCCGACAGCCTGGTCATCGACAAAACCGGCACCCTCACCCAATCCCGGCCCGCGGTGGCCCGGGTCATTCCTTTTGCCGGCTGGGACGCCACCGAGGTGCTTCGCACCGCCGCCTGCATCGAGGAGCATTTCCCGCATCCAGTGGGCCGGGCGGTGGTGAAAAGGGCGGAGCAGGACAATCTGCGCCATCGCGAGCGTCACGCCAAGCCCGAGTATATTTTGGCGCATGGCATTGTCTCCACGCTGGACGGCAGAAAAATCATCATCGGCAGCGCGCACTTCGTTTTTGACGACATGCATATCGCCCGTAATGAAGAAGCCGAGCGCGAGGCGGCGGTCGAGGCGGAAAAGGGCCGGTCGCTCCTATACATGGCGCACGACGGACATTTGGTGGGAATGCTGTCCGTTGAGGATCCGATTCGCGAAGACGCCCAGGCGACCTTGACCGCCCTGTTCGAGCACGGGGTGGAGAAGGTGACCATGCTTACCGGCGACGGCGAGCGGACGGCCGGTGCGGTGGCGCGGACGTTGGGGATTGGCGAGTACCGATCGGGGCTTCTCCCCGTGGACAAGGCGGAAATGATTCACGGCCTGCAAAAACAGGGCCGCAAGGTGATTTTCGTCGGCGACGGCGTGAACGATTCCCCCGCCCTCTCCGCGGCCGAGGTTGGGGTCAGCCTCAAGGACGGGGCCGACATCGCGAAGGAGGTGGCGGGAGTGGTGCTGGTGGACGGGGAATTGTCCGGCCTGGCGACGGCCCGCGCCCTCTCGCGGCAGGCCATGAAGCGGATCGACTGGCAGTTCGGGTTTATCCTGGGTTTGAATTCCCTCTTGATTTTGTTTGGCCTGTTCGGGGTGATAGCTCCCCGGCTGGCGGCGCTCCTTCACAATCTGGGCACGGTTTTGGTCACCGCCCATAGCGTGAAAAAGCTGTTGCCCGACCGCCTGTCGGACAACATGGTGATTGAAATGCCCCTGGAAACGCCCGGACAGGAAGTCGAGGCGGAGGTGGTCGAGGAAAAGGACACGCGCCCGGCGAGGGCCTGAATTAGAGGCGCCCAATCGCCATACCGGTTGCGAAAAGCCAAGAGAAAGGCCTTATGAAGATTGAAAGTTTTTTCCCCGGCCGGTTGCGGGTCAGTTCGCCGTTGTTCACGCGCGCAGGAGTATTCGAAAAAATAAGGGAGTACGTGGACAATATCGAAGGCATTCAAAATGTTTCCCGTAACGCCCGCACCGGCAGCATCACGGTTTTGTACGACCCCGAGCAGATAACCACGCCGATGCTCATGCTGGCAAAGGAAGAGCTTGAACGTATGGAATTGGAGTCGGCTTAGCGGCCGACGCTTCATGCCTTGTACAGCACCGGCAGGGTAAGCCGCGAGGGGTAGCGCCCGCCATGATGAACGCTGTTGGTGCAGACGACCGTCAGGGTGTCAGCGAAGAAGTTGGCGCCGGTATTGGGATTCGGGAAAATGTAATTCTCAGCCCCTGAAGTAATTTGCAGGCGGAGCCGGTGGCCCGCGGGAAGGGTCCAGGCGATTTTCGTGGTTCGGATGCGGTATTTTTCCACTTGGCCCGGCGTAAGCAGTTCAATCCGGTCGAAGCCGTGCCGGAACTTGGCGCGGAGGAGCCCGTCGCAGAGGCGAATGGAGCGGCCCGTTGGGTCGACGTCGGTCAGCCTGACCACAAAGTCCGTGTCCAGGGCGCTACTGGCGGCGTAGAATTCCACGTATGCCTCGCCGGCGATAGGCAGGTCCTCCGTCAGGGGGTCGGAGGTGTAGATGAGAACGTCGGCGCGTTTTTCCACTTCGCAGTAATTTTCCGGCACGCAGATTTCGTTTTCGGAAATGTCGATTAGATGCGGCGGCGGGGCATTCGGGTCAGACTGGTAGGATGAAAAGCCGTCCCGTCCGTCCAGCTCCGCCAAAAGCCGGCCGTCGCCGCCGCTGCCGTTGGCTTTGCCCTGGCAGGAGAGGAAGTAATCCTGTGGCCGCTGCTGTTCCGGCGGCCAATTTTGGCACTTCCGCCAACGGTTTTCCCCGGCCAGGTAGTATTCCACCGGCTCCCCCCGGTCAACCCCGTTGTCAATCCCTCCCAGCTTGCGGTCGAACCACAGTTGATAGAGCAGGTCCAAGTCATAACGGACGCAGTTGTCGCCAAAGGGCACGCCGTGAATCTCGCGGGTCGCGTTGCAGTTATGCATCCAGGCGCCAAGCACGACCTTCTTGTCCCCGGGCGGATAGTTCTCCACCACCTCCAGGGCCTGGCTCGTGGCCATGCCGTTGTCGTCGTACCAGCCCGATACGATCAGGGCCGGCGTCTTGATGTGCTCCCGGCGGGCGTACCAGTTGCAGTTCTCCCAAAATGCGTCGTAGCATTCGTGCCGGCACCATTCGCTCCAGAAACCGATTTCCCCGCCGAAGACTTTCCGCGGGATGTCCCGCAAGGGGCGGAGCTTCACCAGTTCCCCCCAGTCGGACCGTTCCATCAAGGTCCGGTCGAAATCCCGGTCCTTTACGGAAAAAGCCCAGGCCATCATGCCGGAGACGAAAGCTCCGCCCTTACGCGGCAGGTCGGTGAAAGGATCGCCCGAGGCGACGATACTTACGAGCGCCTTCAAGTGGGGGTTGCCGCTGGCGGCCGCGCTCCACTGGGCGCAGCCGAGGTAGGAGGCGCCAAGCATCCCCACCCGCCCGCTGGACCAGCTTTGGCCGGCGATGAAGTCCAGGGTGTCGCTGCCGTCATTGGTCTCGTGATATTTCGGAATCCATTCCCCTTCCGAATCGCCCCGCCCCCGCACGTCCTGCACGCAAACCGCATAGCCCCGCATGACATAACGGAAAAAGTTCTTGTACCCGAGGCGGCCGTACGGCGTCCTGACAAGAATACAATCGCACCTCCCCTTCCCTTCCGGCAGCCAGATATCACTCGCCAGCCTGACGCCGTCCCGCATCGGCGCCATCACTTGGCCCAAATGCCGGACCGGATAAACCGCCGGCGAAACGTCCCGCCGGTTCCACCATTCCCATGGGGTATCCTTTTCATAACCGGCCTGGACCAGCACGCCGACCCATTCCCTTCCCGCCACGATGAAGGCTCGAATCTCCCCGTCCAAATACAGGATATCCGCCGGATTATGCCCGCGCCGGCCGGCATAAACATGCGGGTAATCCGCGTGCTTCCGGTATAACTGCCCCGCCACCTCGAATTCCATAGCTCCCGCGGCAAGAGCGTCGGAGAGGGCGCGGTAATTATCCCGGATAAACGCAAGGTCGAGCGTATACTCGCTCCGGTAAAAGAGGAGGTCTGCGTCGGCCAGTTCTTCCAGCGGTCCATAGGTAAGGTCGCGGACATTCAACCGGGAGGCGGCTAGCCGCCCCCCGGTGAAGTTGACCTCCGCCAGATGAATACCGGAAAGATAGAATTTAAAGGTTTTTTCCATCGGTCATTCCAGGTAATTGTTTTTAGGCGATGCCTTACAGTCCAAGTACGAGGCGCAGGGCGTGCGCGACAAACAGGCCGAGATAGTTGCCGATGGCGTTGCCGATCAGCCCCATCACCACCGCCACCCCGACCAGGCTTTCCCAGCCCGAGGCCGCCGCCAGCACCGTTGCCGATACGCTGGAGCCGACCGCAGCCTGCATCGAAAGGAGCACGTATTGGTACTTGATTTTGAACATGCGCGAGAAAAGAATGTGCAGGGCGAGGGAAATGAAGATGACCACGAAACAATAAACCCCCACCAACAGGGCGGAATTGTAGAACTCGGTCAGGTTGACGGTCAGGCCGATATAGGAAAGGTAGAAGAAGGACAGGTACATCCCCAGGTCCAGGGTGCCCCTGAGCCGCTTCACCAGGGGGAGCTGGGCCAGGATGACGGTGATGGTGGTCATGAGGATCAGCCGAATGGTGCCGGTCCAGCCGGGCGGGGAAATCTTGGAGGCGACGGCGGAGGAAACGGCCACCACCGTGAAACCGATGGCGACCAGCCAGGCCAGGTCGGCGATGCTCCATTCCTTGGCTTTCAAATAATTGCCGCCGCCTTCCAGGGTGAGCTCCTTCTCCTCCAACCTCTGGGGCCAGAATTTATTGAACCAGGCGAACTTGTGCAGGTTGCTGCCGCAGTACATCATCAGGAGGATGAAGGGGGTGTAGGCGACGTAATCGGCGGCGTTGGCTGCCGCCATCATTTCCGAGGAGACTTCGAGGGAGGAGCCGATGGCGTTCAGGTTGGCGCTGCCACCGGTGTAGGTGCCGACGAACATGCCGGCCAGTTTCCAGCCCTCCTGGATGTGGGTGGCGAAGAAAATACCGAAGATGAAGGCGATGACCGTGACCGACACGCAGGCGAGACCCATGGCCAGAAGCGGCTGGGTGCCCATGTTCTTGATGCCCTTGAGGTCGGTGCTGAGGAGCAGGATGACGATACTCAGGTTGATGAGGTTGCCGGAGGCGAAGTCGTAGACCGAGTGCTCGAAGGGGGTGACGCCGACGTTGGACACCAACATGCCGAGTAGAATGGCCAGGAGAGCGGGGCCAAGCGATTTAAACCCCCAGAATTTGCTAAGGTACAAGCTTGCCGCCACCAGCACGGACATTACCGCGATGACTCCGGTTGTCGAAGTGATCAATGGGCCCACAGAAAGTCCTCCTCAAAGTTTGGTTAAAAGTCCACGTCCAGCCCCAGGCCGGGCTTGTCCAACAAAGTGATAACCCCGTTTTCCGCCGTGAAGCCGCCGGACACGAAAGGAAGCTCCTTCGTTAAAATAAAGCCGTCCAGGTCGGCGTCTACGACATTCCTCTTGGCGGCGGCGAAGTGGGCCCCGGCGGTGATGGCCACCCGGCTTTCCACCATGCAGCCGACCATGCAGGGGAGGCCGGCCGCTTCGCAGACGGCGTTAATCTGTTCGGCCTTGAAGATGCCGCCGGATTTCATCAGCTTGATGTTCATCATGTCGCAGGCGTCCTGCTTGACATGCTTGATCGCGTCGATGGGCGAGAACACGCCTTCGTCGGCGATGATGGTGAAGCCGGTAAGCTTACGCACATAAGCCATGCCGTCGACGTCCCACTTGGGGCGGGGCTGCTCGATGGAAATCACCCCGATTTTCTGGAGCGCCTTGATGACCCGGACGGCGTCGGCGTGGGAATAGCCCTGGTTGGCGTCGACCTTGATTTTGATGTCGTCGCCCACCGCCTCGCGAACCCGGCGTAGGCCTTCGATATCCTCGTCGGGATTGAGGCCGATTTTGATTTTCAGGATATGGAAGCCGCGGGCGATCTCCTTCTTCGCCGCCGCCACCAGTGCGTCCGGTTTCTGAATGGAAAGGGTGACGTCCGTCTCCACCTTGTTCCTGAAGCCGCCCAACACCTGGTACAAGGGGGCCTGCATCACCTTCCCCTTGATGTCGTACAGGGCGACGTCAATCGCCGCCTTGGCGGAGGTGTTGGCGACTAGGTGGGTGTCCATCACGCTGTGAATCGTTTCTATGCACAAGGGGTTCATCCCGACCAGCTTTTCCTTCAGTTCCTCCAGGACCAGCAACACCGAGTCCATCGTCTCCGCCGTGATGTGGCGGGTCGGCACCGCCTCGCCGACGCCGAAGACGCCGGCGTCCGTCTCCACCTTCACCAAAACCGTTTGCTGAAAGGTTCTCGCCAGGGCGGCGGTTACGAAAGGAACATGCAATTCCAGCTTGACCTTTTCCGCCTTGATGTTGGTAATCTTCATTGCCTCACTCCTCATAAAGGTTTTCCGTGGATCCCGGGTCAGGTCGCAAGGGCGCATATGGCGGCCGCCATAATTTGGACGTTCCGGATCAGTTCGTCGATTTTGATGTATTCGTCGGGTTGATGTTCGACCATGGGCTGCCCCCGGAAAATGGGGCCGAAGGCGACGATATTGGCCAGGCTTTTGGCGTAGGTCCCGCCGCCGATGGCAATGAGGTCGGCCCTGTCGCCGGTTTTCTCTTCGTAGACGCGTTGCAGTTTCTTTATGAACGGCGTATCGGCCGGCACGTAGAGGCTTTTCTTGTGCCGGAGATAGACTTCCTCCATTCTGCCGTCCTGCATGCGGCGCCGGAACGTGCCGATGAAATCCTCGAAACGGTGCGTCACCGGATAACGCATGTTGATTTCGAGCGTCAGCTCTTCGCCATTGCAGGAAATGGTGCCGAGATTGAAAATGAATTTGCCCGATATGTCGTCTTCGGAATAGATGCCCAGCTTGCTTCCTTCGAGGTCCATGCCGATGCGGTTTTGGAAAAACTGCAGAAAATCGCCCACGTCATCGGAGAAATTCAGTTTTTCCAAAAACAGCAGGAGGAGGGCAATCGCGTTCACGCCCTTTTCCGGCGTGCTGCCGTGGGCCGAGACGCCGCGGGCGGTGATTTTAAGCCCTTCCTTCACCTCCTCCAGTTCGACTCCGTCGCTTTTGTCCGTCAGTTCCATAAACAGCCGCACGATCTGGGGCTGCATCTGAACGACCGCTTCCGCCAGGTCCGGCACCACATTCGGCGCCAAACCGCCGGTCAGGCTTGCCAGCCGCATGTCCCCCCGTTGCCGCAAAACGCGGCGGTATTTGCAGGTGACGATGCCCTTCTCGCCGTTGATGATGGGATACTCGGCATCGGGGGTGAAACCGCAGACCGGGATTTCCCCGCCCTTGTCCACGTAATATTTGACGCAGTTCGAGCCCGTTTCCTCGTTCAGGCCGAACATGACCCTTACCCGCCTTTTCAGGGGGATGCCGAGGTCCCTAATGGCGCGGAGGGCATAGAGGGCGCCGATGGTCGGGCCTTTGTCGTCGGTGGCGCCGCGGCCGTAGATTTTGCCGTCGTGGATTTCCGCGGCGTAGGGGGGGTGGGTCCAGCCGCCGCCTTCGGGGACGATGTCCAGGTGTCCCAGAACCGCGACCATCTCCTCCCCCTGGCCGTATTCGGCGTAACCGAGCATATTGTCCACATTCACCGTTTTGAAGCCCAGCTCTTCGGACAGCTTCAGGGCATGCTCCAGCGCCTGCCGGACGCCTTCGCCGAAGGGAGCCGATAGCCCGGGTGCCGCCTCGACACTCTTAATCCTGATCGCGTCCTGAACGCTTTTAATGATTTCATCCTGCATGGCAAGAATTCGTTTATCCAGCAAAACGTTCTCCCTTATCCTCGATTCAGACTGAACCTGGGGGATTTCCCGGTAATTCAATAATACAACTTCACCAGCCTATCCGCCGTCACCAACGTCATCGGCGCCAAGGTAAACAACCCCGCCGCCACCTCGTTCACCACCCGCGCCAGCAAAGCCAAACCCTGACAGTCCTCCGGCAAAAACAGCCCCAAAAGAGTCGCCGCCGCCAAGTCCCGGCCGGGTTCGTTCCGGATGGTCAAACCGGTTCCCGCCGCGTCCTCAAGCACCAGATCCCCGCCGTTACGCCAAGCCTTGCATAGAGCCAGTAAAACATAAGGATGCCGCTCCGCCAAAGGATTTTTCAAAACGCCGCGAATCCGCTTCACCTCCCCGGCGTAATCCGCCGCCGCCGCCGACCGCACCCGGGCGATGTCGTCGGACGTCAGCGAACGGCTCTGCATGAGGTTGCCGTCCCAGCGAATGCGCGGGTTCAGATCCCCAGGGTAGACGTAAAGGGCGGGAACAAGCGCCACGGCGGAAAAACTGTTCTCCGGCCTGACATGCCGCAGCGCCTTGTAGGGGCGGTAATTCCGCGTCCGGTACAACCGGCCGCTCCCCAGATTGAACCACACCCCCTCCTCGATTATCTCCCGCCGGGCCGGCGAATCCTGTACGTCGAAGGCCAGCTGAAGCAAACTGGCGTCGTTTTCCGTAAGGCCGAGCTGGGACAGTTCCGCCAATTTCCACACCCGGCCGATTTGCTCCTCGATGGCGGAGTCGACCGCCGGCAGCGGCGGCGGCTCCGCCGCCTGCTCCTGCAAATAGGCGTCGGCCTTGGACAGCAGCGCCGCCAGGCAAGTGAGACGCTCGATGACCCCGGCGTAATCCTCGCCCTGGACCGACCGCGCCGCCAGAAGCGTTTCCTCGAAGGCGGTCTGGACCCCGGGGATGTAGTAATTACCCAAATCCCGGGCCTGTTCCCCCAGGGTGGCCAGTTCCTTGGGGTCGAGGGTGGAGAGCCCGGCCTGGACCATGGCCAAAAGGAGATCGTTCGCCTTGGCGAGGCCGGCCCGCTGGCTGGCGATCTTTTTCAACTGGGCGGCGCGGCCGCTGTTGCCCTTGGCCTTATGCGTTTGGCTGGAAGAAGCGGTTTTACTTTTGCTGACGGCGGGTTTGGCTTGGCCGGCCTGGTCCTTTTCCTCCCCCCCTTCGGCCGCGTCCTCACCGCCGGCGACGCCGGCGGGTTTCCGCTCCTGCCGCTGTTTGGCCTTCTCGCGCTTCAGCGCCAAATCGCCCGGCACCTCCCCGGTGACGAAGGAAACGCCCGAAACATAGGCGAACAGGAGGGCGAGGCAATGCTTGCAGGGGAACTGCCGGCTGGGGCAGGAACAGCGGAAGACCGGCTGGACCGGATTCTGGAAATCGGCCGAACAGGCATATGGGGTCTTGCCGCTGCCGGCGGCGTTACCCCAGATTACCGCTTGTTCCCTGTCGACGCCCAGGTCGGAAAGGTGACCCTGTTCCGCCAAGCGGCGGCCGTTTTGGGCGGCGGCCGGATTGGGGGCGAAGGTGAGAACTTGGGATTCGGTCAGGTTAATCGCCATCTTCCTTAAACCTCCTTGAAGGAATGCTGGAACCGCCCCAGGTCCTTCCCCTTTAAGGCCGTTTCGACCAGTTCCGGCAAACGGTCCGGCGTGCAGGCAAAACAGGCCAGGCCCAATTTCGCCAGGTCGCGGGCAAGCGCCTGGTCGTAATCCGGCCGGCCGCCGTCCGACAGGGCTAGGAGGACGATGACCTTCACGCCGTCGGCGTGCATTTCCCCCAGCCGGCGGATTAGCCCGGCCCTGACGCCCCCCTCGAACAGATCGGAAATGAGGATAAACATGGTTTTACGGGGGTTTTCGATGAATTGTTCACAATAGGCCACGGATTTGTTGATATCGGTTCCGCCCCCGAGCTGGACGCCAAAGAGCATGTCCACGGGGTCGTGGCGGCACTCCTCCGTGAGGTCGGTGACTTCGGTGTCGAAGACCACCACCTTGGTGTCCAGGGCCGGCATGCTGGCGAAAATCGACCCCATCACCGAAGCGTAAATTATCGAATCCGACATCGAGCCGCTCTGGTCGATGTCCAGAATCACCGTCCAGCTTTTGTGGCGGCGGCGGCGTTCGTAGAAGGAGATCGTTTCGGGTAGGATCCGTTCCGTTTTCGGGTCGTAATGGCGGAGGTTCCGGCGGATGGTGCGGTTCCAGTCGATGGACTGGGCGTTGCCGAAGGGGGCGTGTTCGCGGCGGTTCAGGGCGCCCGTGACGGCGCGGCGCAAATCCTCTTCGAGGCGCCGGGCGATTTCCGCGACCACGGCGGCGACGACTTCGCGGGCGGCGGCTTTGGATTTTTCCGGGATTTGCCCTTTCAGGGCCATGAGGGTGCCGACGATATTCAGGTCCGGCTTGATGTTTTTGAGCGTCTCCGGTTCCAGGAGCAGCCGCTTCAGCCCTTTTCTTTCAATGGCGTCGGTTTGTATTACGGACACCACATCCGGCGGAAAAAAAGTCCGCACATCCACCAGCCATTTGGCGAGGTTGGGTGCGAAGTGGCCGAGTCCGGCGGATTTATTTTTACCGCCGGTCCGCGGCGTCGCGCCGGCGCGGTCGGAGTCCGGCAAGTCGGAGTAAATCGCCGCCAGGGCCGCGTCCATGACGTCCAGGCCGGGGCTTAAGCCGACGCCGGAAAGCTTCTCGGCCTCTGCCCCCAGGATAAGGCGCCAGCGTTGCCGGGCCAAGTCGAGTTCGGGTTCCGGGATTGCATCGGGCATGGCGGCCTCTTTCCTGGCTAAAAGGGTCCTAGTGCCCCGTAAAGCCTAAATTTTCGGATAGATTTGCGTTTTCGCGCCCTTGGGTTGCGTTGGAGCTTCTTGACA
>JAVBTZ010000216.1:0-10056 GCA_031555915.1 Planctomycetota bacterium
TAAGGGTTTGCCCAAAATTAACTTTTACCCATTCAGAATTTGCCCAATGACCCAGAGGCATTTTCGACCAGGCGGTAAGGGCGAAAATGCCGATCCAAACGAAACACCCGGGTTAAACTTGTAAAAGTTATTTTTGGGCAAAGCCTTACCAGGCATCGGCTGATGTCCGGGCCGATATGGCTTTAGGACGTGCGCCGTACCCGGCATATAAAAATGATACCACTGCCAGGCAGTGGTATCAATCCCGAGACCAAACAAGGAAGCGTCCGCGCGGGCCCAATCATTTCATCGGCGAATAGTCCAGCGCCCCGCCGCCCGGCTGAACCATTTTCACCCTGACCAGCCCGGCTTCCGGATTACCCAAAGCGTTTCCGCCCGCATTACCGCCTGTCACCCGCTTGTTGCCGCTGATCAACTGCGACAGATTCTGCACCATTTCGTCCAGTTGTTCCGCCTGCTCGCTGAGTCCGCGGGTAATCGATGCCGTTTCTTCGGCATTGGCGGCGTTCTGCTGCGTCACCTTGTCCATTTGCGCCACCGCCGTGTTGACCTGATCCACCCCCTGGGCCTGTTCGTTGGTGGCGGAGGTGATTTCCGATATCAGCCGGCTGACTTCGCTCGACCCCTCCTGGATTTCCTTGAAGCTCTTGTCCAATTCGGCGGCGATTTCCGATCCGTTCTTCACCCTCGCCACCGTCCCCTGGATAAGTTCGGTGGTGTCCCGCGCCGCCTGGGCCGAACGGCCGGCCAAATTCCGCACTTCGTCCGCCACCACCGCGAAGCCCTTACCCGACTCGCCCGCCCGCGCCGCTTCCACCGCCGCGTTAAGGGCCAGCAGATTGGTTTGGAAGGCGATGTCTTCGATGGTCTTGATGATGAGGCTGATTTTTTCCGCCGAATCGTTGATTTCACTCATGGCGGTGGTCATATTCCTTACCGCTTCCGCCCCGTCGTTAATCAGTTTGTTGTTGTTTTGGTTGGTTGTGTTGGTCTTGGTGGCGTTGTCGGCGTTTTGCCGGGTCATTGACGCCATTTGTTCCAGGGCGGAGGATGTTTCTTCCAGGCTGGTGGCCTGTTCGGTGGCTCCTTCGGCCAGCGAATTGCTGGCTCCGGCGATGTCGGAGGAAGCGGAATTGACCTGCGAGGACGCGCCGTAAATGCCGTCGCTGATGCCGGCCAGCACCTTCGCCAGACTGTTGACCAGGAAATAGAGTATCAGCAGCGCCACCAACAGCATGACCAGGCCAACCCCGATTATGAGCATCACGCCCCGGTCGACGTCGGCCATGGCCTCGCTGTTGGGCACGGCGGCGATCACCACCCAATTCTCGCCGGTCTCGCCCACCGACACCGGAGTCATGGCGAGAAGCATTTGCCGGCCGGTTTTGGGATTGACGTCGCTGAAAACCTGGGGGACGCCGTCCTTTTGGGTTTTCTGAAAGGCGGCGTAAGCGACGGGTGAATAGAAATCCTGGGCCGGCTTCATCCATTGTTCCCGGTCGCGGTGGTAGGCGAATTTGCCGTGGCTGTCCACCAGGACCAGATAGCCGCTGTCGAACAATTTCACCGACGCCAGATAATCGCAGATCGGCTGCATGCGGAGGTCCCCGCCCGCGATTCCCAATAGTTTGTTGTTTTCGATAATCGGCACCGACACGGTGGCGACGTAAATCTGGCTGCCGGCGGTTTGGTATATATAGGGGGAGATAAGGGCTTCGTGGCGGAGGGCTTTGGGGATTAGATAGTAGTCGCCTTCGCCCGGCTGGTCGTAGCCGACCAGGGGTTCGCATTTCCTGGTATTGCCTTCGTAATAAACATAAGGGAGGTAGCGGCCGGTCTGATCGGTGGAGGGGCTGGAGCCGGCGAGAAGTTTGTCCTTGCCGTCGAAGGCGTTGGGTTCGAAGATGGTCCAGCAGCCGAACAAGCTCTGATTCTCGCGGGTGATTTGCCCGATCAAGTCGACGTAATAGTCGCGATCGGCGCGGTGGGTGCCGGCGGCGTTGGCGAGAACCGCCGCCAAGGATTTGACTCCGCCAAGCGATAGTTCGAGATTGGCCTTAATCCGGTTGGCGTAACGGTAGGAGACGGCTTCGATGTTGGAATTGACTGCCCTGTGCATGGAGCGCGAATAGGAAATGGCGATTATGGTTACCAAAGCGGCTATGCCGAGAAAGAGGACGATGCCTACCGGTAAGATTATGCGCCATTTCAAAGCCAGTTTTCCCATACATTTTCCTTTCGCGAGCTGGTGACCGGTAAAACTTGGATTTCATCAATGCGCAGTGAACCTTTCGAGGAACCGGAAGGCCGATTGACTCGAATTGAAATAGGTATCCGCAGTTAGTGATATTATTTATAAATTGGTTAAGACATAGTTAAGTATAGCACGAAATGCCGATTTTGGGCAGGAATAAATAACATATTTTTACTTTTTTCAATACAAGTTGAGGCGTAGGTACTTTTTGTAGTGGATATACATTCCGGTTTAAGCGCGTATTGTTTGATGTTTTTTGCGGTTATTAAAAAGATTGGCCGGTCGGACAAATTCCAGCAACCACTTAAATCTCCCCCGCCAGAAGGGCGCCGTATTCAACCGCATGAATCATGCTCTGAGAGGAAGCCACATTCTTGCCGGCATTTTCGAACGCCGTGCCGTGATCCACGCTCGACCGCACTATCGGGAGACCTAGGGTGATATTCACCCCGGTCATGCCGGACCAGGTGCGGGTGGCGTCGTCGTATTTGAAGCTGAGCATCTTCAGGGGAATGTGCCCCTGGTCGTGATACATCGCCACTGCCAGATCGAACCCGCCGCCGGCCGCTTTGGCGAACACCGTATCGGGGGAGAAGGGCCCCTCCGCGTCAATCCCCTCCTTCACCGCCAGGGCCACCGCCGGCGCAATCACTTCGCTTTCCTCCCGTCCGAACAGGCCGTTTTCGCCGGCGTGGGGATTGTAGCCGGAGACGCCGATGCGGGGCCGGGGGACGCCAAACTTGCGGCAGGCTTCGTTCCCCAGGCGAATGACGGCGAGAATCCGCTCCGTGGTCATCCGTTCCGGGACCTTGATCATGGGGATGTGGGTGGTGACGTGCACGACGCGAAGTTTTCCGTCCGCCAGCAGCATGGCGTAATTTTTGCTGCCGGTCAGGCTGGCGTAGATTTCCGTGTGGCCGTCGTAATGGTGGCCGGCCAGGTTCATCGCCTCTTTATTAAGGGGGGCGGTAACGGTGCCGTCCAATTCTTTGGCCAGGGCCAATTCGATGATCATTTTTACCGACTGGAAAGCGGCGGCGCCGCAACGCGGGGAAACAACGCCCAAGCGAAAATCCCCCACTCGCGTAGCCAGGGGAAGAACGTCGATAGTTCCGAAAAGTCCCTCCGCCTCCGAGGCCTTTTCGACGACCCGTATTTTGACGTCGCTTTTCACTATATCCTTCGCCGCGCGGGCCAGCACTTCCGGGTCCGCCGCCACCACCGGCAGGCAAATTTTATATATATGCGGCTGCAAAAGGGTCTTGATAACGATTTCCGGGCCGATGCCGGCGGGGTCGCCCATGCTGATGCCGAGTTTGGGTCTGTAGGTCGTCATGTTTTGCCTTTGCGTAATGCCGCGATTTTTTTTCCTTTGTATTTGTCGGAGTGAAATAATGAAATAATCTAAACCCAAAATTCACGAAAGACGTAGAGGAATATGAGGTAAATTCACCATTAAAGTCCTGTAGTCCTCTGTAGAATAGGTGTCCTGCGTTAACTCTATATCCTTTGGGTTAAATATGGGTTTCACTATTTCGTTTTCTCGACTTTTTGCGGAAATCGAGCCAACCGCCGCTCGATTTCCTTAAAAAGTCGAGGTTTTAGCTCTACAACGCAACAGTTTATTTGTCGACCAAGTGAACCAGGGTGTCGGGCGCACCGAACCCGCCCGCTTTGGTAATAAACCAGTCGACCGGCGCCCGATCGCTTCGGCACGAAGACAAAACCACCCCCGGGCTACACTCCTTTACCAAGGTCACCGAGGTTAGGCCCAACTCCCCCGCCACCGCCACCGCCGTACTGCCCCCCGTGACATATAAACGCCGACAGTCCGCCCGAACCGCAATCGCCCGCGCCGCCCGGGCAAATATGCCGGCCGCGCGGAGCCCGTCCTCACGGCTGGGAGCCAAGTTCCCTCCGGCCGGCAGTACGGCGTTTCTCACAAGGATAGGGGAATTTCCCCTTTCGTCCAGGCCGGAAATAATCCGCGCCAACTCTTTTTCCTCATTCGCCAGCGCCGCCGGAAGGTCAATTTCCAAAACCGTAAACAGACCCGAGCTGGCCGCGCGTTCCGCCTGCTCCCGGCTGACGGCGGTCAGACTCCCCACCACCGCCAGCAACCGTCCCGTGGGATCGGGGCAAACTCCGACGCCCCCCTTCTCCACCAACCCTTCCGCCAAGCCGCCCGCCCCCACCGGAAGAATGCGCTGCCGACCCTTGGCGTCCAGCATACAACCGCGCAAGGCTTCCCCCAAAATTTTCAGGTCGGCGTCCGTCTCGGCGTCAGCCACCAATACGCCGCAGCCCGACCCGGCCCGGGCGAGAATCGTCTCGGCCAGGGCAACCCCGCCTTTGCGAATCTCTTCCAGACCGATGCAGCCGCAATCCTCGCACGGCAGCAACTCGGCAACGACCGAACATGGGACCGGATTGAAAGGGTCCCGGCTCAATTCCGTTTCATGCACCGGCACCCCCCGCACCAACAGGCGGCCGTCAATGATGGTCCGGCCGGTTTTCGGCATGCCGGTGCAGAGGAGGGCGGCGGCGAAGCCGCCCGTGTCCAGCATGGCGCGAATCTCCGGTCCGAGATTGCCGCGAAGGGTCGAGTCGATCTTCTTGAAGAATAAATCCGCGCCGGCCGCGCGGCAGGCGCGCACGGCTTTTGCCACCGCCGCCGCCGCTTCCTCGGGCGGGGAGAAACGGCTTTCGGTGGAAAAGGATACTGTCTGGTGGTGTCGGTAAGCCTCCTCCAACCCCGCGCCGTCCAGCACCAGGGCGGTCCGGAAACCGCTCAAGGCGAAATGGACGCCGGAGTCTCCGGCGCCGGTGAAGTCGTCCGCTATCACGGCCCAACGTTTGCGCATGCTCCCGCCTTTCCCTTGAAAATACGCCAACCGCAACCTCCAAGGGATGCGGTTGGCGTGGGGATGAACTGTAGGTGATACGGCATTTCCAACAACCTTACAATTGCGAACCCAGTTCTTCCTTCAGCTCTTTCTGTTCTTCCATTTCATCGGTAATGCCTTCCCTCCTTCTCTGACGCTTGGCGAGATAATCGACCATGAGCGGGCACAGGAGGGCGGTGATGATGATGGAGGCTCCGACCTGCAAAGTGGCGACGCCGGCATAAGGCGCGAAGGACGGGTCGACGGTCGCGAAAGCGGTGGGGGTGGCGGCGGCATTGCCGGCGGTGGTGCCAATCGCGGCGCCGACGGCGTCGGACTTGCGGTCCTTCTTGGGCACGCACCATTTAAACAGGTAGTAGCCGCAGATGCCGGTGACGAACACGGTCAGGAGACCGAGAATAATGCCGGGAACGCCGGCTTCAAGCAACTGGTGCAGATCGAGGCCGGCGCCAAGGGGGAAGGAGAAGAAGGGAATGGACAGGAGGACGCCCGGGGCCAGGAACTTCTTGATGTCGTGGTCGAGGTTGCCGAGAACCATGCCGATGAGAATGGGGAGGATGACCGCCAGCAGGGCAATCCAGGGAATGTTGGCGAGACCCGCCATGCCCATGAACAACATTTCGAAGAACGGGCCGTCGTTCGAGGAAATTACCGCGATGGCGCCGATGTCGGATTCGTCGCCGTACTTCGAGGCGAGAGCGGTGTAGAGGCCGCCGTTCGAGTTGGACATGGCGGAGACGAACGCCAGGGGGGTGAGGCCGAGCCAGGTGTTGTGGGGGCCGAGAAGTTTGCCGACGATGACCCCGATGGCGACGCCGGACACCACTTTGGCGAAATTGAGGACAATCCCCTTCCACAAAGCCACCCCCGCCGTGCGGACGGTGATTTGCGCGCCGCTGCAGAACAGCAGAACCGCAATCAGCGGCAGGGCGCCGTTCTTGAACAACGCCGTGGTGAAGCTGCCGATCTTCAGCGATTCGGGGGCGAAGGTGTTGGTCAAACAACCCAGCACCAGAAACACTACCATCAGGCCGCCCGGCACTTTGTTAATGGCCCTAAGAATTGGAATCCTACCCATCTGCCTTCTCCTTCCAACTTGTGGTTCGCCTCAAAAAAAGTATCACGGGAAATTCCCAAAAAAGTGTCCTTGCAACCGCCCCCGGTCACGCTTCGACAATCACCCCAATCCCGTCCGGCACCACCGTCACCTCCGCCCGCGGATTCCCGAGAATCCCCTCGGCCATCCGCATGGCCTCAGCCAAGGTCGGCGCCCATTTCATGTTCAATTTTTCCACCATCTCGCGGGGCGCCCCCTTCCCGGTGACCATGATTACCGACGCGTGCATCAGCACCCGGCAGAAAATCTGAATCTGCCATTGGTCCGGCTCCGTCTGGTTGCGGCCGCGCTTGAGAATCTCCGCCATCACCCCTTCGGCCGTCTTAATCTTCTCGAAAGTACGGGCAAAATCGGCCCCGCCATGGCCGTCGGAACATTCGCTCGCGACGATGATGACCCCGCCCTTACGGCAGGTGGCTTCGGCGCCGGTCATGGATTTCACCGCCTGGTAAAGGTTCTGATCCAGGGGATAGCCGCCGTTCGAGGTGACGACCAAATCCGCGGGAATGGCCTTGACCAGGGCGTACTTCTCCAGGAAAGCGCAGCCGGCGCGGTGGGCCGCGTCCATGTCGCCGGCGAAGGCGGCCACCACTTTCTTGTCGGCGTCCAAAACCACGTTGACGATGTAGGCCAGCTTGGCGGTGCGGCCGGCGTAGATCATGTCCCGGTGAATGGGGTTGCCGTCCAGGATGCCGGTGCGGGCCCGGTCGGAGGCGATGAATTCGGCGCAGTGGTTGGCGAGAACGCTGGCCCGGCTGGCGCTCCCCGGCAGAACCGCCTTGCGGCCACCCGAGAAACCGGCGAAGAAATGCGGCTCGATAAAACCTTCCGACAACAATAAATCGCAGTCCAGCACGGCTTTGTTGACAATGCAGTCGCCGCCCGAAGGCAGGGTGCCAATACTGACGAGCGAGCTGTTGTCCGACGCGTCGTGGACCAGAAAACGCTCGCGTTCGAAAACATCGTTGCCGAAACGATCCCGCATTTCCGCTTCGGTCATGGGGCGGTGGCAGCCGGTGGCGATGAGGATGAGGATTTCGGCGTCGGGCGCGCCTTGGCGGATTTCCTCAAGTATAAGAGGCAGGGTGATGCGGCTCGGGACCGGCCGGGTATGGTCGGCGGTGACGACGACGAAGCGCTTTTTGCCGCGCGCCAATTCGGCCAGGGTGGGCGTGCCGACGGGGCTCCGCATGGCGTCCTTGACGATGTCCCGTTCGGGCCGGGTCGATTTCAGTTCGTGCAGCTTGGAGACGAGGATCCCGCGGAGGCGCGAATCCTCCAGGTTCAGGTCCAAGTGGGTTTTTCCAAATGGGATGGGGATTATCATGATTGTCCTTTCCGCATGGCATGTTCCTTGAACTGCCAGGCCTGCAGGGTGGTGATGACGTCTTCCAAATGGCGTTCCATCGCCTCTTTCGCCAGTTCCGCCTGGCGCATGGCCATGGCCCGGGTGATTTCCTGGTGATATATGTAGGCTCTCTCCATGGTGCCGGGAATGATATGCACCACGTTCAACTGGTGGAGGGTCATGTCCTGCACCGAGGCGAACAGCATGCACAGGGCTTGATTACGGGACATCGCGGCAATGGCGCCGTGGAACTGAAGGTCCGACTTGGAAAAAGCCTGGCCGTCGCCGGCCTGGACCTCCAGGGCCATGACCTCGCACATCTCGCTCAAGCGGCGGAAATCGGGTTCGTCGCCGCGTTGGGTGGCGAGGCGGGCGGTTGGGGGCTCGAGAATCAACCGCGCTTCCAGCGTTTCGTTCTCCTCCACCATTTTGTCGCAGATGAACGTGCCGTGGCCGTGGCGGCTGTCGATGATGCCGCGATAGGATAGTTCCTTCAAAGCCTCACGGTAGGCGGTGCGGCTGACCCCGAGGCTTCGGGCCATTTCGTCTTGAGGAGGGAGCTGCTCGCCGCGTTTCAATTCGCCGCTGCGGATGCGATCGATAATTAGATTGATGCTGCGGGCGGTGAGGTTGTCGCCGGCGGCTTTTTTGACATTACGACTGAGCATCGTTAGTACATTATCCCTGTTGTTTTAACATTACCTGTATAATTAGGTAGGCGTAGCGTAGAGATCATATCTCTGGTGGAGGTAAGGCGAGGTTAAGCGTTATTTCCTGGGTTAAGGTATGAAGACTGTTTGGAATTCACTATAACCGACCGATGACATTTTTCAAACAAAAAATCCCGCGAAATAAAAAACAAACCCCGAAATGGCGTAATTATTTGACTAAGCGGCAAATGGTGGTATCATGTTGTTATATAGCTGTGAAATATATTCCTTAATTACAGAATACACCCAAGCAATTCCCCCCGCCCATCCCAGGCAAGGCTATACCTAAACTTCAGATTCCGATTGGGAGCGGTACCATGTCCACTCCATATCTATTGCAAAATGTCCGTCCCATCGCCTTTCCTGGCCACTCCGGTCAAGCAGGCCGCGACATCGCCGTGGCGGACGGGCTAATCCGCGAAGTGGGCGACAACCTGCAAGCGCCGGAAGGCGCCGCCGTCCTCGATCTCGCCGGCGCTTACCTAGCCCCGGCCTGGATTGACCTGCATACCCATGTTTACTGGGGCGCCACCGATCTCTCTTGTCGGCCGCAGGACATTGGCCTGGCCACGGGGGTACCGATTCTGGTCGACGCCGGTTCGGCCGGCGAGGCGAATTTCCCCGGGTTGCGGGATTTAATCATCAAGCCTGCCCGCGAGCGGGTCATCCCTTTTCTCAATGTCGGGTCGGCCGGTATTGTGGCCGCCAACCGGGTGCCTGACGTGAGGGTCATGGCTGACATCGACGTCGAGCGGATCCTTAAAACGGTCGGGGAAAACGCCGGGCTCATTGCCGGGTTGAAGGTGCGGTTGTGTTCGTACATTGTCAAGGACACGGATCTTCTGCCGCTCAAGTTGGCCAAGAAAATATCGCGGGTTCTGAAGCTCCCGTTGATGGTCCATATTGGCCTTCCTCTCCCTTTGCCGGAAGAGGTGATGGATTGGATGGACCCGGGGGACATTCTAACTCATTGTTACAATGGGAAGCCGATCAGCAGTTTGGTGGCTGACGCCTGGGTAATTGCGGCGGCGCGGCGGGCCAAGGAGCGCGGGGTGGTGTTTGATGTTGGGCATGGTTCGGGTTCGTTTTCTTATCGGGTGGCGCGGGAGTGTTTTGAGCGGGGGCTTTTCCCTGACACTTTGGGGACTGACCTGTATGCTTGGAATATGGACGGTCCGGTCTGGGATTTGTCTTTGGTCATGTCGAAAATGTTGGGGTTGGGGTTGTCGTTGGAGCAGGTTTTGGTGGGGGTGACGGCAACTCCTCGGCGGGTGCTTGGACTTGGGGAGGCGCGGTTGGAGGTGGGGGTGGAGGCGGCTTTCAGCGTTTTCAAAATTGAGGATGCGGATTTGTCGTTGCCGGATTCGGTTGGTGAGAGGATGGGTATTAGTCGGCGGGTTTGTCCTGTTGGCACGTTTTGGCGGGGTGAGTGGGGGGTGGCTGGCAGCCGGCTGCGGTAGGAGGGGGTAGGGGGAGGGGGGGGACGTTTCATTTACGCTTTGCGCCAATTGGGTCCAGCGTCACGCTGGTTGCGGGGGCCGGGGGGGCGCAACCAGCCCCCCGTGGATGCGGTTATAAAAAAGTCAAATAGCGGTGCGCGGTTAAAGCGGTTAAGCGGTTATTGAAACGCGGTTAAAGGGCCGCGTAAAATGAAATGCGGTTTCATTATTCGGTAAAAACCCATCAGAAACTAGTTACGCGGCCCTTCATTTTTGAGCAAA